>JAKOVA010000208.1 GCA_029782335.1 Actinomycetes bacterium | reverse complement strand
CCGTGCGCCAGGCCGCCGGCGCCGTGTGCCAGGCCGCCGGCGCCGTGTGCCAGGCCCCAGGGCGGGGTCCCCCCTCCCCGAACTTGCGGACGTTTCCGTCGTTGGAGGTCGGTTTTGTACGCAAGTTCGCCCGGGGGCGGGATGCCTCCTCGATCCTGCGGCGATTTCCGTCGGTAGGCGACGGTTTTGTACGCAAGTTCGGCGGGCGCTGTCCACAGGTTCGGCGGGCGGAACCGCAGGTCCGGCGGGACAATGGCGGAGACGGTGGGATTCGAACCCACGGTGAGTTGCCCCACACACGATTTCCAGTCGTGCCGATTCGTCCGCTCTCGCACGTCTCCAGGAGTCGGCCAGCGTAGCGGCCAATCGTCCCGCGTCACCTCATGGACCTCGACGATCGCGGTGGCGAAGTCGCCTTGCCCAGTGCCGCTTCCCCGGCCCGATCAGTATGCTGGGTCGGCCGTGTTCTCGTGAGGCGGTCGGGTCCTGTGCAATCGCAGCCCGTGAACCGAGTCAGGGCCGGGAGGCAGCAGCTCTCAGCGGAACCTGCGGTGTGCCGCAGATCGCCTGACCGTCTCACGAGAACACGGCATCTTCGCGTCCTGGGCCGACGCCCAGGGGCCTGCCGTCCGTGGACACCCCCAAGCCGACGAGCGTTCGTTCGCCTGCAACCCGTGACGCGTCAGTTGGCCGACGCTATGAGCAGCGCGATCTGCCCGAGGTTGTAGACGGAGTGGGCGATCATCCCCGCCCCGAGCCGCCCAGTCGTCCGTGCGACGAAACCCAACACGATCCCCACACCGGTGAGCGGGAGCACCAGCCCAACGTTGCCCCACCCGCCGTCGAACAGGACATGGGCCAGGCCGAACACCACCCCCTGGCCGAGAACGGCGACCCCCGCACCCCACCGCGCGGCGAGGCCCCGCATCAGCACCCCTCGGAACAGGAGCTCCTCGGTCACTGGCGCGAGGACGCCGGAGAGCACGATGAGAAAGACGAGTACCGGCCCACGCAGATGCCCCTCGACGTTCTGCAGGTTCGATGTCTGGGGCACCCCGAGGGCACGCACGATGAGCCCCACTGCGATCACGACGCCGAACATCACGACCGCGGCCGCGGGACCGAGGCCGAGGTCGGCTGCCCGGAACCGGAGCCCGAGATCCGCGCCGACGTTCCCCGACCCCCAACGCTTCGACGCGACGACCCCGGCGATGGGGTAGCCCACCACGCCGAGCGCGAGCACCAACAGCCCGACCACACCGGCGATGAGGCGAGCGTCGCTGGACGCGGCGGTCACGACGAAGTTCCCCGCCACCGTTGCGGCAACCAGCAACACCGCGAGCGCCGCGGCAGGTGGCCGCAAGGTGGCGATCTCGGGGAACCGGCCCGATGTGCCCACCCCGATGGGCGTGCCCACCCCGACGGGCGTACCCGGCCATGGCGCCGTACCCGCAGCGACGGGTAGCCCCGGCCACGGTGGCGAAGGCGGGTGATTGCCGGGCGGTGGCGACCACACCGCATTGCTCCACCCCATGCCGTCCCACCAGCGCATCGCCGACCGCCCTGCGGGGTCGGGGTACCAGCCGGGGGGCGGCATCGGTGGGGCGGGCGATGTCATCGGCGGTCAGGGTACGGGCCGAGCAGGTCAGGTGGCATCGGTAGGCTCGACGCCCGATGGCTCAGCAGTCCCTCTACCGCCGTTACCGCCCGCAGCGATTCGGCGAGCTCCGGGGCCAGGAGCACATCGTGCGGGCTCTGCGCAACGCCATCACCGGCGACACCACCGGCCACGCCTACCTCTTCAGCGGCCCCCGCGGCACCGGAAAGACCACAACCGCACGGATCCTCGCGAAGGCCCTCAACTGCACCGATCTGCGTGACGGTGAGCCGTGTTGTGAGTGCGAGAGCTGCCGCGCCATGGAGTCGGGCAACTCCTATGACCTCTTCGAACTCGATGCTGCGTCCAACAACGGCGTCGACGCGATGCGCGACCTCATTGGTCGTGCGGCGGTCGGTTCGCCGGGCCGTACCAAGGTGTACATCCTCGACGAGGTCCACATGCTGTCGGCCCCGGCGTCGAACGCGCTGTTGAAGACGCTCGAGGAACCGCCCGATCACGTCACCTTCGTGTTGGCGACCACCGACCCGCAGAAGGTGCTGCCCACCATCCGCAGCCGCACGCAGCACTACGAGTTCTCGTTGCTGTCCGCGGCGCAGCTCGAGGAGTACGTGCGGTGGATCATCGCCGACGCCGGCCTCGAGGTCGACGACGATGCGATCGCTCACGTCGTCCGTGCCGGTCGCGGCTCGGCCCGCGACACGCTTTCGGCGCTCGACATGGTGGTCGCGGCGGGCGGTGTCGCGGCGGGCGGGGAGTTCCTCGCCGATCTCCTCACCGCGGTTTCCGGGCGCGACACGGCGGGAGCGCTCGTGGCGATCGCGACCGCGGTCGACGCGGGCCGCGACCCTCGTGTGGTGGGCGAGTCGCTGCTCGGAGTGTTGCGGGACGCGTTTCTCGTGGCGGTCGGTGCGCCCGCGGGGCACCTGAGCTCCACCGATCGCGACCAGGCGGCGGCGACGGCTGAGGCGGTGGGCGCCGCCGGGCTCACCCGGGCGCTTGAGCTCGTCGGGGCGGCGTTGATCGAGATGCGCCAGGCCGCTGACCCTCGCATCCCGCTCGAAGTCGCGCTGGTCCGCATCACCGACGCCTCCACCGACGTCACCCTCGCTGGTCTCGCCGAACGCGTCGGTCGGCTCGAACGCGATGTGGCCCGCGGCGTCGTCGCCGCAGCGTCGGCCGGTGAACGCCCGCCTGCGGGCCCTCCTGCGTCGGCCACTCCCGCCCCGCCCCGCGGAGCTGCCACCACCGAAGCCGCCGCCGAGATGAGCGAATCGGGACCCCCCGAGATCCCGCCGCCGCCGTCGCGTCGTCGTCCGCCGTCGCCGCCATCGCCGAGCAGGCGCCCGGCCCAGTCGACCGATCAACGTTCCACCGCGCCCGCCTCTGCCGGCCCGCCACCGCCGCGGTCCGCTCCAGCGGCTCCTCCCACCGACGCGCCGCCGCCAGCGGCCGGCAGTGCGGCTCCTCCCACCAACGCGCCGCCGCCAGCGGCCGGCGGTGCGGCGGGTGGCTCGTGGACCGTCGAGCAGATGGAAGCCGTGCTGCGCGACGGCGTCCTGCCCACGCTCAAAGCCGTCGCCCGCGCCGTGTACGCCGGTGGACGGTTCCTCGGCGTCGACGGCACCGTCGCAACCTTCGCGCTCACCGCGCCGATGCTGGACCGCGCGACGAAAGCGCAGCGAGAGGTCGAGGCGGCCCTGAGCGCAGAACTGGGAACGTCGGTCAGCCTCCGGCTCGTCGTCGATGACACATCGCCACCCGCCTCAAAAGGGTCACCGTCGCGTGCCTCGTCGTCGGCGCCGCGCGAGCAGCCCGACGCCGGTCGGTCCGAGCCACCGCCCGAGGAGCACGAGCCCGTTGATCTCAGCGAGCTGACCGACGCCACCGACGTCGCCGCGAGCGGGGTCGAGAAACTCACCCAGGCGTTTCCCGGCGCCGTCATCGTGGAGGACACCCCATGAGCATCGACGACTCGAACTCGTCAGGAGCGATGGTCCCCCAGGGCGATTCGCCGGCTGACGGCCTCGCAGGTGATCTGAGCGGCGCGCTCGGTGGCCTCGATCTCGGGTCGTTGCTCGGCGCGGCGCAGTCCATGCAGGCCCAGATGCTCGAGGCGCAAGAGGAGCTCGCCTCGACCGTCGTCGAGGGGCAGGCCGGCGGAGGCGTCGTACGGATCGAGGTCACCGGCGGCATGGAGTTCCGATCGGTGCACATCGATCCCGCGGCGGTCGACCCCGACGACCCGACCCTGCTCGAAGACCTCGTGCTCGCCGCGCTGCACGAGGCCGTCGGTGAAGTCAACCGGCTGCAGGCCGGCGCGTCGCCCCTCGGCGGTCTCGATCTCGGCGGGCTGTTCGGAGGGGCCTGAATGCCCGAGTACGCGCCGCCGTTGCAGGAGTTGATCGACGCGTTCGGGCGGCTTCCCGGGATCGGCCCGAAGTCGGCGCAACGGATCGCGTTCCACCTCCTCGCTGCCGGTGAGGTGGAGGCGCAGCACCTCGCCGACGCGATCCGCCAAGCGTCCGAGCGCATGTCGTTCTGTCAACGCTGTTTCAATCTCGCCGAGGGCCCCGAGTGCCCGATCTGCGCGAACCCGGCACGTGACGCCACGGTGCTGTGTGTGGTCGAGGAGCCCCGGGACGTCGTCGCGATCGAACGCACCCGCGAGTTCAAGGGCCGCTACCACGTGTTGGGCGGCGCGATCGACCACCTCAAGGGGATCGGCCCCGAGCGGCTGCGTATCGCCGAGTTGGTTCGTCGCATCGGTGACGAGGGGATCCGCGAGGTGATCCTGGCGACCAATCCGAACATCGAAGGTGAGATGACGGCGCTGTTCCTCTCGAAGTTGCTCGATCTCCCCGATCTCACCGTGACCAAGCTCTCCTCGGGCCTGCCGGTGGGCGGTGACCTCGAGTACGCGGATGAGATGACCCTCGGGCGGGCGCTCGAAGGCCGCCGGGCGGTCGAACGCAGCGCCTGAGCAGACCGGTAGCGTCAAGGCATGGACCGCCAGCTCATCTCGTCCGGCTCTCCGTGGGAGCTGACCGTCGGCTACAGCCGGGCGGTTCGGGTCGGCAAGCGGCTGTTCGTGGCGGGGACGGCACCGCAGTTCGACGACGGACAGTGCCCCGCTGACCCGGCCGCGCAGGCCCGCCGCTGCTTCGAGATCATCGGCAACGCGTTGAGCGACGCGGGGGCGTCGTTCGCCGACGTCGTGCGGACGCGGATGTATCTCATCGACGCCGCCGACTTCCCGGCGATCGCGTCGGTCCACGGTGAGGTTTTCCACGACATCCGCCCGGCCAACACCACGGTCGTGGTCGCGGCGCTGCTCGACACCCGCTGGAAGGTGGAGATCGAGGTCGAAGCCGTGATCGTGGGTGAGCGAGCGCCGCTGGGTTGAACGCTCGAACCGAGCGGAAAAACGATCGGGGCCGAACCCCGCCCGGCGTCGTGTTGGCGACCCAGGGTGGGATTCGGCCCGGAGATCAGGCGGTCTTCGGACTCAGATGGTCTTGACGATCAGGGCGTCGCCCTGGCCGCCGCCACCGCAGAGCGCAGCAGCGCCGGTGCCGCCACCGCGGCGGGCCAGCTCGTGGAGCAGCGTCAACACGATGCGGGTGCCCGACATGCCGATCGGGTGACCGAGCGCGATCGCCCCGCCGTTCACGTTGACGATCTCGTCGGTGATGCCCAGATCCTTCATCGACGCGACGCCGACCGCGGCGAAGGCCTCGTTCAGTTCGAACAGGTCGATGTCGCCGACCGACAGTCCGGCACGCCCGAGTGCCTGGCGGATGGCAGCCGACGGCTGGGTGAGCAGCGACGGGTCGGGGCCGGCCACCTGGCCGTTGGCGACGATCTCGCCGAGCGGCGTGATGCCCAACTCGTCGGCCTTCGCCTTTGATGCGACGATCACCGCGGCGCCGCCGTCGGAGATCTGCGAGGCATTCCCGGCAGTGATGTTGCCGGCCTTGTCGAACGCCGGGCGCAGGCCGGCGAGGGATTCGAGGGTGGTCTCGCCGCGGACACCCTCGTCGACGGAGAAGACGACCGGATCACCCTTCCGCTGGGGGATCTCGACGGGAACGATCTCGTTGTCGAACAGGCCGTCCTTCTGGGCGCGGGCGGCACGCTCGTGCGACTTCGCGGCCAGGTCGTCCTGTTCCTCGCGGCCCAGGCCGGCGCTGGCCGCGTACTTCTCGGTGGCGCCGCCCATCGCGAGCTGGTCGATGGCGCAGAACAGGCCGTCGTACATCATCGAGTCGACGACCTTCTTGTCGCCCATCCGCATGCCGCCGCGGGCGTCGGGCAGCAGGTAGGGCGCCTGGGTCATGGATTCCTGGCCGCCGGCGACGACGATGTCGGCCTGGCCGGACTGGATGAGCAGGTCGGCCATCATGATCGAGTTGATGCCGGAGAGGCAGACCTTGTTGATGGTGGTCGACGGCACCGAGAGCGGGATGCCGGCGCCGTTCGACGCCTGGCGGGCGGTCATCTGGCCGGCGCCGGCCAGCAGCACCTGACCCATGAAGACGTAGTCGATCTGGTCGCCGCTGAGCCCGGCGCGCTCGAGCGCCGCCTTGATGGCGAGCGAGCCGAGCTGCGCGCCGGAGAACCCGGCGAGGGAGCCCGAAAGCTTGCCGATGGGTGTGCGAGCGCCGCTGAGGATGACGGATCCGGCCATGAGACTCCCCTGTCGTGTGGTCGATCGGCCCCTTGGTGGCCGTCGATCGTCCCGCAAAGTTACCCGCCGGTCACTTCCGTCGGCCACCCCGCGCTGCGCTGCGCCATCTCCTGCCACGCCGGTCGGCGGAGCGCGTAGGTCACGTGGCCGACGAGTTCGGGATGGACGGCAGGGTCGACCTTCGGATGGTCGAAGTCTCGTGACGGGTCGCGGACGAGGCCGATCTTCTCCATCACCCGCCACGACGCCCGGTTCTGGGGGACCGTGAACGACACGATCTCGTCGAGCCCGATCGACTCGAACCCGAACTCGAGCGCTGCGGTGGCCGCTTCAGGCGCGTACCCGTTGCCCCAGTGCTCGTGCGCGAGACGCCAGCCGACCTCGACTCCGCCGCCGCCGGGAAAGAACGGCGCGGGCCACAGGCCGACGTAGCCGATGAACGGCGCGACGCCGACCACTTCCACGGCCCACAGACCCCAACCGTGCTCGGCCCAGCAGGCCTCGATCCGTTCGAGGAAGCCATCGGTCCACTCTTGGGGCATCGGGCCCTGGAGGTGCTCCATCACCGCGGGGTCGGCGTTTATCGCCACGAAGGGGTCGCGGTCGGTCGTCCGCCACCCACGCAAGACGAGTCGGTCGGTGCGCAGGGTCGGGATCGACGACATGGCGGTCAGCATCGCACGGCACCGACCGCGTCGCATGGCCCGCCGCGACTACCCACGGGTAACTTCGCGCCCCATGTCGATGCAGCCGTTCCTTGACGCGATTCTCTCGGGCGCCTCCGGCGAGGACATCGCCGCCATTCCGATTCCCGAGTCCTACCGCGCCGCGCACGTGTTGCGGTCCGAGCAGGAGATGTGGGCGGGCGTCGAGTCGGAAGACAAGGACCCGCGCAAGTCCCTGCACGTGGGTGAGGTGCCGACGCCCGAGATCGCGCCCGATGAGGTGTACATCGCGGTGATGGCGAGCTCCATCAACTTCAACACGGTGTGGACGTCGATCTTCGAGCCGCTGCCGACGTTCCTGTTCCTCGATCGGCTCGGCAAAGAATCGGTGTGGGCCAAGCGGCACGCCCAGGACTTCCACGCGGTGGGCTCCGACGCCGCCGCCGTCATCATCCGGGTGGGCTCCGCGGTGCGGAACTGGAAGGTCGGCGACCGGGTCACCGTCCATTGCAACTACGTCGACGACCAGGACCCGTCCTCCCACGACGACTCGATGCTCGGCGCGAACCAGCGCATCTGGGGGTTCGAGTCCAACTACGGCGGGCTCGCGGACCTCGCGGTGGTCAAGGCGAACCAGCTCATGCCGATGCCGACGCATCTCACCTGGGAGGAGGCGGCGGTCAACGCGCTGTGCGCCTCGACGTCGTACCGCATGCTCGTCGGCCGGCACGCCGCGCAGATGAAGCAGGGCGACAACGTGTTCGTGTGGGGAGCGACGGGCGGCATCGGCGCCTACGCAGTGCAGTTGGTGCTCAACGGCGGCGGCACCCCGGTGGGTGTGGTCTCGAGCGAGAACCGCGTGAAGCTGTTGCAGGCGATGGGCTGCGAGAACGTCATCGACCGTCGCGCCGAGGGCTACCAGTTCTGGGCCGACGAGCACACCCAGGACGAAGGCGAGTGGCGCCGGCTCGGCAAGAAGGTGCGGTCGTTGATCGGCGACGACCCCGACATCGTCTTCGAGCACCCGGGCCGCTCCACGATGGGCGCGTCGGTGTTCATCGCGAAGCGAGGCGGCACCGTGGTGACGTGCGCCGCCACCTCCGGCTACATGCTGGAGTTCGACAACCGGCACCTGTGGATGAAGCTGAAGCGGATCGTCTCGAGCCACTTCGCCAACTACCAGGAGGCGTGGAACATGAACCGCCTCATCGACCAGGGCCGCATCCACCCGGTGATGTCAGCCGTGTACTCGCTCGATCAGGTGGGCGAAGCGGCCAACGTCGTCCACAAGAACCAGGCCGAAGGGAAGCTGGGCGTGCTGTGCCTGGCGCCCGAGGCCGGGCTGGGCATTCAGGACCCGGAGAAGCGCGAGCGCATCGGCGAGGACCGCATCACCCTCTTCCAGCGCCACGCCCGCGGCGAACTCGCCTAACCCACCCCGTTCTGTCCCCGCCCCACCCCGTTCTGTCCCCGCCCCACCCCGTTCTGTCCCGTGAGGTGTCACGGATCCGTGATATCTGACGGGACAGAACGAGGGGTGTGGGGGTGAGTGCGTGGCGACCTGGCTCGTCGACGGCAACAACGTGATGGGTGCCACCGTCCGCGGCTGGTGGAACGACCGCCCCGCGGCCGCGGCACGGCTCACCGCCGCGATCGCGCGCTGGTGTCTCGAGCATCCCGACGACCAAGCGGTAGTGGTCTTCGACGGTCCGTCACGTGAGGAAGTGACTCGGCTCGCCGGTGGGAACCTGCGAGTGGAGTACGCCGGGAGTTCCACCCGCGACGCGGCCGACGACCGCATCGTCGAGTTGGTCGACGAGCTCTACGTCGATCCGGCACTCGTCGTCGTCACCTCCGACCGCGGCCTCGTGGCACGACTCCCGCCCGGCCTCGAGGTGCGCGGCGCCGGCACCTACGGGCGACGGCTCGGGCGGATCTGACGAGGCCCCGGGCGGCTCGACCGACTCCCGCGTGTCACGGACGGCGAAGTGGGGAAAGCTGTCGTTCATGGCAGTCGCCGTCGAGGGCCTCGACGCAGCCGTCCTGGCTCGACGTTTCATCGAGGTTCGTGCGCACACCGAGTCGCTCGCCGCGCGCCTCAGCCCCGAAGACCAGTGCATCCAGTCGATGCCCGACGTGTCGCCGACCAAATGGCACCGGGCGCACACGACGTGGTTCTTCGAGACGTTCGTACTCGGCGCCCTCGCCGGATACCGGCCGTACGACCCCGCGTTCGGCTACCTCTTCAACTCGTATTACGAAGCGGCGGGTCCCCGGCACCCCCGTCCGCAGCGGGGCCTGTTGTCGAGGCCGAGCGCGGCGGAGGTCGCCGAGTACCGACGCCACGTTGACGAGGCGGTGGGGGCCGCGCTCGCGGCTGGTCGCATCGATCCCGCCGGGCTCGCGCTGCTCGAGTTGGGGTTGCATCACGAGCAGCAGCACCAAGAGCTGCTCGTCATGGACATCAAGCACGTGCTCGCCCAGAACCCGCTCGGCGCGGCCTATGCGGCGCAGGATCCGTTCCCGATTCCCAAGGTGCCCGGGCCGCAGCGCTGGCAGTCGCATCCGGGCGGTCTGGTGGATGTTGGCCACGACGGCGGTGGGTTCGCCTTCGACAACGAGTCGCCCCGCCACCGTGTGTACCTCGAGCCGTTCGAGGTGTCGACCGAGCTGGTGACCTGCGGTGAGTGGCTGACGTTCATGACCGACGGCGGCTACGACCAGCCGGCGTGGTGGCTGTCGGACGGGTGGGCCGCCGTGCAGAGCAACGGGTGGCACGCGCCGCTGTATTGGCGATGCGGCGAGGACGGTTGGGAGGTGTTCACCCTCGCCGGGTGGAAGCCGCTCGATGTGGATGAGCCGGTTGCGCACGTGAGCTACTACGAGGCCGACGCCTTCGCTCGATGGGCGGGGGCGCGCCTCGCCACGGAGGCCGAGTGGGAGGTGGCCGCGGGAGCCGACCCGGCCGGCGACACGACCTTCACCGGTCGGTTGTGGCAGTGGAGCGCGAGCGCGTACCTGCCGTACCCGGGCTTCGCTCCGGCGCCGGGTGCGGTGGGGGAGTACAACGGCAAGTTCATGGTGAACCAGCACGTGCTGCGCGGCGGCGCGACGATCACCCCGGCCGGCCACCTGCGCCTCACCTACCGCAACTTCTTCCCGCCGGCGTCGCGCTGGCCGTACACGGGCGTCCGGCTCGCGCGATGAGCGCCACCGCAACCGTCGAGGTGCACCTCGACGCCGCCGACCTGCACGACCAGCTCTGCCGTGACGCACGCGTCGGGCTCACCGCGGCGGACAAGTGGATCCCCGCCACCTGGTTCTACGACGAGGTCGGCTGCGACCTGTTCGACCAGATCTGTGAGCTGCCGGAGTACTACCCGACGCGCACCGAGCGGTCGATCCTCACCGAGCACGCGGACGACATCGCCCGATTGAGCGGGGCGGAAACGCTCGTCGAGCTCGGCTCGGGCACCTCCGAGAAGACGGCGCTGCTCATCGACGCGCTCAGCGGCCGGGGGACGCTGCAGGCGTTCGTGCCCTTCGACGTCGCGGCGCCGGTGCTGCGGGAGGCGACACGTCGCCTGGCGCTCGCACACCCCGGCGTCGCCGTCCACGGTGTCGTCGGCGACTTCCGCCGTCACCTCCCCGAACTGCTCGCCGCCACCGCGGGCGAGCGCCGCCTCGTGGTCTTCCTCGGGGGCACGATCGGGAACCTCAATCGCGCCGAGCGCCGGACGTTCTACGCGACCCTCGCCGCCGGACTGACCCCCGACGACACGCTGCTGGTGGGCACCGATCTGGTGAAGGCACCCGAGCGGCTCGTCGCCGCGTACGACGACGCTGCCGGGATGACCGCAAGGTTCAATCTCAACGTCCTGAAGGTTCTCAACAGCGAACTCGACGGCGACTTCCGCCTCGACGACTTCGACCACGTCGCCCGCTGGAACGCCGACCTGCACCGCATCGAGATGCGGCTGCGCGCACGACGCGACCTGCGGGTCCGGTTGGCGGCGATCGATCTGAGTGTCGAGTTCGCTCGTGGTGAGGAGCTGCTGAGCGAGATCAGCTGCAAGTTCACGCCCGCAGGCGTCGCCGAAGAGTTCCGTGACGGGGGGTTCGAGCCGGTCGCCGCGTGGTGCGACCCGGCCGGGGACTTTCAGCTCACCCTGGGTCGACCGCGTGCGCTCGGAGATCGCTGAGGTCTGCCCACTCCAACGTGCGGACGTGGGTGGCCTCGAGCACCACCTGGGGTGCGGCGCCGGCGTCGAGCGCTTCGGTCCAGCGTGCCGCGCACAGACACCATCGGTCGCCGGCCTTGAGTCCGCCGAACCCGAACTCGGGCCGTGGGGTGGAGAGGTCGTTGCCGACCGAGGCGCTGAAGGCCAGGAACTCGTCGGTCATCACCACGCAGACGGTGTGGACGCCCTGGTCTTCCGCGCCGGTGTCGCAGCAGCCGTTGCGGTAGAAGCCGGTGAGCGGGTCGAACGAGCACGCTTGCAGCTCGCCGCCCAACACGTTGTTCGCCATGGCCGGAGTCTCGCAGAATGGGCCCATGCTGCTCACCGAGATCGACCACGTTGCCATCGCCGTCCGTGACCTGGAGGCCGCGATCGACTACTACCAGCGGGCCTTCGGCGCCGAGGTGCACCACCGGGAGATCGTCGAGTCCGACGGCGTCGAGGAGGCGCTGATCAAGGTGGCCGACAGCTACATCCAGCTCACCGCCGCGACCCGTGACGACTCGCCGATCGCGAAGGCGATCGAGAAGCGGGGCGAAGGCCTGCACCATGTGGGCTACCGGGTCGACGACTGCGCCGCGGCGCTCGAGGCGATGGTGGCGGCGGGCGCGACCGCGATCGACAAGGCCCCCCGGCCGGGCAGCCGCGGGACGACCGTGGCGTTTGTGCACCCCAAGGGCAGCTTCGGCACCCTCATCGAACTCGTCCAGGAGTAACCCTCCCGCGGTACCCGCTCCTCCGCGGCACCCGCTCCTTCCGCGCCACTCGCTCCTTCCGCGCCGCCCCTCCCTCCGAACATGCGGACGTTTCCGTCCTGGGGGGTCGGCTTTGTACGCAGGTTGGGGCGGGTGGGTGCCCTCGTTCCGAACATGCGGACGTTTCCGTCCTGGGGGGTCGGTTTTGTACGCAGGTTGGGGCGGGTGGGTGCCCTCGTTCCGAACGTGCGGACGTTTCCGTCGTGGGGGGTCGGTTTTGTACGCAGGTTCGTGGGTGGGGGTGGAGCCCTGGGTTCGGGGGTGGGGGTGGAGGTTCGGGGGTGGGGGTGGAGCCCCAGGAGCCCCAGGGGCCCCCGGGCGTCAGGGGCGGTTTAGGCGTCGCGGGGGATGGACGCCGCGTCGATGACGCCGCGCTCGACGAGGAACTCCAGGATCTGGTGGCGGTGCGGGTCGTCGGGGATGCGGTTCGCCCGCCCGCAGAACTGGCGCAGCGCACGCGCCGGGGTGACCTCGAGGGCGTAGACGAGCCGGTTGCGTCGTCGTACGCCGATGATCGACGAGCGACCGGCGGCGACCGACGGGGCGAAACTGCCGAGGCAGTTCGACATCAACCGGCCCCAGCGGCTGAGGTCATCGGCGACGCGGGGGACGACGAAGTCGAGTTCGCCCAACGTCACACCGTCGAGGCCCTCGACCGCCGGCGGCGCCGGGAGCGCGGTCGTCGCGGTGACTGGAGCGAACCCGACGGGCGCCGCGAGCGGCTGGTGCAGGTTGCCTCGACGCCGTCGTCGTCGAGGTGTTGCGGCGGCCGGCCGCCCCTCGGCGTCGGCGTCGGCGTTCGCCGGCGCGCTGCGGAGGAGTGCCCGATGGACGTCGTGGAGTTCGTCGAGGCCGTTTGGTAGCCGGTCGGCGGGTCCGTGGTCGCCGAGCCAATCGGCGTAGCGGACCGTGTCCACCAGCCGTGTGACGCCGTCGGCGCGCTCCAGCGCCTCACGCAGGACACGCTCCGCTCGGATCGCTCCCCAGCGGGCGACGATCCGGCGCGCGAGCTCGAGCACCGAGGTGTCGACTCCGACTGGCCCCCGCTGCGCGACCCGCTGCGAGCTCAACAGCGCAGCGAGACGATCGGGCTCCAACGTGGGGGCACCGATCAGCCCGACGAGTAGCCCGCTGAGATCGATCACGCCCCCGCTGAGGGGTCGGAGGGCCTCGACGAGCGCGGCGCGGACCGGCCTGGTCGAGGTCGACCCGAACGCCGCGACGCCGGCCTCGCGGAGCGAGGCGGCACCGAGGGTCGCTTCGGCCCACGGCGGCACCTCGCCCAACGGCGACCCGCCTTCGTCATAGAGGGCTCCCAACAACGGGAACGCCACGCCGCCGAAGGTGGCGACGAGCGGTGAGTCGGGCCGCGGCGTCCACGCAGCTGCCGCTGCGGCCGCCTCGGTTGCCGAGCGGTACGCCGCGGCGGCCACCTCCGCCAGGTCGACCCGGCGGGCCGCGGCGGCATCGCGCAGCGCCTGGGCCGGTGTCGCGGGCTGCGCGGTGACATCCACACAGCGCCCCACGACCGGGATCACCAACTGCACGCGAACTCGTCGCCGCATCGCGTCGAGGCGGACGATCGGATGGCCGGCCACCTCGACGTCGAACATCGGACCACTCAAGCAGTCGGCGGCGCCGAGAACAACCGTTCTCGGTAGCCTCGCCCCGATGCAGGTCCACCTTGTCGACGGCACCTACGAACTGTTCCGCCACCACTTCTCGCCCGGTGGCGGCCACGTCAACGCGGCGGGTCGTCAGGTGGGAGCGACCCGTGGAGTGCTGCGGTCGATGTTGAGCCTGCTCGACGAGGGTGCCACCCACATCGGCGTCGCCACCGACCACGTGATCGAGTCGTTCCGCAACGACCTGTGGCCCGGATACAAGACGGGTGAAGGGATCGACCCCGAGTTGCGTCAGCAGTTCGACCTGCTCGAACACGCCCTTGCGGCGGCCGGTTTCACGGTCTGGGCGATGGTCGAGGTCGAAGCCGACGACGCCCTCGGCGCCGCGGCAGCGGTTGCGAAGGCAGACCCTCGGGTTGAGCGGGCGATCATCTGCACGCCCGACAAAGACCTGGCTCAATGCGTCGAGGACCCCAAGGTCGTCCAATACGACCGTCGGGCCCGCCAGTTCCGTGACGCTGCGGGCGTCCGCGAGAAGTTCGGCGTCGATCCCGAGTCGATTCCCGACTGGCTCGGCCTCGTGGGCGACTCGGCCGACGGCTTCCCCGGCATTCCCGGTTGGGGAGCGAAGTCGGCGGCCACGGTGCTTGCCCACTACCGCCACATCGAGGCCATCCCCCACGCACCCGGGCAGTGGGACGTGGCGGTCCGCGGTGCCGCGAAGCTCGCCGCGTCGCTCGTCCAGAACTACGAAAACGCCCTGCTGTTCCGCCGGATCGCCACCCTGGAGACCGACGTCGAGGTCGGCGTCGTCGACGACTGGCACTGGAGCGGGCCAACCGATGCCCTCGCCGCGGTGTGCGCGGAACTCGACGCCCCCGACGTGATGCAGAAGGCGAACGCGCTCGCCGCTCGCTGACCCGGCGACACCCCTCGCTGGGCGGAACACCCAACGGTGGGTCAGCCGAAGATCTCGGTCAGCTCGGCCGGTGCCGGGTGGTGCATCTGGTCGTACCGACAGTCGCCGGGTGCCTTGTCGGGCCGCCACCGCACGAAACGCGCCGGATGGCGGAGCCGTCCCGCCGTGAGCCCCTCGTAGACCACCTCGACGACCAGTTCGATGCGAAGCGGCACCCACGACTGATCCCGCTTGGCGTTCCAGCGGCTCGGCGCACCGGGCATCCGGGCCGCTCCGCCCTCGTGCATCGAGGCCTCCGCCCAACCTCGCCAGGGGTGCTGCTCGGCGGCACCTCGTTCGTATGGCCGCAGCACGTCCACCAACTCGCGGCGGAACGCAGCGGTGAACGCGGATGCGACGCCGATGTGGTGCAGCGTCGAGTCGTCGTCGTAGACGCCCAGCAGCAGGCTCCCCACCCCATCGCCGTCCTTGTGGAGCCGGTAGCCGGCCACCACGAGATCAGCCGTCCGCTTGTGTTTCACCTTCCACTGCACCCGTTTGTCGCTCTGGTAGGTGCCCGCCGCAGGCTTCGCCATCACCCCGTCGAACCCGGCGCCCTCGAAGCGCTCGAACCAGTCGGCGGCCACCGCCCGGTCGGTCGTCGACGGGCACAGGTGGATTGGCGCGGTCGCCGCCCCGAGCGCGACCTCCAACAGCCGTCGCCGATCGCTGAAGGGCGCGCCGCGCAGGTCGGTGTCGTCGAGCGCCAGCAGATCGAAGGCCACGAAGCTCGCGGGTGTCTCGACCGAGAGCCGCTTCACGCGACTCTCCGCAGGATGGATGCGCTGGCCCAGCAGGTCGAAGTCGAGCCCCGCCGGCGTCGCCACCACCACCTCGCCGTCGAGCACGCAGCGCGGCGGGAGTTGCGAGCGGATCGGGTCGATCAACTCGGGGAAGTAGCGCGTCAGCGGCCGGTCGTTGCGGCTGCCCAACTCGACCTCGTCCCCGTCGCGGAAGATCAGACAACGAAACCCGTCCCACTTCGGCTCGAAGAGGAGATCGGCACCTTCCGGAAGGGAGTCGGTCGCCTTGGCGAGCATCGGGCGCAGCGGCGGCATCACCGGCAGTTCCATTGGGTGCCATTGGATCACACCCGTCGCCCGATACCCTCGAAAGCCCCCACGGAAGGAACAGACGAGAATGCGACGATTCGCGACGGCGGTCCTGCTGGTAACACTCCTCGGTGGTCTGACCGCCGCATGCAGCGACAAGAAGGACGACGCGTCGACGGCCTCGAAGGGCGCCACCGGCGCGAAGGCCACCACAACCGTGAAAGACACCGCAGGCGCGACCGACACCACAACCACGTCGGCGACGACGGGCAAGGCGCCCACCCCCAAGCCCGGCGACAGCGAGTTCGTCACGAAAGTGATCGCCGCCTTCGCGGGCGCAGGTGACGAGGCGATGCTGAACGAAAAGGACGCACGCTGTGTCGCTGAGTCGCTCGACGACAACATGTCCGACGCTGCGAAGGCGACCGTCGACAGCAGCGACAGCGACTTCAGCGACTTGTCGCAGGAGGATCAGGCGGCGTTCAAGCAGGCATTCGACGACTGCGTGAGCGTCGACGTGATGATCGCGTCGATGGCCCGGGCCTTTGGCGCCAGCGCTGAGGTGAGTACCTGCCTCAGCAAGGGGATCAAGGCGGCGTTCCCCTCGAGCGGCCAGGTCATCAGCGCCTTCGTGAGCGAAGACGCGAAGTTGAACAGCATCTACGAGAGCTGCGTGCCCGCCGGCTCGCCCGGAGGCGCGTGAGCGGCGTGCCAGGCTCGGTTTCACGGAAGGCAAATACGAGAATGCGACGATTCGTCACGGTGGTCCTGCTGGCCACCCTCCTCGGCGGCCTGACCGCCGCATGCAGCGACAAGAAGGACGACACATCCTCCAAGTCGAAGGGCGCCACGACCACCACCCAACGGAAGTCCGCCGCGAGGCCCGGCGACAGCGAGTTCGTCACGAAGGTGCTCGGCGCGTTCACCGGCCCGGAAGGCGAGGGGATGCTGGACGAGCAGGACGCCCGTTGCACCGCGGAGTCGCTCGACGAGCACATGTCCGAGGCAGCGAAGGCGACCTTCGACAAGGCCGACAGCAAGTTCGAGGACCTCGCCAAGGACGACCAGGCCGCGTTCGTCAAGGCCTTCGACGACTGCGTGAAGCTCGAGTCCCTGATCACGTCGCTCTCCAAGAGCCTTGGCCTCGACGCAACGGCGGGCGACTGCGTGGCCGGCAAGTTGAAGGACAAGTTCGACTCGAGCGGCGAGTTCATGCGGGCGGTCGCGACCGACGCCGAGAGCCTCCCCAGCCTCTACCAGGACTGCGTACCCGGCGCCGGTGCGACTCCCGGCGATTCCACCGCAGGCACCGAAGGGGCCTCGGGCGACATCGGCACCGAACTCCAGCGGCAACTCGAGGCGTCGGGAATCACCGCGCAGCAGGCTTCATGTATCAGCGACAAGTTGCAGAGCCGCTTCACCTCTGCCGAGCTGACCGCCCTGGCGAACGAGCCCTCCAAGATCGTCGAGGCGATGACGCCGATCAGCAAGGAGTGCGGGATCGGCAACTGACCGAGCCCCGGACGATTCGGATCCGTCGGCCGCTCGACCGTATCGTTGCGGCCGATGGATCACTCCTTGTCCGAACGCGTCGACGACCTCCGCAAGCGCCAGGAAGAGGCGCTGCAACCGGGTTCCGACCGCTCCGTTGAGCGACAGAAGTCCCGGGGAAAGATGCTCGCCCGGGAGCGGATCGAGTACCTCCTCGATCCCGACTCGTTCCACGAACTCGACATGCTCGCCAAGTCGCGGAACCCCGGGACGACCGAGCGGCCCTACGGCGACGGCGTGGTCACCGGCTGGGGAACGATCGACGGTCGGAAGGTCTTCATCTTCAGCCAGGACTTCACCGTCTTCGGCGGTGCCCTCGGTGAGGTGTTCGCGGAGAAGATCCACAAGCTGATGGACCTCGCGCTCAAGGTGGGCGCTCCGGTCATCGGTCTCAACGACGGCGCCGGCGCCCGTATCCAGGAGGGCGTCGTCTCGCTGTCGAGCTACGGCGGCATCTTCTACCGCAACGTGAAGTCCTCGGGTGTGACGCCGCAGATCTCGGTGATCATGGGCCCCTGCGCCGGCGGCGCCGTGTACAGCCCGATCATGACCGACTTCATCTTCATGGTCGATCAGACGAGCTACATGTTCATCACCGGCCC
>JAKOVA010000053.1 GCA_029782335.1 Actinomycetes bacterium | reverse complement strand
TCGCTTGTCGACGTTCAACGTCTCGAGTCCGGCTCAACCCGCGATGGGCGAGGTGATGGCGAGACCGCCCCTCCGCCGCCGACGAGGGGCGAACTGCTGGCCCCGTGTCCAGCCGTGGGGACGCTTCCCGACAACGGCGCTGCAGCGATGCAGTTCCTCACGCCGCTTCACGACACCTTCCTCGGAACCGGGCCGACCTGGCCCATCTACACCGGCGCAGCGGACATCGTCAGCAACAGCAACGGTCAACGGTTTCTCAAGGTCGTTGTGGCGGTTCAGGACACCCACAAGAACTGGCCGATTGGCGCGCTCAACGTACGGGTCTGGATGAAGAAGTCGATCGGCTCTCACGCGGCATCGGCCTACAGCGCCCGTTACCCGGTGAGCGGCGCTCCATCGGGCTCCGGAATGTTCTGCTACGCAGGCTCCTCCAACAACAAGCGCGGGTACGGCGTGGTGATGGTCCCGTTGGATGCCAGCGTGGCCGACCCCGGTTTTCAGCTCTACGCGGAGTTGATCGAGTACGACCCGTGGTTCAACGGAACCGGTGGGGGCACCTTCGATCTCGGGCTCAGTCCCACGGGTCCGCAGTACTGGGGTGGCGGCAATCAGCTCACGGTGCACGTCGGAGCGCAACCCGCAACTGCACGGCAACTCCACGCACCCGCCGTCGGGATCTTCGCCGACAAGGGTCTGTTCGTCGACACCGACGGAATCCCCTCCAACGACATCTCCGACACCGTGGAGTCGGCGATTCGGATGGCGATCACCGACAAGCTCGCGACCTACCAAACGGGCGACCTGATTGCGAAGATGATGCTCGAGGCGATCGCTCCGTCTGGCTTCACGTTCACATTCGGACCCGGCGGCACCATCCACTACGAATGGACTTCCGACCAGAGCGCCTCGACTGGTGACTGGCTGCTCTTCGCGCTGGGCGGACTCGTCGCGTCGATTGTCAGTTCGATCGGCAACGCCCAGATCACCGGGATCTCGAACGCCCATCCGTCGGTGGACCTGTCGTGGGTCGACCTTGGTCAGGGCGATTCGGACAACGCGCTCCAGCTCTCGTCGTCCGTGACCGACACGAAGGTGTCCGGCCGGCTTCGTCTCTTTACGTTCCCGTGCAAAGGATCGGTGAAGGTCGACGCGGACGCATCGTTCCGAGCGTGGATGGAGGAGGGAAGTCCGACCACGAACCTGCGAACCCACGCCGACGGTGATGTGTCAAAGGTGGATGTCCACGACCTTTGGATGCCCGCGTACAACTGGCTCCGCCCGGCCTGTATCACCGCGTGGCTGTTGGGCAAATGGCTCGCCGGCGGCATCGTGAAGAAGTCGTTGACGAACGCGGTGCTCGACTACTTCACCGCCGCGGACGGCGGAACGTCGATGGTCGATCGGATTCTCAATGGTGCGATCGCTCCGTACCAGAGCTTCTCGACGGGGGTCCCCGGGATGCCCGACTTCACCTTCAAGGGGTTCCGCGACTCGTGCGATCCGTCGACGTGTGCCACCGACGAAAGTTTCATGCAGCCGCTCGGCCTTGACGTCATGTTGGACGCGATCCTTCTCTCGGATTCCGACAAGGCCTCCGGCCTCGCGAACCCACCGTTCGGCCCACCGTTGCCCGCGGTCTACGTCCCGCCGGTCTCGGGCGACGTCGCGACGCTGGTGAGATCGCACCGGGACGCATCTGGAGCGCTCCGTGACGTGGGCGCCATGGTGGAGCCACGCCTGATCGAGGAGCTGCTCCACGACCTGACGACCGAAGGGGTCCTCAACATGAGCCTGCCCGTCGCGGACGTGGCGCCGACGATCGCCCCGATGTACCTCGGTTCGAACAGCGCATCCGGTTCGTCGTTCCGCTTCCTGATCCCCGACCTTCGCGTCTCCATCCCACAATCGGCGGGTGCGCCGCTCGAGGTTGCGCTCTCCGGTCGTGCCGACATTTCCGCCACGATCGACAACGTGAGTGGAATGGTCGACCCGACCGTGGTGGTCAATCCGGAGGTCGAAGCTCTCAACTGCCTCGTCGACTACGTGAGCGCGTACGCGTGGTCCTACGGGCTGTGCGGCCACTCGAACCCCGGGAACTTTGGCCTACCGACCCTCCCGCAGGTGATCAACCAGGTGATCACCGCGGTGACCACCGACCTGGTCGACAGTTCGATCGGCACGCTCCAGATTCCGTCGATCGGCCAACTTGCCCCGGGCCTCGACCTGACCCTGGGTTCGGTTGACGTACAGAACCGCGGCGGCCACATCAGCCTCTACGCCAATCGCCTCGACAACAGTGCGGTGAAGCTGACCCTGACGGACGCTGCTCCCGACTTCACCTTCGTCGCGAACCCCGTCGGGTTCCCTGGTACCGGCCCCTACACCGTGACCTGGCAGATCGAGGACTGGATCTCGGGCTTCCTGCTTCCCACTGCGTCGTGCACAGGGTTGACCTGCTCGGTCCCGTGGTCGGATCTGGAGTTGGGCGCCCCTCCGGGCAAGACCTTCCCTCTGCTGCGTCGCGCCGTCGCTGACGTGGTGGTCACCCGTGGCGGCGTCACTCGCACCGCACACCTGGTGAAGACGAGGTACTGAGCAGCGTCGTCGTGCGGCTGCCATTCGCCGGCGGTGTCTCGGGTCAGTCGACCGGAGCGCCGCCGGCGATGGCGCGGAGCACCGCGGTGCCGACACGGTCGGGCCGGCGGGTGCGGGCCTCGCGTCGATCGACATGGGCCGCAACTGCGAGCGCCGCGTTGATGCCCACCCAGCGGAGCGGTTCGGGTTCCCAGTTCCGCGAGCGGTGACCGACCCACGGCAACCGGGTCAGCTCAGTGTCTGCACCCGTCACCAGATCGGCGAGCGTGCGGCCCGCCAGGTTGGTGGTGGCCACCCCGTCGCCGACGTATCCGCCGGCCCAACCCAGGCCGCTGTCGCGGTCCAAGCCGACCGATGCGGTGCGGTCGCGAGACATTCCCAACACGCCACCCCAACGGTGGGTGATCGCGGCGGAGCCCACTTGGGGCACCAACGACCGCAGCACCGCCTCGAGGTCGTCGAACACGTTCGGTTCGAGGTCGAAGGAGCCACGGATCGTCGAGCCGAAGTGGTAGGGCGCACCTCGGCCGCCGAACGCGAACCGCCCATCTGCGGTGCGTTGGCCGTAAATGATCATGTGCCGACCGTCGGTGAAGGTCTCCCGGTCTCCCAAGCCGATCCGTTCCCAGACGTCGTCGGGGAGCGGTTCGGTCGCGATCATGAGCGAATAGATCGGAACCACCGCGCGGGTCGCCCCGGAGATTGTTGGCGTGTAGCCCTCGGTGCACCGCAGGACGATCTCGGCACGGACCTGTCCGGCGTCGGTCTCCACGACACCGGGGCGGAGGGCGCGCGCTCGGGTGCCTTCCCAGATCCGCACGCCGCGTCGCTCGACCGCCAGGGCCAGGCCACGCGCCAACTTCGCCGGGTGGATCGCCGCGCAGTCGGGAGTGAAGGCGGCGCCGAGCACGCCCGTTGCGTCGAATCGCCGACGGGCCTGCTCCGCGTCCAGCCACAACTCTGCGCCCGCCCGGATGCGCTCCACGTGGGCGGGGTTCGTCGCCAACGTGAGCGTGCCGCCCTTCGCGTAGTCGCAGTCGATGCCGTCCGCTCTCGCCGCACGTCCGACCTCGTCGACGGTGTCGACCATCGCTGCGTGCATTGAGTGGATCTCGGTGGGCAGCAGAGCGGAGCACCATCCGCCATTGCGACCCGACGCGCCGAAGCCGCACGTCTCGGCCTCGACGATCCCGATCCGCAGTGACGGGTCGGCGTCAGCGAGATAACGCGCCGTCCACAGGCCCGTGAAGCCGCCGCCCACGATCGCAACGTCGAGGTCGGTGTCCCCGCCGAGGCGGGGACGCAGCCGCCACTCGTCGTCGCAGGTGTCGTGCCACAACGACAGCGAGGCGTAGCCGCGGTGCTTCACGCTTCGAGGTTGCTCATCACGTGCTTGATACGCGTGTAGTCGTCGATCGCGTACGCCGAGAGGTCCTTGCCGTAACCGGAGTGCTTGAAACCGCCGTGTGGCATCTCCGCGACGAGCGGGATGTGGGTGTTGATCCACACGCAACCGAAATCGAGTCGCTTCGCCATGCGCATTGCCGTGCCGTGGTTGGAGGTCCACACGGAACTAGCGAGCGCGTAGGGCACGCCGTTCGCCCAACGCACCGCCTCGTCTTCGTCGCTGAAACGCTGCACGCTGATCACCGGCCCGAACACCTCGTTGGTGACGATCTCGTCGTCCTGAGTGACGTCCGCGACGATCGTGGGGGAGAAGAAGTAGCCGGGGCCGTCGAGCTTGGATCCACCGTTGGTCACTCGGGCGTGGGTGGGGAGGCGCTCGATGAAGCCCTCGACGCGGGCGAGTTGGTTCGCGTTGTTGAGTGGTCCGTACAACACGTCGTCCTCGGCGACACCCGGCGCCGCGGTGACCGTCGCCGCTGCCTGCTCGGTGAGCGCTGCAACGGCGTCCTCGTAGATACCCGGCGCAGCGAGTACCCGACACGCCGCCGTGCAGTCCTGGCCGGCGTTGAAGTAGCCGGCGACCGCGATCGCCTCGGCGGCTGCCGCCAGATCAGCGTCGTCGAAGATCACGACCGGCGCCTTCCCGCCGAGCTCCAGGTGGCAACGCTTCAGTGAGGTCGCCGCGGCGGCGGCCACCTCCATCCCGGCGCGAACCGAACCGGTGACCGAAACCATCTGGGGGATCTCGTGGGAGACCAGCGCGCGGCCCGTGTCGCGGTCCCCGCAGATGACGTTGAACACGCCCGGCGGGAGGAACTCGGCAGCGAGCTCAGCGAGACGCAGCGTCGTGACCGGGGTGGTGTCAGACGGCTTGAGCACCACCGTGTTGCCCGCCGCGATCGCCGGAGCGAACTTCCACACGGCCATCATCATCGGGTAGTTCCACGGTGCGACCTGGGCGATCACCCCGATCGGTTCGCGCCGGATCGACGAGGTCATGTTGGTCATGTACTCGGCGGTGGCGCGTCCCTCGAGCATGCGCGCCGCCCCCGCGAAGAATCGGATCTGGTCGACCATCGGGGGGATCTCCTCCGAGGCGGTGAGGCCGAGCGGCTTGCCGGTGTTCTCGGACTCGAGGGCGACGAGCTCGTCCGCGTGCGCCTCGATCGCGTCGGCGAGTCGGAGGAGGGCGAGCTGTCGCTCCCCGGGGGTCGTGTCGCGCCAGGTCTCGAAGGCGTCCTGCGCCGCTCGGCAGGCGCGGTCGACGTCGTCAGCGCCCGAGAGCGCAGCGGCCGCGAACGTCTCGCCGGTGGATGGGTTGATGAGGTCGGCCGTACGGCCGTCGGCGGCGTCGGCGTGCTCGCCGTTGATGAAGTTGCGGATGGTCCGGTCGGCCACGGCGGGCTCCTTCGTGTCAGGCGGGGTTCCCCGAACTTGCGTTGGTTTTCGTCGGTGGGGGTCGGTTTTGTCCGCAGGTTCGGTGGGGCGGGGTGGGGTGGGTGTTGCTTTGGTGGGGTGTCGCGGCGTCGATGGGGTCGAGCGAGGGGGCTAGGCAGAGAGTGCAGCACAGAACTCGGCGAACGCGTCGACGTAACGGTCGATGACCTCGTCGGTGTGTTGGACCGACAGCGTCCACTGCTCCTCGTCACCGGGTGTCATGAAGACCCCGCGGTTGATCATCCATGGATACGAGGCCTCGTAGATCTGCGTGTTCGTCTCGAGGAAATCGCGGTAGTTGGTGAGCGGCTCGCGGCGATACGTCACGCACCCCTTGCACCCCAGGTCGACCACGTTCGCGGGAATCCCGTATTCCTCGATCGCCTTGCCGAGGCCGGCCGCGAGGCGTGCGCCGAGGTGGCCGAGGTGCTCGTACGCGTCGGCGGTGAGCACCTTGGTGAGCGTCGCGTACGCGGCAGCCACCGACAGCGGGTTGCCGTTGTAGGTGCCCTGATGGGCGGCGCCCTGGTTGATCTGATCCATGATCTCGGCCTTGCCGCCGAACGCGCCGATCGCCGTGCCGCCGCCGATCGACTTCGCCCACGAGGACAGGTCTGGCTGCACCCCGAATCGTTCCGCGGCGCCGCCCGCCGCGATCGTGCCGCCGCACTTCACCTCATCGAAGATCAGCACCACACCGTGCTTCGTGCACAGCTCGCGCACCGCCTCGAGGTAGCCGGGCTGGGGCAAGACGATGCCGATGTTCATCATCACCGGTTCCATGATGAGCGCCGCGATCTTGTCTCCCTCGACCTCGAAGAGCCGCTGGACCGCCGCCGCGTCGTTGAACGGAACGACCCGGATCCAGTCGGCCATCGCAGCCGGGACGCCCTTCGACTTTGGCGTTGCTGCCGGGGCGTCACGGCCGCCCATCACGTCGGCGCCGGGCAGCACCGAATACATCAACTGGTCGACGTGGCCGTGGTAGGAGCCCTCAATCTTGGCGATGACGTCCCGGCCGGTCGCGGCTCGGGCGACGCGGATCGCGGTCATGTTCGACTCGGTGCCCGAGTTGGTGAAACGAACCTGGTCGACCTTGAAACGCCGGCACATCTCCTCCGCCAGCGCGACGGTGCGCTCCACGGTGACAGCGAAGTGCACGCCGTTGCGCGCCGCGGTCTCGATGGCCTCGGCGACGACGGGATGCGCGTGGCCGGCAGCCATCGTGCCGAAGCCGTTGTGGAAGTCGAAGTACTCATGGCCGTCGACATCCCAGACCCGCGGGCCGACACCTCGCTCCAGATAGATCGGATAGGGATCGCCGAGCTGGAAGGACGACGCAACCCCGCCGGGCATCGAGCGGATGGCTCGCTCGAACAGCGCCTTGGAGCCGGAGGTCCGGCTCACCAGCTCGGCGAGTTCACGTTGGGCGATGGCGGCTGCATTGCGGGTGATCTGTTCGTCGCTCATGAGGGAAGTGGCTTTCGGGTCGTCGATCGCGCCCGCCCTACCGGGGCGGATGGGCTCCCATTGTCGGTTGAGAAACTCGTCGAAACAAGGGCGATTCGTTGTGATGGGGGTATTCAGCGACGATCTCCTGGCTGAATTCGGGAATCAGCCAACGGAATCGTCCACCCCGTGACCGTGGAGACGGCGGACCGATCAGGCCGCCGGCGCGCCTGGGCTCTCCGGCCGGATGACGGCGAAACTGGCCGTCGCGCTCGCGATGAGTCGACCGCCCTCGTCGATGGTGGCGGCCTGGAGGTGGATGATGCGGCGACCCGCCTGGAGGATGCTCGCCTCGGCGCTGAGACGCCCGGCCGCGGCGGAACGATGGAACCGCGTGTGGATCTCGATCGTGGCGCAGACGCAGCCCTCGTCGAGGACCGACATCACCGCTGCGCCCATCGCCGTGTCCATCATGGTGAAGGCAACGGCGCCGTGGCCGACGCCGTTGGGGTTCATGTGACGTTCATCGAGGGTCAGGGACGCGACCCCTCGTCCCGGCGTCGCCTCGATCGTGAAGCCGAGATGCTCCTGCAGCGGGAACAACGGTCTGTCGTAGATCTGGTTCATCGCTGTCTCCTCTGCCCGTTGCGGTCGCGCGCGTGAGCGACTCGTGCCACATGATGGCTTCGTTGTCACAGGCCGTCGGCACCATGGTGGCTGTGGGATCCCGATCTCTTCGCTTCGCCGAAACGGCTCGACAGCTTGCGATGGCGGCCCGTCGCGGCGGGTTGTCGGCGCCAACGTTCCGCAGCCCGCCGCGCATCTTAGGTCGTGATCGGTCGCTGCGTCGCCGCCCGGATGGGTCGGTCACCATCGCCGTCCGTCTCGTCGGCCGTCCGTTCGTGGCGGTCGTCGCCGACATGGTCGACGGGATCGTCGCCGCCAATCAGCTCAACGGGCCGGAGGCAGACGCCGCTCGCCGGTTGCTGTGGACGGCGGTCGCTGGGGAAGGCGACAGCAGCGAGGTGGGTGCGGCGGCATGAGCGGTCGATCGGTAGCGTCCATGCGCGTACGAAGCAGTGTCGAACCGACAGGGGGACGAGATGGCACACGACCCAGTGGTCGCCGAGGTGGTTCGCGAACGCGACTCGCTCGAGCCGAGATTCGTGATCGAAGCTCAGGAGTCAGCGGCGTCCGCTGCGCTCGCCGCGTACCGCGGCGACACGGGGCGGCGACCGAACGTGCTGATCATCCTGTTCGACGATGTCGGCTGGGGCGATTTCGGCTGCTACGGCGGCGGCGTCGCGGTGGGGGCCCCAACGCCGAACATCGATCGTCTCGCCCGTCGTGGGCTCCTGCTCACGTCGTGTTACTCCGAACCCTCATGCACGCCCTCTCGGGCGTCGCTCATGACCGGGCGCCTCCCGATGCGCCATGGCCTGTTGCGACCGCCGATGTACGGCCAACCCGGCGGCCTTGCGGGTGAGGTCACGCTCGCGCAGCTCCTCTCCGCTGCCGGCTACGTCACCCAGGCGGTCGGTAAGTGGCACATCGGAGAGAACATCGAGTCGCAGCCACAGCACGTCGGTTTCGACGACTTCTACGGATTCCTGTCGGTCTCGGACATGTACACCGAGTGGCGCGACCCGTACTTCTTTCCCGAGATCGTCTACAGCGAAGAGCGCACTCGCTGGGTCGAGAATCTGCCGTTCAACAAGTGCTTCGTGCACGCCCGTCGCGGCGAAGAAGTCGAGCCGGTCGAAGAGGTCACCATCCCGGTCCTCTCGTTGCTCGACGAGAAGTGGACGAACTACTCGCTCGACTTCATCCGCCGGATGGGTGCCGAGGCTCAGCACTCGCGTCGACCGTGGTTCCTCTACCACTGCACCCGGGGTGCGCATTTCGACAACTACCCCCACGAGCGGTTCCTTGGAGCGTCACCTGCGAAGCATCCCTACAAAGACACGATCCTCGAGCTCGACGACATCGTCGGCCGCCTCGTCGCGGAGCTCGAGGCCACCGGGCAGATGGATGACACGCTCGTATTCATCAGCTCCGACAACGGCCCCGAAATGGAAACGTGGCCCGATGCCGCCTACTCGCCGTTCCGCTCAGCGAAAGGCTCGACGTGGGAGGGCGGCCAGCGGGTACCCGCCATCCTCACCTGGCCCGGGATGGTCGCGGCCGATCGCGTATCAGATGGTCTGTTCTCCCAGATGGATCTGTTCAACACGATCCTTCATCTCGCCGACGCCAGCGAGTCGGTGCCCACCGATCGCTACATCGACGGGGTTGACCAGACGTCGTTCCTGCTTGCTGAGGACGGCTCGTCGAACCGCAAATACCTCTACTACTGGCTCACCAACGTGTTTTCGGCGTTGCGAGTCGGGGAGTGGAAGTTCATGGTCGCCTCCTCCTCAGACGACGACCGCGACTGCTTCAACCTCGGCGGCTTCACCGGGGTCACCCAGAAGTACTCACATGGCCGTCTGTACAACCTCTACCTGGATCCCAAGGAGCAGCACTCCTACATGATCCGCAAGCTCGCCTACATCGATAGCTTCACGAGCGGCATCCGAGACCACTTCATGACTTTCGGCGCCTACCCGCCGAAGCAGCCGATCGCCGCGATGAGCTGATCGATCGGTGGGTGGGCTCAGCGTTGCCGTTCGAGTTGCTTGCCTGCCGCCTCGATCACCGGCGTCTTGCAGACCTCTGCTGGCTGGTTGTCGGTCGCGGCGCAGATTGCGGCCGTCAACACGTTGGCAGAACCGACGATGCCCTTGGCGATCTCGGAGTTGGGATCGGAAAGAGCGTCTGCGATCTGCTGAGACGTCTTGCCGGCGAGGATCCCCGGGTCGTAGGTCGCTCCCGACAGCAGGAACTTGCCACCAAAGTCCACGAAGGGAATCGACTCGATGCCGTGTTTGGTGGCAGCGGCCTCGACGTCGGCGGGAGGCGTGTCGAGCCGCTCGTACTGGCCTCCGACCAACTCGTTGCCGGCGGTCTCGGTTCCGCTGAACGCCAAGACGTCAGAGTGATACTCGGCGCCACGGAACGTCACCGTCTGGGTGTTCGAGTGCACGTCCTCGACTGCTGAGTGACTGAGGGGCAGCTTGGTGAAGGACCCGAATCGACCGAGCGCGACCACCATCGCCCACCGCTCCGCTGCGCAATAGGGGCAGAATTCGGCGCCGACGTACGCGATGTGGGGCTTTCCGTCCTTCATGAGGGGATCGTCGGTAATGGCCTTGGGGGGATTGTTCGAGGTGCCCGTGCCCACCTTCTCAAAGACCGAACTCGGGATCTCCCCGAGGGCGCGCAGCACCGACGACGAGCTGGACGTAGCGACTTTGGGCTTGTCGTCATTGCCCGAGGTGAGCCCCACGATGATCGCGACCACGGCGACCACCAACACGACGACACCGATGATCAGCGGCGTCCGGTTCGGCGCCGGCGGTGGCGTCGGCGCCGGTCGGGCACCGGACCGCTTGGTCCGCTTCTCAGGCCGGGGTGGGGGATTGCCCATGGTTGAGCTCCTTGGGGGCGAGGGCGGCGATGCGCACCATGACGAGAACGAAACTGAACGCGGCGAGCGCCATGAACGGCAGCGACACGAATCCGAACTCCCACACATAGCGGATCGTGCAGGGCACGTCGGTGGGACAGAACGTCGACTGCTCGGGGAACGCCTGGAGCTGCGTGTGGTAGGCGGCGATCACGAGACCGACGCCGGCGGGGATGGCGACATAGCGCCACACGTTCCTGTCGCGTCGGATCGCCGCCACGGCGAGCGTCGCCGAGAGGGGATAGATGCAGATCCGTTGATACCAGCACAGCTCGCACGGCTCGTAGTGGGCGACCTCGGAGAAGTACAGGCTTCCGACGGTCGTCACGGTTGCGACCAGGCATCCCAACCACAGGGCGGCGGGAGCGAGCGCGTCCACAGCCTGTGATGCCCAGCGGGCGCGCCGACGCAGCAGCGTCGCTGCCAGCGCAGCCGCCGCGCCGGCCCAACAAAGCAGGCTCAAGACAGCGACGAACCGGGCGACCTGTGCGGTGCTCACCGACTCAGTTTCGTCGACTGGAGGCCCGCAGCGGAACATCGCCCTCCGGCGTTGCGAGTTCGCCGGGGTGGGCGTCGAGGCCGTGGACGTCGAACGGTCGGGGGGTTTCGGTGAGTTCGCCGGGGTCGAAGTCGACGGGTGCGTCGAACGAGGCGCGACGGGAGGCACGACGCAACATCAACAACGCCGGTGAGCCGATCAGGGCGATCGCGACAACGTTGGTGATGGCGCGGCCAGTGTCCCAACCGATCGTCGACGTTGCCAACGTGAAGAAGAAGAAGCGACGGAGGTTCGCCACCACTGAATCGCCGGCGACGAACGACAACTGCGTGTCGGCGCCGACGGTGTAGGGCCAGAACCACATGTTGATGAGGAAACCGAACAGGTAGGCGCTGAGCGCGCCGTAGGTCGCCAACATGGCGAGTTCCCACCGTCCACGCACTCGTGGGAGCAGCCCCGCGCCCAAACCGACCCATCCGGCACCCAGCATTTGGAACGGCAGCCACGGGCCGATCCCGCCGGTGAGGATCGCGGAGGCGAACAACGTCGTGTTTCCCAACACGAATCCGAACCCCGGCCCGTAGACCCGCCCCGCGAGGATCATCACGAAGAAGACCGTTTCGATTCCGGCGACCCCCGCTCCCATTGGGCGCAGCGCCGCGCCGATCGCGGACAACACCCCCAACATCGCGAGCGCCTTCGTGTCGATGCCGCCCGAGTGCAGTTCGGCGACGACGACCGCCAACAGGATCGGGAGGATCACGATGAACACGAACGGCGCGTCGCTGCGATGGCCGGCCTCGGCGGGAGCGCGGACGAACAGCGGCCACAGGAACATCGCGAGGCCCGCGATCGACGCGACGCTCAGCACGGCGGCAGGTCGGACGCCGAGACGGAGCGCGGACCGGTCGCGTCGATCCGCGCTCACCGGTCCCCCTCGTCGAGCGCGGCGCGGACCTGCTCGACGGTCAGCCACGCCTGAGGTGCGAGCACCTTGGCGACCTGGGGCG
Organism: Actinomycetes bacterium; assembly: GCA_029782335.1. Lineage (GTDB taxonomy): Bacteria > Actinomycetota > Acidimicrobiia > Acidimicrobiales > Microtrichaceae > JADLFH01. The sequence continues at coordinate 57,770 of JAKOVA010000053.1, read as the reverse complement.
CGAAGGCGGGCGATGCAGCAATCACTTCCGCTGTGGGGCCGTCGGCGACGATCTCGCCCTCGGCCATCACCACGACCCGATCCGCGCACGTTGCGACGAACTCCACGTCGTGAGTGGAGACCATGACGCTGCGGCCCTCATCGGCGAGTTGCCGCAGGAGGGCGCTGAGCGCGGCCTTGGCGCGGTAGTCGAGGCCACGGGTGGGTTCGTCCAGCAGCACAACCCGGGGCGCCGCGGTGAGCTGGATGGCGACGACGAGCGCCAGCCGCTGGCCCTCGGACAGGTCGCGGGGGTGTGCGTCGCGGTCGATGCCGACGCTCAACGTCTCGAGCAGGTCGTGACAGGTGCCCGCCGGCGCATGTGCGTCGCGGTCGGCCTGGGCGCACTCGTCGCGGACCGTCGTGAGATACAACAGGTCGGTCGGGGTCTGGGGGACCAGGCCGACCCACCCTCGGGCCTCGGCGGGTTTCAGCGTCGACGGATCGACGGGTGCCGCGTCCGGGCCGCGCGCGGGGTCGCGGAGCAGCACCCGTCCGTGGGATCGGGGGCCGGAGCCCTGAAGCGCCCACATCAACGACGACTTGCCGGATCCGTTGCGACCCATGAGCGCCACCACCTCACCGCAGCGAAGCGTCAGGTCGACGTCGTGGACCGCGACCGTGGGGCCATAGGTCACCCCGACCCCTCGAGCATCCAGCACCGGGGGCAGCGGGGTTGGCTGGGGGCGGCGGTCGGCGGGAGGCGCGGAGGGGGGACGGGGAAGGCGAGGCTCGAGGCGATCGCGCAGCGGCTGAGCCAGGCGACGCCCGTCGCGCACCGACAGCGGCGGCGGATCCCAACCGGCGAGTCGCGCGAGCTCGACGATCGGCGGGGCGACCGGACTGTCGGCGAGCGTGGCGGCAGGCGGCCCGACGCGGACCCGTCCCTCCTCGACGACCGCGACGAGGTCCGCGAATTGCGCGACGCGCTCCAGGCGGTGTTCGGCCACGACCACCGTGACGCCGAGGTCGTGCACGAGGCGCGTGACTGCGGCCAGCACTTCCTCCGCCGCTGTGGGGTCGAGCGCCGAGGTCGGTTCGTCGAGCACCAGCACCCGAGGGTGGGCGGTGAGCACCGAGCCGATCGCCACACGCTGCTGCTGTCCGCCTGAAAGCTCCCGCAGGGGGCGTCGCCGGAGATCCGCGATGCCCAACAGATCGAGGGTCTCCTCGACGCGGGTGCGCATCACGGCGGGCGGAACGCCGAGCTGTTCCATCCCGTAGGCGAGCTCGTCCTCCACCACGTCGGTGACGAATCCGGCGAGCGGATCCTGGCCAACGACACCAACGACGTCCGCGAGTTCCCGGGGCGGATGGGTGGCGGTGTCGAGTCCGTCGACGCTCACCCGTCCGCTGAGCCGCCCACCGCTGAAATGGGGTACCAGCCCGTTGATGCAACCCAGCAGGGTGGACTTTCCGGCGCCGGTCGTTCCGACGACAAGGCACAGCTCACCCTCGGGCACGGTGAAGGTCACATCCTGGAGGGTCGGTGCGGAGGCCTCGGGGTAGGTGACGGCGACCTGTTCGAAACGGATCACGCGGCGCTGCTCCCGCTCGAGCGTCGTGGCGGCGGCGCGATGACGGCGGCGAGGGCACCGACGAGGATCGCCAGCGTCGGCAGGGTCGGCAGGGACGGCCAGACGAGCGGTTGCACCGACGGGTTGAGCGCATCCGGATCCACCGAGGCGGCCACCCCGAGGCCAACGGCTGTCACGGCGCCGCAGCAGGCGACCGCCACGTCGGGCCACTGCCACCGGGGCGGACGGTAGCGGCTCCGGCGAATTCGTCGCCCGCCGAGGGCGAGTCCACCGATCGCCGCAGCGACCCCGGCCGCAAGCATCGGCAACCCGAGCGCGCGTGGGGTGGTCGTATCGAGCGTCCCGTAGACGCCCACGCACACACCGCCGAGGCCGCCGAGCACCAGGGCCGCGGTGAGACGTCGGGTCGCGGCGCTCAACCCGACGGTGCGGCCGTAGCCACGCGAGTCCATTGCGGCGGCGAGCAGCAGCGACCGGTCGAGCGCGTCGGTCATGACCGGGATCGCGATGTGGCGGAACCACTGGGTTCGGCGACCGACCTCGCCGCGGAGTCGTCGAGCACGGGTGACCCGACGCCCGCTTTCCACGAGCTGCGGCGCCAGCGAGAGCGCAACGGTGATGGCGGTGCCGACCTCGTAGAGGGCGCCGGGCATCGAGCGGAGCAGCCGTTTCGGGTCTGCGAGCACGTTCGCGGCGCCCACGCAGATCACCAGGGCCGCGAGGCGGAGCCCGTCGTAGACGGCGGCGAGCAGGCCCTCCAGGGTGACCGGTCCGCCGATGCGGATCCCGGCCGCCGCGTCGGGGAGGGGGAGTTCGGGGAGTCGGAACAGGACGTGTGTGCCGTACTGGCCTTCGAGGAACATCCGGAAGACCACCCGGAACGTGATGATCACGAGGCCGAAGGTGAGATACAGCCGGAAGCCGTGGGCCCACGGGGCGTCGGTGCGGCGTGCGGCGACCACCATCCCGACGACCGTGACGAGGAGACACAACAGGATCGGGTTGGTGGTGCGGCTCGCGGCGACTCCCATCGACAGCGCCCACAACCACCACGCCGCGGGGTGGAGGTCGCGAGGCAGCCGAACGGGCTGGCGGCCGGTATCAGGCGCTGCGTGCACGACGACGGACGACGATGGCGGCACCGGCGAGCGCGACGACCAACACGCCACCTGCGACGAGACCTGCTGGCGATCCGCCCGTCGAGGCCGCGTGAGCCGCTCCGGCGGCGACCTCGTCGCGTCGCGGTGAGTTGGCCGCTGTCGTGGTGGGGGCGACGGCAGACGCCCCGGCCACCGCAACCGGTGCCTCAGGGTCGACCGGTGCGGTCGTGTCTGGCGATGTTGCGCCCGGTGAAGCCGCCGGTTCGGACGGCGACGAGACACCCGGGGAGGAGGCGGGGGATTGGGGGGACGGGCGACGGCCTGGTGCGACGGGTGAGCCGGCGGATGCTCCAGCGGCGGGTCTGGCGGTCGCCGCGGGGGAGCCGTCGCCCGGAGGCCGGGGCGGTGCAGTCGTCGGAGGGGTGGGCAGGGTTGTCGGGGGTGGTGGGGTCGAGGTGCAGTCGCCGGTGCTCACCGACGGGCCGCCGCCGTTGCCGCCGGGGATGGTGACCGACGGTGGCGGCGCGGTCGCGGCGGAACGATTCATCGAGAACGACCATCCCTCAACCGTCCCTTCAGGGGGTCGGCGGTTGCCGGCGCCGAGGCTGCTGTAGCACCAGGGCCCGCCGCGGCTCGCCACCCAGTACGACCAGTAGGCGGAGGTGGGCGAGGTGTTGATGCACGGATCGGTCGCAGGCTTGTCGGAGATCCGACAGACGAAGCCGGGGGAGCGGACAGCCGTCCGATAGGTGATACCCGCGGCTTCGAGTGCCGCGAGGCCGGTTGGCGACGCGCCCGGCGCGCAGCGCACCACGACGCCGCCGCCGAGTTCCTGGAAATCGATGACGACGGTGACCCCGGCCACTCCAGGACACGGCCCGTCCACGGCGGCAGCGGCCGGGCGGGTGGGTCCGCCGAGGATGGCGAGCGGTGTGATGATCGTGGCGGCGACGAGTACCGCGACCAGCCGCCTCGGTGTCGGTCTGGTGGGATTCGACATTGGTTTCCTCCCGGCCGACGGCCCGGAGGTCCGTTCCCGACGGACGCCAGGCTTCGGCATCCGCATTCCACGACGGACGGTTGCGAAGCGATCACGCCACGGAGCGCTCCGGCTGACACGTCTCCGGGCGGGAGCCGTGCTCACGGTTGCGGGACAGCGCCGGAATCGCACCGGCTTCCCTCCGACGGTGTGGTGAGTTGTCGGGGCTATCCCACCACTCGCGTGACGGCGACGGCAACCCGCGTGGTGGATGGACGTACGCGGCGACCGAGTGGTGGGTCACAGGCCTCCTCGCCCTCTACCGTGTGGGCTGCGGCCCGGGTGGCGAAACTGGCAGACGCAGAGGGCTTAAACCCCTTGGGAGCTCACGCTCCGTGAGAGTTCGAATCTCTCCCCGGGCACGATGACACCAAACCACACCAGGCGGCACTGTCCGCAGAGGGGATTGTCACGGACGGTGCCCCATTCGCTTGGGCGTCGGGTCGTTCGTCAACTCGCCAGGACCCAGGACTGTAGAGGGCGACAAGTTCACCGGTAGGTGAACGTGAGTGGCAGGTGGCGCGGTCCTCTCACCTGGCCTGCGGACCAGGTGACGGCGTCGGGGTCGGTGAGTTCGAACTCGGGGATGCGTTCGAGCCAGGTCTCGATCGCTACCCGGAGTTCCATTCTGGCGAGGTTGGAGCCGAGGCATCGGTGGATCCCGACGCCGAAGGCGAAGTGGCGGTTCGCCTGCCGATCCAGGACGACATCGTCGGGTCGATCAAACGCGTTGGGGTCCCGGTTGCCGGAGGGGAACGGCAGCAGGACCCGGTCGCCTTTGCGCATCGGGCAGCCGCCGATCTCGGTGTCTTCGATCACCTCTCGGGCCATCGTGACGGGCGCGAACGCGCGTAGGAACTCCTCGGTGGCGGTGTGGATGAGGTCGGGCTCGGTGCGCAGCCGGTGCCGGTCGTCGGGGTGGGTGGCGAGGTGGAGTAGCGACGAGCCGATCGCAGACCAGGTGGTGTCGATCCCGGCGAGGAGCAACAGGATGCACACGCCGAGGATCTCGTCTCGGGTCAGTAGCCGGTCATCGGGAAGTCGGGCGTCGAGGAGGTGGGTGATGACGTCGTGGGCCGGGTGCGTCCGGTGCTGTTCGATGTGACTGCTGAGGTAGCCGCCGATCTCGATGATCGCGTCGTAGGTGCTGTCGCTCGCGAGCGGGCTCTGTTCAACCAGACGGTGGATCCAGTCGCGGAACTGCGCGTGGTCGCTGTCGGGGATGCCGAGCAGCCGGGTGATCACCTTGATGGGTACGTGTTGGGCGTACGCCGCAGCAGCGTCGCAGCCGGAATCGTCGACGAAGGCGTCGATCAGGTCCGACGCGATCGTCCTGGTGATCGGTTCGTACTCGGCGACAACGGCCGGGGAGAACAGGGGCAGGAGGATGCGCCGGATGTCGGTGTGATAGGGCGGCGCCTCGGTGATCGGGGGAGCGTGGAATCCGAGGTCGGTTGGTGACTCGGCACGGTCGGTGATGAGGATCGTGCGCGACGAGAATCGCTGATGGTCATGGGCGATCGCTGCGAGGTCGTCGTATCGGGTCGGGATCCAGACGCCGTGATAGCGGTCGGTGTGCGCGATCGGACACTGCTCGCGAAGGTGGTCATAGATCGGGTACGGGTCGGCGACGAAGGCGGGGTCGAGGTGATCGAAGTCGGTCTCCCAGTCCGTCACTGGCGGTCGGCTCATCGTTCGCTCCATCCGTGAGGCAGGTCGTTCATGCGAGAGCTTCTGCGGGGCTGTCGGCCAGTGCGTCGAACTCGGCGGTGAGGCGGGCGCCATCGGGGTGGTCCTCGAGCTCGGTGCGCACCTGCGCGAGCCGGTACGCGAGGACGCGGTCGAACCGGTCGCCTGTCTGGTTCTCCAACGCGGCGCGAGATGCGGCGACCACGAGATCGGCACCACGGACGGTTCCGCCGTCGGTGCGACGTACGGTCATGGTGGCAAGTTCCGCTAGGGCGCATTGCAGGTAGCCGACGTGGAGGTCCTCGTCGGCGCGGATGTGGTCGATGGTCGTGCGTGCGAACGCGGTGTCATGGCTGCACGACGGGTCGCCGAGCACATCCGAGGCCCAGGCGAAGGTGTGATAGGCGAGCAGCTCGATCACGAGGATCTGCACCATGGCTCTCACCAGCAACTGCAGCTCGGGGGAGACGTCGTCGCGCATTCCGCCGATCATCGATCCGACGCTGATCGCTTCTGCGGCTGGGCTTGCGGGGCCGCTGTAGCCGGGAGGCGGGGCGATCGGGAGCTCCTGGAACATGTCGAGCGTGACGGGCGGGTCGGCGAGCGCTGCGTCGCGCACGGCGAACCACATCTGGTCGTGTCCTACTTCTCCGTCGGTTCCTGCTTCGTCGTTGCCGTGTGCTTCGAGCAGGCCGTTGAACAGGTGACCGAGGCAGGTGTCGTCGGTTGGTTCGACGATGTGCTCGGCGAGGTCGACGACGGGGATGAGTTTGATGCCGTCGTTGCCGAACCCCTCGACGACGCCGACCAGGGTCAGGATCCGGGTCATGGCGCCGGTCGCGTCGTTACTCAGCAGCATTTTCGCCTGGGTGGCGTTGGGGACGAACGACCGTTTGACCGCGTCGGTGTCGACGACGCTGGTCGGGTGTCCTGCGGCCTCGAGCTGGCGTGTCCATGCGTCGATGGCTGCTGCTCGGTGCAGCGACCTGGGTGGCAGGTAGGTGCCGTCGGTGTCGTAGCCGCCGTGGAAGCGGACTCCGTTGCGCTCGATGCGTTCGGCGTAGGGAGGGTCGCTCATGAGCTCCTCGCGCGTGTAGCGAAGTGGTGCGTTCATCGGGATCCTCCGATTGCTGGGGATGGGGCTGGTTGGGTGAGCACGTGCTCTCTGATGAGTGCTTCGGTACGGCGGGTGTCCTCGTGCAGCACGAAGTGCCCGCCGGGAAGGGTGAGCAATGTGGCGTTGGCCCGTTCGGCCTGCTGGTCGAAGATGGCGGGCAGGAAGGTGTCCTCTCCGGCGACGATCACAGCGGGGCATGCGAGGTGCTCGAGGTGTTCCCAGGCGGCGGGGGCGCCGTACGAAGTGGCAGACATCTCGAAGATGCGCGCTTCGGTGTCGGGGTCACACGCGAGATGCACACCGTCGCCGCAATCGACGGTCCCCCATCGCAGGTAGGCGTCGAGCGCATCGTCGCTGAGTTGGGACAGGGGCGCCTTGTCGCAGTACTGGTCGTGCATCTCGGCTCGGGTGGCGAATAGCCGGCGGCGGCGACGAGCAGCGACCGCCATCGGGTTGGGCGTCGTGGTTCTGAACAGTGTTGGGGGAAACGCGACTGGTTCGGCGAGCAGGAGCTGTGACCACCGCCCTTGGTCGAGCTGGTCGACGAGGACCGCAACTGCTCCCCCGAGTGATCCGCCGACGCCGGCGATGCCGCAGAGGTCGAGGTGGTCGAGCACGTCGAGCACGTCGTTGGCCATCGACGCGAACCGGTAGCGCGTCGGGTCTGTCGGCGTCGTGCTGCCCCCGTGGCCGACCAGGTCAATCGCGACCGCTCGGGCGGTCCCGAGCAGCGTTGCGGCGACCGGTTCGTAGAGTCCTCCGCAGAACCCGTTCGGGTGCAGTAGCACCACAGGTGGTCCGCTGCCGCCCCAGTCGAGCACGCGCAGCTCGTCGCCGTTGCGTGTGGGGATCCGGTGCACGGTCGGCGCAGCGGGGTCCGTCGTCATCGTCTGGTCGTGCCCGTGCGCACTTCGGACAGGAACGTGAGGACCGCTGCGGTGAAGGTGTCGTTCTGGTCCCCGGCGACCATGTGACCGGCGTCGGCCACGTCGACGTACTGGGCGCCCGGTACCGCGTCGACGAACTCTCGGACGCCTTCGGTGGAGACGAGGTCGCTCTCGGCGCCGCGCACGACGAGCGCGGGAACCTTGATGCGGCGAGCACCTTCGTGGAGCCGTTCGCGCACCTGGATCTCCCGCAACGCTTCGATGTCGCCGCCGATGATCATGTCGGCGCGTCCTTCGAGGAAGCGGACGTCCCAGCGCCACCGCCAGCGGCCGTCGGAGCCATGAGCGAGGACCTGGCGCAGACCGTCCGGTGTCGGCGGCCGAGGTCGCCCGGTGTACTCAGCGATGATCGCTGACGCGGCGTCGAGGGAGTCGAAGCCGTCAGGGTGCGCTGCCATGAAACCGACGATGCGTTGTACGCCCCCGAGTTCCATCCGCGGGGTGACATCGACCAGAACCACCGCTCGGAAGAGCTGTTCGTCAGTTCGAGCCTGCGCCAACAGCGCCGACATCCCGCCCAGTGACGCGCCGACGAGGACGGGTGGCGTGCCGAGGTGCTCGACGATGGCGATCACGTCGTCGGCGAAGCGGTCCCAGTCGTAGTCGGCCTCGATCGGCCATTCGCTGTCACCATGGCCCCTGTGGTCGACGGTGATGGCGTGCCAGCCGATCGCTGCAACCGCTTCTGCGGCGTCGTCCCATGCCCGGCGACTCTGGCCCGCACCGTGCAGGAACACCACAACATCGTCGGTGCGGGGACCCCAGCGGTCCGCGGCCAATCGCAGGTCGGCGCCCGGGAGGTCGAACCGCTCGGGGCGCGCAGCGACGGTCATGGAAGCTCCACCGCCTGGGCGTCCGCCGCGTTGACGCTGTCGCCTTCGGCGGACGCATTGGTGAAGCGCGACAGGTCGACGGTGAGGAACAGCGCTTCAGCTCGCACGAACACGCCATCGGCGGATTCGCCGACGGCTTCGATCCACAGCTTGCGGTCCGCCCGGTCGCGAAGCCGCGCGGTGAAGGACACTTCGACACCCAGCGGTGCTGGTGCGATGTAGTCGATGGACAAGTTGGCGGTGTAGGCCATCTCGCCGATGATCGGCAACAGGTACCCCATGGTCTCGTCGAGGATGGCGCCGACGGCGCCGCCGTGGGCTCGGCCGGGCGCCCCCTCGAACGCCGGTCCGAGGGTGGTGGTGGCCACGGCGGTGTCGCCGTCGCGAACGACCCGGACCCCGATGCCCATGGGGTTGGTCCGCCCGGAGACGAACGAGTCCCTGAACAGGTCGATCTCCGCACCGTCGTCGATGATGGCTCGCTTCCCGTTGAGCGCTGCGGTGACGCGAGGACTGGAGAGCATCTCGGTGGCCCGGTCCCGCGGTGCACCACGCTGCACGGTGGAGGTGTAGCGCTCGGCGACCTCTGCGAGCTCGACCGCCAGGTCGGTGTCGACCTGGCGGGCGACGAGCGAGTGGCCCAATCGCTGCATTGCGGACGCGAGCGCTGTGCGGGCGGCGAGTTGTGCTGGTGGTTCGTCGAGGTTCACGCTGATGCTGTCTCCGTAGGGTGAGGTGTCGGTGGCGGGGGGTCGAGCTCTTCGTCGGCTTCGGAGCCCTCGATGTCCAGGTTGGGCAGCAGCCGGTCGAGCCAGTTCGGGATCCACCAGTTCGCGTTACCGAGGACCTTCATCGACGCCGGCACGACGAGCATGCGAATGACGGTGGCATCGAGCAGGACCGCCACGGCGAGGCCGAGCCCGAACATCTTGATCTCGGCGCTGTCGCCGGCGACGAAGCTGGCGAACACCGCGAACATGATCGCTGCAGCCGCGGTGATGACGCGCGCGCTGGCTGACAGTCCGTGGACGATGGCCGACTCGTTGTCGTGGTCGACGATCCACGCCTCACGGATGCGCGACAGGATGAACACCTCGTAGTCCATCGAGAGGCCGAACAGCACTGCGAAGAGTCCCATCGGAAGAAACGAGATGATGGGCACGGTCTGTTCCAGCCCGATGAGATCTTTGGCCCATCCCCATTGGAAGACAGCCACGACGACGCCGTAGGCGGCGCCGATGCCGAGCAGGTTCATGACCGCAGCCTTGGCCGCGACGACCGGCGCTCGGAACACTGCGGTGAGCAGCAGGAAGCTGAGCGACACCACGGCGGCGATGAAGATCGGCAGGCGATCGTTGAGCCGCTGGGAGATGTCGATGTAGAACGCGGTGGCACCCGTGACGTCGATGCGAGCGCCGGTGCTCTCCTCGAGGGCGCCTTGGTCCCGGATGGCCCGGACCAGGTCCTCTGTGGCTTCATCCTCAGGGCCGCTGTTGGGCGTCACCTGCACGATGGCCGCAGTGCCCTCCTCGTTGGGCAGCGGCGGCGTCGTCTGACTGACACCTGGGAGCTCCGCGAGCGCTCCCGAGATCGTGGCGGCCGCATCCGGCTCTGCGTCGTCGAGGTCGATGACGGCCAGCAGCGGGGCGTTGGCTCCGATCCCGAACCCTCTGGTGAGCAGGTCGAACGCGACGCGCGGTGGGGAGTCCTGTGGGCGGTTGCGTGCGTCGGGCCACCCGGTACGCAGGCTGGCCGCGGGAATGGCGAGCACGAGGAGTAGCGGGACCCCGATCGCGAGCGCTCGCCACGGGTGTCGGGTCACGCTCCGCGCCCAGCGGGCACTCCATGCCGTCGGGGAATCCGGGTCGATCTCAGCGCGGACCTTGATCCCGGGTGTGCGGAGGCGGTCGATGTTCGTTCCGATGAGGCCGAGCAGTGCGGGAAGGAACGTGATGGCGACGAGCACCGCCACCGACACGGTGATCGCCACCGCAACACCCATGCTGGCGATCAGCGGGATGCCCACCAGCGTGAGGCCGAGCATCGAGATCACCACCGTGACCCCGGCGAAGATCACCGACCGCCCCGCCGAATGGGTCGCGAGCGCGACCGACTCGACGACTGAATGACCGAACGCCAGGTGTTGGCGATGGCGGGTGACGACGAACAGGGCGTAGTCGATGCCGACGGCGATGCCGATCATCGTCGCCATCGTGGGCGCGACCGACATGACGTCCATGACCGACGCAAGTAGTCCTATCAACAGCATGCCGACGCCCACACCCAACAGCGCGCCGAGCAGCGGTGCGCCCATGGCGATGACCGACCCGAACGCGATCAGTAGCACGGCGACGGCGACGGCGAGACCCACGAGCTCGGCAGTTCGAGCTTGTTCGGGCTCTGTCCGCTCCACGACCTGCCCGCCGAAGCCGACCTCGAGGCCAGCCTCGCGGGCGGGATCACCGGTGGCGAACAGATCGTCGATCTGCTCCGGTGTGACCTCTCTGGCTCCCCGGTCATAGAGGATCTGTGCGTACGCCACGGTGCCGTCCGGTGACTGCAGCAGCGACGCCGCTGGTCCGAACGGCTCGATCACCTGCGCGACCCCGTCGAGTCGGCCGATTCGATCGAGTGTCGCCCTGACCGCCTCCGCGTTGGGCGGGTCCGACATTGTGCCGTCGCTCGTGGCGAACACCGCGACCGCCCGACCACCCGCCTGCTCCGGGAACCGCTCCTCGAGCAGATCGAGCGCCTGTTGCGACGGCATGCCGGGGATCGTGATGTCATCCGAGGTGCCCTCGCCGAACGCCGCCCACAGCCCCACGACCAGCGCGATCACGACCGCCCACCCCGCCAGGACACGCCACGGATTGCCGGCCGCGAATCCGCCGAGTCGGTACAGCGTCGACTTCTGCGACAGGCCCGGGGGTGACATGACGCAGAGTTTAGACACAGCGTCTAACCAAAAGCCGTGGGTGCGGCGACCTCAGGTGGCGAGCGCTCGGGTGATGTCGCGCCATGGGCGCATCGACACCGGTTCGTCGGCCCAGGCGATCGCGCCGAAGTAGTTGACGACGCGCGTCGCGATGCCGTCGTAGCGGTCCGCGATTGCGTCTGCGATGCCGGACCAGGAGCCCTCGATGACGAACTCGGCCAGCATGTCGTCGTCGATCAGTGCTGCCATCCCGGCGAGGTCGCCCTGCCGCTGTCGCTCACGCAACGCCGCGGTCGTTCCGGGCCGGTCGATCTGGTCGAAGATGAACGAGTAGTTCGGCGTCGACCCGTAGAAGGCGATCTGCATCCGGGCCAACTCGCGCCAACGTGACCGGTCGTCGTCTGAGTCACCCGCGACGATGAAGGCCGGCACGATGACCTCGAGGTCCGCGACGGAGCGCCCCGCTGTGGCTGCCCCGGTGGCGAGATTCGCCAGCACGGTCTGGCGTAGGTACGTCGACGTGTTGAGCGGGTGCACGTGGACGCCGTCAGCGTGGGCGCCTGCGACGCGCAGCATCCACGGGTTCACCGCTGCGAGGTCGATCGGCGGGTCAGGGGCGCTGATCGGGCCCGGCGACCACATCGGTGGCAACAGCGACAGGTCGTAGAACTCGCCGTGGTGGGACAACTCGCCGGTCCGGAACGCCGCGAAGCAGTCCCGGACTGCGAGTAGATAGTCGAGCATCCGCGGGCCCGGCGGATCGAAGTCCACCCCGTAGCGCCGTTCGATGTGGGCGCGCACCTGGGTCCCGAGCCCGAGCCGGAATCGACCGTCGCTGGCCTCGGCCAACTCCCACGCGACCTGGGCGGTGACCATCGGGCTCCTCGGGAACGCCACTGCGATCCCGGTCAGGATGTCGAGATCCGCCGCGAGGGCAGCGGCGGCCGCCGACAGATAGGGGGTTCGCCCGGCTTCGGTGATGACGAGCCCAGCGAACCCGGCCTCGGTGGCATGACGAGCGAGCTGCTGCACTGCGCGCAGCGGCATTCCTGCGGTCATCAGGTCCAGCTTCACTGTTCGCCCTCGACGTCGATTGCGAACGCCTCGATGAAACGATCGACGACACCTTCGACGAAGCTCGCGGTGAGGCCCTCGGGCTCGAACAGGTACCGGAACAGCACGGGCCCCACCAGCATGGACACCGCCGCGCCGGCACCCGCATCGGGGCGAAGCAACCCTCGTGTGATCCCGTGCTCGATGATCTCGTCGAGCACCCGGGAGCCTTCGACCCGCAACGCGCTGTTGAGCTCGGCCACCTCGGGATCCTCCCGTGCGTGCTGGCCGATCGCGATCATCGCCCGTCCCAGCCCGGCAGCGGTCATCGCTGAGCGGAACGCCTCTACCTCGGCGACGAGGTCCGCACGCAGCTCGCCTCCCGGCACAGAGTGTGCGACGGCGGCCTCTTCGCGGATCAGGTCGCGCAGCAGGTCGAGTCGCTGGGGCCAGTGCCGGTACAGCGTCGTCCGTGCGTAACCGCTGCGCTCAGCAACCCGAGCCACCGTCACCCCCTCCCAACCTTCGTCGACGAGCACCTCGCGGGCGGCGGTGAGCACCGCCACTCGGGTCCGGATCACCCGAGGGTCGATGTGGAGAACCTCAGTCGTCGTCACACCCGGGATCGTAGCGAAGCGTGCTCGAAGTGCAACAGAGTGTCGTATAGATGGCGTCGTGTCATATTGTTCGTCTGCCGATTGATCCAGCCGGGATCGAATGGCCCACCCCTGCAGGAGCGCACAATGCCCGCCGCCCATCCAGACCCCGCTCCCGCAGCGAACGTGGACCAGGACCCCAGCGACCTCCATGACGTCGTCATCGTCGACCCCGTTCGCCGGCGGCTGATCCTCGCGGCGATGTGCGTGGCGCTCGTCGCCGTCGTCGCATCCGTCTCCGGGCTCAACGTCGCCCAGCAGGCCTTGGCCGAGGACCTCGGCGCGTCGCAGAGCCAACTGCTCTGGATCATCAACGGGTACACGCTGGCACTCGCAGCGCTCCTCATGCCCGTCGGAGCCATCGGCGACCGGTGGGGCCGCAAGCCGGTGCTGCTCATCGGCCTGGTCGCATTTGCCGCGACGAACATCGCCGCTGCCTTCGCGACGGACCCGACCACACTGATCGCGCTTCGAGTCGCCGCCGGATTCGCTGCAGCCATGGTCATGCCCGTCACGTTGTCGGTCATCACCACCAGCTTCCCCGCCGCGCAGCAGGCCAAGGCGATCGGAACCTGGGCCGGTTTCGCTGGCGCAGGTGGGATCATCGGGTTGTTCGTCTCCGCAGCGATCATCGACAACGCCACCTGGCCGTGGGTCTTCGCGCTGCCCGTCGCGCTCGCGGCGGTGTCGTTCGTGCTCACCGTCGTCGTCGTGCCGCACTCGGTCGAGCACGTCGACACCGGCTTCGACATCGCAGGCTCGCTGCTGTCCATCGTCGCCGTCGGCGGCCTGGTGCTCGCCATCCACGAAGGACCGGAACAGGGCTGGACTGCGCCGATCACCATCGTCGCAGCCGCTGCCGGACTACTCGGTGCCGCTGCGTTCATCGTGGTCGAGCTGCGGAGAGAGCATCCGCTGCTGGACGTCCGGATCTTCGCGATCCGTGGCCTCGCCGCAGGGTCGGTGAACCTCTTCGTCGTGTTCGCCGTGATGTTCTCGATGTTCCTCGTGCTCGTGCAGTACCTCCAGGCGGTGCTGGGCTACTCGGCGCTGCGAGCCGCGACCGGTCTGCTCCCGATGGCAGCAGTCATGATGCCGCTGTCGACCATTGCGCCGACGATCGCCGAACGAATCGGATTCCGCAGGACGCTCGTCACCGGAATGCTGGCCATGGCGGCGGGCTTGGGTCTCTTCGCCGTCATGGCAGATCCCACCGGCGGGTACCTCAGCGTCTTGCCAGGTGTGCTCATCCTCGGCGCAGGCGTCGGCCTCGCGATGAGCCCGTCGACCGCGGCGATCACCTCATCGCTGCCCGAGGAGAAGCAAGGGGTGGCATCGGCGCTGAACGACACCGTCCGGGAGATGGGAGGGGCGGTGGGCATCGCGCTCATCGGATCCGTGTTGAACGCCGCGTACCGCTCCAACATCGAGCCTGATCTCGCCGGGCTGCCCGGTGAGATCGTCGAACCGGTCAGCGAAGGCATCGGCGGCGCTCTCGCGGTCGCAGGGCAACTCGGCGAGAACGGCGCTGCCCTTGCAGCGGGCGCGAGGTCTGCGTTCGTCGACGGGATGCCCCCGGCGCTGCTGCTCGGCGCCGGCGTCTGCCTGGCCGCCGCTGGCTTCACCGCGCTGCGCGGGCCCAAGACCGCTGCGGAAGCGGAGCCACGGCTCCACCGGCACGCTCCCGAGGACGAGCCAGTCATCCGGTGAGCCGCCCGGTCCGGCACCCATCCGCGCTCAATCCCGTGATCGTCGGGATGCGCAGCGGCTCCGACGAGCTCCCCGCGCTCGAGCGAGCGTTGGAGCTCGCCACGCAGCGCCACACCCATCTCGTGGTCGTGCACGTCATCCCCGCGACATCCGGCTTCGCCATCGCCGTCCCGACCGCTGCGGGGGCGGTCGCGCTCACCCGCGAAGAGCTGGCAGATCGCTGTCACCTCGACTGCCAGCTCGCCCTCGCCGGTGCCGACCTGGACTGGAGCTTCGAGATCCGCGCCGGCGACGCAGCGACCGCGCTCGCCGACGCCGCGCACCGCCACCGGGCAGCCTGTGTCGTCGTCGGCCGACACGACCACAAGACGTCCATCGGCAGGTTCCGCTGCACGGCGATCCGCCTCGCGGAAACCAGCGATCGTCCGGTCCTGGTCGTGCCGCTTCGCGACACGAGGGCCGCGGCGTTCGACCAGCCCCACCACGACTCGTAGGCTTGGACGCGTCGTCCAACCGGGCGGCGCCCGAGGTTCCGGCCCGAGGCACAAGTGAAGGACCGCAACCGATGAGCCGATCAGTCCCCGCGCCGATGGCCGACAAGCTCCTGGCCACCGCCGGGGAGCTGGCGCTCTCCTGGGACGAGGTTCGCACCGAGGACATCGCCGAGGCCAGCGGCATCCCACGCGCAACGCTCTACTACTACTTCTCATCCAAGGACGAGATCCTCCAGTTCCTCCTGACTCGAATGCTCGAGCGGCTCACCGACGCCGTCGCCGCTGCGGAGGATCCAGACGCTGCCATCCCCGACCGGCTCGCCGCCGTCGTGCGAGCCCAACTCGCACACCTCGGCGAGTTCCCCGCCACCGCCCAGCTACTCACGGCCAACCTCGGCAAAGCGGGCAAGCTTCCCGATCTCGCCGCCGGGATCAACGCCGCCTTCCACGAACCGGTCCGCCGACTCCTAGCGCTCGGCGCGGCGAACGGCACGCTCCGTCCGGTCGACCCCGAGATCGCCGCGACGGCGCTCTACGGGGCCGTAACGGTCATCGGTCTCCGAAGCCTCGTCATCGACAACCACCTCGATGCCGACGAGGTCAGTGGGCAGATCCTGCCGCTCTTCTGGAGCGGGATCCGGCCCGACGTAAGGCCGTAGGCCCCGACGTTGCCGGTCAGCGGCACAGGCGACGCTCAGGTCCGAGCGCCGCAGTGACGGGTCGGGGGGGAGGGGTCGAATCGACCCCCCGCCGAGGGATGAGGGAGACGCTTCGGCGTCGGCGCGTAGTCGCGGAAATAGTCGCGAACTACCCGGAATCCCCCGAACTTGGCCGCACGAGGCGTCACGAATCCCGCCGTCGACGCCCGGAACGGCCAAGTGGACAGCACCAGCTCTGTCCCAGCGACACAAACCGTCACCGTGAGTCGAAGGCTTAAACCCCTCGGGAGCTCACGCTCCGTGAGAGTTCGAATCTCTCCCCGGGCACGATGACAGCAGACCGGACTGGACGTCACGAACGTCAGAGGGGTTTCTCACGGATCGTGGCACGTGGCGGGCGCAGCCGGCGCGGGGGTGCTGCCATCGAGCGGAACGCAGGCAGGAGTGCCCGGATGGTTCGCCCAGCTGGCTCCGACGCAAGCCCCGGGCCGGTTGCCGAGGCCTCGGTCATCGGGCGAATCAGATCTGCAACATGCTGCATGCCCGACCTAAGCGCGTCGAGAAGATGCAAGCGCGAAGATTCGTCCGAATTATTCGTGCGGCGGCTCGGGCCGGCCACGCCGGAACCTCTCTGCGCCTGTACCGCCGCGTCGTGCGTGCTCGAGGGTCTTCGCCACGGTGGGTGGCTCGGCTCGGCAGGTAGTCGCGATGGTAGTGCGATCCTCGACAGATCGCTTGTCCGGTACGTGAACGAGCACGTCAGTCGTCGTCGCAGTGGTCGCCTTCCCAGGCTTCGCGGCCTTCTTTGACGGCGAGGCCTGCGATGGCGAGTGCGGCGAGCGAGTCGGCCCACCACCATCCGAGTGTGGCGTTGAGGACGAGCCCGGCGAGCAGCGCGGCGGACAGCCATGCGCACAGGAACGTCTCTTGTGCGTCGGCTCGGAGGGTGGGGGATCCGAGGTCGATGGCGGTGCGGCGCTTGGCCCAGGCGAGGGTGGGCATGACGGCGAGGGACAGGGCGGCGAGGACGATCCCAATAGTCGATTCATCGGCCTGGCCGTCGGTGAACAACAGGTCGCGCCCGGCTTCGAACACGACGTACGCGGCGAGCACGAAGAACGTGACGGCGATGGCCTTGAGTGCCTTGCGTTCTCGTTCCTCGTCGTAGCCGCCGCGCAGTTCGCCGCGGAACTGCCAGACGACGACCCAGGCGGAGAGCACCTCGATGATCGAGTCGAATCCGAACGCGACGAGGGCGAGTGAGCCGGCGGCGATGCCGGCGCTGATCGCGACGACGGCCTCGATGACGTTCCAGGTGATGGTGAGTGCGGCGAGCCAGAGCCCGCGCTTGACCAGGCGGTCACGATCGAGGGGCGTCATCGCGTCGCGGATTCGAGACCGACGCCGGGGACGAACCGGCCAGCGGATGTGAGGTACGTGTCGTAGGCGGGTCCGTGGATGGTGCGCAGGTAGGGCTCCTCGACCATGCGGACCTGGACCTCGAGCGCAGCGACGAGCACGAGGAGCGCAGCTGCGCTGACCGGGTTGGGGACCAGGAGCACGAGCCCGACGGTCGCGACGACCATCGCAGTGAAGATGGGGTTGCGGACCGAACCGAACACGCCGTCGGTGACGAGGTCGGTGCGGGTGGACAGGTCGACGCCGATGCGCCACGAGTCGCCCATGGCCAGCTGGGCGACCAGTGTCAAGGCCACTCCGCCGACTCCGAGCGTGAACCCGGCTGCGGCTGCCCAGGTGGTGTCGAGGAGCGTGACGCGCGCCATTCCGGCGAGGTCGGCGAGCGGGGCGGCGACCAGCAGGACGAGGGCGAGCACGAACCCGATCGACCCGAGGAGCTCCGCTGTGCTCGCCCCGCGCCGTGGCCGGATGAACCCAGTCGAACCGGTGCGACGCCACTGGACCCAGGACCGCCAACCGAACGCCAATGCGAAGAACACCACTTCCAGCAGGAGCGCGACCGTTGCCCGATTCACGATGCGCAGTCCTGGTCGTGGCGGAGGTGCTGGAGCGACAGGTCCAACAGCATGCGGACGTGGGCGTCGTCGAGGGAGTAGTGCACCATGCGACCGTCACGGCGGTTTCGGACGACCCCGGCGGTGCGCAGCAGCCGGAGGGCGTGGGACGCGGTCGACTCGGGGATCTCGACGGTTTCGCTGATGTCGCAGACGCACATCTCGCCGGCCTCCAACAACGCGTAGAGGATCCGTGCGCGGGTCGGGTCGCCCAACAGCTTGAACAGGTCGGCCAGGCGGGACGCCTCCGCGGCGTCGATGAGTCCGCGAACGACGGCGACCTTGTCGACATCGACCTGCTTGATCTCGCACTCGTCGAGCGGCGCCGTACTATTCGATATCTGCATAGCTATACAGATATGCGCGATCACTCCCCTGGTCAAGGGGCATCTTGCGTCGCAGGCTTCACGTTGTCTTCGCACGCTGGGCGTCCTGGACGCTTTCCCGTACCTGGGCCGAAGGGCACTTCCCTCACCCTCGAACGGGGCGCACGATGGAGAGATGGACGACACGGCTCATACCGCGGCCGCACCCGAGGAACCGGAACGGGCCAGCTCGACGAACCGTTGGATCGTCATCGGTGCGGTCATCGCCGTCCTGGCGGTCGCAGGCATCATCGGGGCCGTCCTGCTCGTCAACAGCGACGACTCCTCCGACGACGCTGCGGCGCAGATCGGCTGGATGCAGGACGGCTGTCAGCAGTGGGCCGACGGCTACCAGGGCGCCGGCGGGCCCGACGACGACTGGTGCAACTCGATGGCCGGCTGGATGAACGGCCGGACGGGCGACGCTTCGATGATGGACCGCGGCCAGATGATGGGACCGATGATGTGGCAGAACCCCTCCAACATGCGCGCCACGTGCGAGCAGTGGATGGCTGGCACACCCGACTCTGTGCCCGGCGGGGTCGACACCTCGGCATGGTGCCAGCAGATGACCGACTGGATGGCACAGAACATGGGGGACTGGGACAGCTGGATGAGGAACGGACCACGATGACCACACCGCGTCGCTTGCATCTGGCTAGGTGAGTACCCGCCGGGAACCGCCAGCGGTTCGCTGAGCAGTTCGTGACCCGATGCCTCCGACCAGCAGTTGAGTCAGTTCCAGGGTGACACCACCGGGCCCGTGGCGGTCGCTGCGGATTCGCCGGGTCGGCGGACTGCCTGCAGACTCACGGCATGCATCTGGCCGATGTGATCGGTTTCGGGTTGTTGGTCGTGATCGTCGTGCCGATGGTCGTCGGCCTCGGCCGGGCGATCCGCCGCCACCTCGCCGCGCGTGCTGACCGTTGACGTCGCTCGCTGTGGTGCCGAACCGTTGGTCCCCGTGGTGGGTGATCGGCGGGTACGTGGTCGCCAACGTGTCGGCTGCGGTCGCCGTGACGCTTTGGGTCGGCGCATTCGGCGATGCTGGCATCGCCGCGGTGCTGATCGGCTCGATCGGGTTGTGGGTCGGGTTCGTGGGTGTGCCGTGGTGGGCCAGTCGTGTCGAAGGATCGGGCGATGTCCGAGCGGACTTCGCCGCACACGTGCGCTGGGTGGATGTGCCGGTCGGTGTGCTCTCCGGTGTCGGCCTTCAGCTCGTGGCCCTGCCGGCGCTCTACTGGTTGGTGCAGCTGGCCACGGGTCCCCTGGATGTGGAAGGTCCTGCGACGGAGCTGGCTGATCGTGCGGGTGGTCCGGCGGGCTGGGCGTTGTTCGCCGTGGTCGTCGGGGTGGGGGCGCCGGTCGCCGAGGAGCTGTTCTTCCGCGGGTTGCTGCGTGACACGCTGGGCAGTCGTGGGGGCCCCACCGTGGGAGTGGTCGGGAGCAGCGCCCTGTTCGCTGCGACGCACTTCCAGTTGGTGCAGTTCGTCGGCTTGTTCGTGGCCGGTCTCGTCTGGGCGCTGTTGGCACAGCGGTCGGGTCGGTTGGGCCCGGCCGTGGTGAGCCACATGGCGTTCAACCTGTCGACGGTGTCGGTGCTGTACCTGGCGTGACCGACGCTCAGGTCGGTGCCTCGAGCTCGTCGAGCGCCTGGCGAAGCTGCGTTTGGTTGGTGACGTTGTCCCAGCGTTGGGCGACGACGCCGTCCCCGTCGATGAGGAACACCCAGGGTTCGTTGCCGCCACCGCCGTCGGGGCCGTTCGGGAAGATCCACTCGGCCGCGGCTCTGGTCACCACGGATTCCTCGTAGTCGTCCCAGACCTCCAGGTGCACGAAGTTGACGCGATCGGAGTAGCTCTCGCTGAGCTCTTCGATCGATTCGGTGATCGGGCCGCAGAACCTGCTGACGCAGTAGGTGGGGGTCGACACGACGACCATCGTGGGTCGTCCGCTGTCGATCGCATCCGCGACCGTCATCGCGTGCAACTGGGGGTCGGGGACCTCGCCGTCAGCGGCCCGGCTGTCGATCGCGGTCGGTTCGACGCCGGGTTCGCCCGGGAGCCGGTTCGTCGATCGGGGGGCGGGGCCCCCTGGTGCGGGCACGATGCGTTCGGGGAGGACGTCGAATGCGTCGGTCGCGCGGGTCGCCACGCCGTCGAGCTCGATGGTGGCGGTGACCTCCCAGTTGCCGGCGCGAGGGAACACCACCGAGTCGGCCTGGTAGGCGCCGGTGCCATCACCGGGCTCGGCGATGTGGGGAGCGTCGGCGGGTTCTCGGGAGTCGAACCCGGCGACGGGCACATAGGTCGCCTCGACGTCCTCGATCGTCGTCGCTGGACCTGCGTCGACCGTCTCGAAGTCGAGCGTGATGGAGCCGTCGACGATCGAGCCGCCCTCGGTTGCGAACAACCCCAGCAGGTAGCGCTGGTCGACACCGGCGGCGAGGTCGAAGCTGGCGGTCTCCGCGGCGATGTCGGTTGCGGGCGAGGCCGCGTCGTCGCCGGAGTCGTTGGTGCCGCATCCCGCCAGGAGCAGGATCGTGATGGCCGCGGAGGTTCCGATGCGGGCGGCGGGGGAGAGGTTCATGAGGGCTCCAGTGTGCAGACTGGGGGGGCGGCGATGTCCATCGTGGCGCTGGCTCGCCGGATCGCGGCGGGGAGCGTCGGTCCGGGGTCGAGGTCCCCGTCGGGGTCGGTGAGGGCTGCCTCGATCTGTTGCTTGGCGCGCAGCAGCTCGCCCGCGACGCTGCGGTCGCGCTCCTGGACCTGAGCGGCGAGGTCATGGAGCGCGTCATGTGCCGGGCCGGCGAACGCATCGCGCAACGCGTCGCCGCGGTCGTCGGGAGCGGACGCGACCGCCCGGCAGATCGCTGCGACGCCTGACTGGTCGGTGTCGGAGCCGCCGATCGCGAGTTGGGCGGTCAGGCCGACCGCGATCATGGTCACGGCGAAGCCGACGAGCAGGGTGCGCCGCATCCGCGCCACCCCAGGCACTGCAGGTGTGCGGTCGTCGGCCTCATCGCCGGCTCGGCTGGCCCCGTCGACGCCATCGGCGGCCGGGCCGCCAACTTCGGATCCCGGTGCAGGGTCTGTCGCTGCGGGTTCGGCAGCCGGACGGGACAGCAACGGGCGGGCGATCAGCCAGGTGGCGGCGACGGCGAGGCCGGTTCCCGCGCCGACGGTCACTGCGACGACCGTCCGCGCCAAGGCCGACGGGAGCTCGGTGGGGAGCTGTGAGCGTGTGAACCAGTCGCCGCTGGTGAGCAACGTGAGCAGCGCGGTGATGCCGCCCGCTCCTGCACCCAGGATCAACGCGTCATTCGGACGGGAGCGGGCGAGCGACACGGCGCCGATGAGCATGGTGACCACGAAGAAGGGCATCGCGAGCATCGGCAGCTTGCCGATCGCCGCTTCTGCGGTCGCGTTCCAGGAACCCGCGACGATCGCTACCGATGCCAGGGTGATGGCGATCGACGCCACGAGGAGCGCGGCAGCGACCCGGCGTCGCAGCGCCAACGCGATGACAACCGCAGCGGTCGCGGTGGCGAGCGCGACCCAGGGCAGCGGCGATGGGGCGGGCACCCATTCGGTGATGCCCTCGACTTCGACCCGTCGGTCGCCGATTCCCAGCGGCACGGTCCACTCGGCGACGGTCTGGCGCTGGTCGGGGCGCGCGGTGACGAGGGGTGGATCGCCGCCCATCCAGTGTGCGCGGTGGTCGTGCCAGCGGTAGGACGGCTCGCCCGACACGCGCTGCCACTCCGGTGGACCCTCGCCGACACCGTCGGGTACCAGTGCCGATGCGTCGCTGGACTGGTTGAGGTAGACCGCGGGGGAGTTCTGGTTCTCGAGCACGCCATCGGGCCCGATGCGCAAGTACGGGCGACCGTCGTAGTCGAACACCACGATCTCGTCGTCGCCGGTGTTGATCACCTCGAGCTGGGAGCCTGCTTCGACAGTACGGACCGTCACGCCTGCGACCTCGGGGGTGTCGGTGACGACGGACCGGTAGTTGGACGCGGGCGCGTCGTCGCTCGCGGCGCCGTGAGCAGCCGCGGGTGGCGCGCCGAGTGTGACGACGGCAGCGGCGATCGCCGCTGCGGCGCCGACCCGGCGGACGAACCGCCGAGACCTAGTCAGTGGTGCCGCCTCCCGTGTCGACGGTGGAGTCACCGGCGCCGGCGGTGTCCGCGCCGTCCTCTCCGATGCTGCTGTCCGACTGGGATGTGGCGCCGTCCGTTGTGTCGCCCGGGTCGGTGGTCTCGTCTGTGGTCGTAGTCCTGGAGGCTTGCTGCTGTGCCTGTCGTGTCCCCCGGGAGCGATAGGCGAGCAGGCACGCACCCAAGATGATCGCTGCGACGATGAAGAAGAAGAGTGCTGCGCCGGCGTTGGATGTCGGTCGCTCCTCGGCGGCGCTCGCTGATGCGGGCTCAGCATCGAGCGGCGCAGTCGAGTCGGTCGTCTCGACGTCGGCGGCCGCCGAGGTGGCGCTCTGTTCGGGATCCGCCGTGGTCTCGGTGGTCGCGACCGGTGCGTCGGTGGACGGCACCGTCTGTGTGATCTCGAGGGTGCCGGGAGGTGTGACGACGGTGAAGCGAACGTTCCAGTCGCCGGGGCCGGGGAAGTCGAGCGTGGCGGTGTAGCGGCCGTCGTCGTCGGTGGGTTCCATCGGCACCGGGCCAAGGCGTTCCCCGGTGGGGCTGTCGGCGACGACCGTGGCGGTGGCGTCTGCTGCGGCGTGGCCATCGTTGTCCCACACCGCTCGAACGACGTACTCGACCGACGTGCCCTCGACGGTCTGTGACTCGACGGTGATGATGGCGGTGCCCTCGTGTGCGCCTGCGGGCGACGAGATGATGGCGACCGCGAGGAGCGAGCTCGCTGCGACGGCTGCGGCGACTCGAGTGAGCACGGATCGGCGGGGCGGGCGGTGCATGGGGTGGCTCCAGGTTCGGTGAGGGCGGTGGGAGAGATCCGGGTCGGGGTCGATCATCGGACCGGGACGGAGATGCTGCCGTTCGCAGGTTCACCGTCGGTGACGGCGACGAGGTCCAGCGTCCAGGTGCCTGGCCGTCCGAACGATGCATCGGCGGTCGTGTAGTGGCTCGTGGTGATGGGTGTGAGCCGGACGCGCGCTGGTTCGACGCCCGGTCCGGACACGGTGAGCTCGGCTGCGTCGACCTCGGCGGCTCCGCCGTTCGAGTCGGTGAAGATGATGTGGATCGAGTTGGTGCCGACCCGTGCGGGATCGACGGTGAACGTGGCGTCGACGGACCCGATGCTCGTCGAGCCCGAGAACGGCCGTGCCAGGGCGTCGGTGGCGGGAACGGTCGAGACGAGCACTCCCGTGATGGCGAGGACCGCGACGCCGGCGACGGTCTCGCCGCGCACCCGCCGCAGTGCGCTGCCGGCCCGGGCGGTGAGTTCGGCGAGGTGGCGGCGGTTCAGCCACCCGAGCGCGACCATGAGCGCTACAACGGTGACTTTCGCGATCAGGAGTCGGCCGTAGTCGGTCTCCCAGAGTCCGCGGGGCGCTCCGAGCTGGAACAGCGAGGAGCCGATCCCGGTCACGGCGATGACGCCGACGGCAACTACTGCGACGGTGGACCACCGTTCGATGGGGACGGACCGCCCGGCGGTGCTCACGAGGACGGCGAGCCCGCCCAGCCAGACGCCAGCGGCGGCGAAGTGCGCCACGTCGAGCGGCACGGACAGGAGGGGCGCTGCGGTGACCGCAGCGTGGCCCGAGAGCGCGGAGATCGTGATCGCCGCGAGTGCCCAGGACAGCGCGACCGGGACGACCAGCCGGTGACGCACGACGCTCACCAGCAACAGGATCACCACGCAGGCTGCGAGCTTGAGCGCATCGAGCGCTCCCGACCGCGATCCCGCGACGACGTCGACGACGTCCCCGAGCGCGGCGAGGAGGTTCGAGCCGGTGGCGTCGGCGACCTCGGCGATGAGCCCCAGCGCGGCACCTGTGACCGCGGCAAGTCCTGCGGCGATCCACACGCGCCGCGCCTCGGCTCTCGGCACGGTGATGGAGCGCCAGCCCGCGAGACCTGTTCCGGCGACAGCGCCGACGCCGACGACCCCGATGATGCCGGCGCTGAAGAGCACACGCGCGAACCATGCGACCACGTCGGCGGCACGGTCCCCGGCATCGTCGTCGAGGGTGACAGCGCCGCTTTGTTGCCCGACGTGGAACACCCACGACCCCGAGATCGTGTGTCCGTCGTCGGAGGTGACCCGCCACGACACCGTGTAGGTCCCCTGCCCACCTGGGTCGATCCCGACGTCCACAGTCGTCGAGTCCGACGAGATGCTCGGCGTCCCGCTGTCGACCCGGTCGCCGTCGGGTCCGTACACCTCGACCGAGCCTGGCAGGGCGGTGACCGCCTCGGTGAAGGTCATCCTGGCCTGATCCGGGACGGTGTCGACGACGCTGTCGGTGCTCGGGCTCGTCGACACCAACGAGGCGTGGGCGCCGGCGGGCGACGCGACACCCAACAACGTGACGACCCCGACCGCAGACGCGACCGCCAGACGAACCGCGAACCCTCTACGACTCATCGGTCCTCACCCAAAGAGCGGATGTAGGCGCTGAGCGCTGCGAGCTCGTCGTCGGGCAGGTCGAACGCCGGCATGATGGGGCTGAACCCGTCGACGACCTGGGCGGCCGGGTCGGTGATCGAGCGTCGAACGTACTCGTCGTCGACCTCGACGCGGGTGCCGTCGGCCAGCTCGACCTGCTCCCCCCAGATGCCGTCCCACGTCGGTCCCGTGCTCCGGGCGCCGTCGACGCTGTGACACGACGCACAGTTGTAGGACTCCGCCAGATCCGCCCCGACTGCGGCGGGACCGCTCAGCTGGTCCGCCGGGTCGTCGCTGCAGCCGATCAGGGCGATGCCGCCGGCGATGACGAGCGCGCCGACGACGGATCGCCGGAGCCGGGTGTGACTCCGATCGCGACGCTGGTGGTTCATCAGCTGCCCGCTTCGGTCCGGTCCGCGAGCATCGTCTCCATCAGCTCGATCTCCGCGGCCTGTCCGGTGACGATCGACCTTGCGAGGGTCGCGACGACGTCGGTCGGCTCCGTGGCGAGGACCGAGTCGGCCATCTCCACGCCGCCGCGGTGGTGCTCGATCATCAGCTCGAGGAACCGCCGCTCCGCCGCAGGCAGCTCGAGAGAGTCGAGCTCCGCCAGGTCGGCCGGGCCCGCCATACCTGGCATCCCTGTCATGGAGGCCATCTCGCCGTTCTCCCCCGATTCGTGGTCCGTGTCGTCCCCGTCCGGAGCGGCCCACTCCATCGGTCGGGCCGTCGACGTCAGTGGTTCACCCCACAGCTCGAGCCAGCCCTGCATCCGCCCGATCTGCGCCTGCTGGGTCAGCACGATGTCCGTGGCGAGGCTGCGGAGTCGGGGGTCGGCGGTCCGGGAACGGATCCGCTCAGCCATGTCGACCGCCTGTGCGTGGTGGGCCGCCATGTCGCGCGCGAACCCGATGTCGGCCTCGCCCGGCGCCGCGGCTGGCTCCGCCGTCTCGGGGTCGGACGTGGTGCATCCGATCACCCCGACGAGGGCGACAGCGATCACGGCCACCGCGACGACGGCGACGATCGGCGGTCTGTTCCTAGTGCTCACGCAGGTGTGCCGACACCGCTGGTGCAGGGTGCGCCGGGTTCGGGGGTCTGGGGACCTTGTCGGAAGAACTCGAGGAACTCGAGAAGGCGCGGGTCGTCCACGCCGTCGAGCTCGAGGCGCGCACCCCAGGCACTTGCGACGACGTCTGCCGGCAGGCCCTCGACAGGTGTGACCAGGGTGAACGGCTGAGCCGCGAGCGCCTGCAGCTCGCTCATCTGCTCATCAGGGAGGCCGGGTCGGTAGGCGATCCAGACCGCTCCGTGCTCCAGGCTGTGCACCGCTTGCTCCTCGGACTGCGGCTCGGGATAGAAGCCGCAGTTGACCCACACGTCGGCATGGTCGCCGCCGACGCCGGGCACCGACTCGTACTCGACATCGCCCTCGACGTGGCTCCGCGTCGTGACGTCGATCTGCTCGACGCCGTCGGGGGGCTGCGCCGACTCCTCCGGGTCGACCGGAGTCAGCTCCATCGGCGTCGCACCGTCGACCTCCTGATCGCCGGAGCCGCTGACGACGGCGACGAGTCCGGCGACGAGGAGCACCGCAACGACCCCACCGACGATCCACGGGGTCGATGACGACGAACCGGTCGTCGGGATCCGCTCCTTGTCCGGCTTTGGCGAGCCGGCGACATCTGGCGGCAGTCCGTCATCGGTCACGTCGTTCCTCCTGGGTGTGTCGTCGTCGGGCAGGTTCGTGCGCACGTGTCACGGGCTCGGGTCGATCACCCCGAACGGAAGATTCACTCTTGACTGAATTCAGCCAAGAGTGAATCATGCTGACATGTCGTCGCAAATCGCGCCCGATCAATCCACAGTCGGAGAACGGGCCCGTTTGGTTCCATCGCGTCCTGCGACGGTCGATCTCTCCGCCTTGGCGAGGGTCGGTACCGCGTTGGCCGACGACACACGACGGCGCATGCTCATGGCCCTGCTGGAAGGAGCGGCCTACCCCTCGGACCTCGCCCGAGACCTCGGTCTCTCGAGACCCAACGTGTCCAACCACCTGGCATGCCTGCGGGGATGTGGACTCGTGGTGGCCGAGGCAGAGGGGCGCCGGCAGCGATACCGCCTGAGCGACCCGAAGCTGGCCCACGCCCTTTCGGACCTGTGCGGGCTCGCGCTCGCTCCCGCAGCCGAATGTGATCACGAGGTCGAGCGATGACGGTGGCAGAACCAGCCCGATCAGAGCTGCGCCTCGCGCTCGACGCTGCACGCTCGGCGCGACGCGACGGCGACATCGAGTCGGCGTGGCACCACCTGGAGCGGGCGCACATCCTGAGTCAACCCTGGGCACTCGCGCATGTGCGGGTCCACGCGGTGATGTTGAGCACGGCGGTCGAGGGTCGCGACGTCCGCGAGACGTTCGGGCAGGTCGTGCGCCTGGTCGTCGCAGGCCCGGGTTCGCTCAGCGGGCGTTTCCCCGAGGGGAACAGCGGACGATCGCGAGTCTCGATGTTCGCCCCGATGCCGATCCCGTCGGATCTCCAACGGATCCTGAGCGACTCGCGATGAGTGATGAACGCCGGGATGCGGCGACCGAACCTGTCGCGGGCCACCAGGGGGCACCCATGACCGCCGGCCGCAGCGAAGGCAGCCACACCCATGGTGGCGGGCACAGCCACGCGCGCGCCGCAGCGGCGTCGAGTCAGCGGTTCGCGCTGTGGTTCTCCGTCGGCGCGAACTCGATCCTCCTTGCGGTTCAGGTCGTGGTCGGCCTGGTCATCGGTTCGTTGGCGTTGCTGGCGGATTCGTTGCACAACGCGAGCGACGTCGTCGCTCTCGTCATCGCCCTGGTCGGCCAGGCGCTGGCGGCTCGTCCAGCGACCGCGCGTCGGACCTACGGCCTCGCGCGAGCCGAGATCCTCGCTGCCCTGGTCAACGGCACCGTCCTGATCGCGTTGACCGGATGGGTCGTGGTCGAGGCGATACGCCGCTTCTCCGAGCCGGTGGCGCTGGACGCTGGCCCGCTCGCGCTCATCGGTGTGATCGGCCTGGCAGTGAACGGCGGCAGTGCGTGGATCCTCAGCCGGGCCGGCGGCGACAACCTGAACATCCGTGCCGCGTTCTGGCACCTGATCGCCGATGCGCTGGGGTCCTTCGGTGTCGTCGTCGCTGCGGCGGGCGTCTACTTCTTCGACGCCGGCTGGGTCGACCCAGCGGTCTCGATCCTCATCTCCCTACTGGTGTTGATCGGCGTCTGGAGGCTGCTGCGTGACACGGTCGGCGTCCTGCTCGAGTCCACACCCGCCGGCCTCGACGTCGACGAGGTCACATCGGCCCTCGCCGACATCGACAGTGTTCGCTCGGCACACCATGTGCACGTCTGGTCGGTCGACTCCCAGACCGTCGCCCTCACCGCACACCTGGACCTGGTCGACGGCGTCGACCTGCACGACGCCCAGACCGTGACGTCGAATGCCAAGGCCATGCTCGTCGAGCGATTCGACATCAACCACTCCACACTCGAACCCGAGTGCCACGGCTGTGACACCCCAGAGCACCACACGTGACCCGGATCGCCGGCTCAGCGGTGGCCCTGCTGACCCTGGCCGTCCTCGTCGGGTGCAGTTCGTCGCCCGCATCCGAGCTCGCCCGAAGGCTCCGGAGCACATCTCCTCCGGATGGCTACCAGGTGAGCGTCACGGTGTCGGACCCGTCGAGCATCGTCAGCTGCTTCCCCGACGGGGGGACGCTCGCCATCAGCGTCATCGACGACGAATCGATTGCAGTGTTCGACGACCCGATGGCCGATCCCGTGCTCGTCGCACAGGGCGACGAGCTCGTGCTGCGCCCGTCCGCGTTCGCCCGTGGTCCCGACGCTTGGTGGGCCATCAAGGGGCCAGCGGCACTCGAATCGGTGGGCCGCTTGGTCGGCCCGATCGTGGCGGAGCTGGCGCTGACCGGCGAGGCGGAGCGGCCGAACCGCCAGCTCGGCCAGCTCCTCACGACCGCTGACAGCGTCGAACGGCTCGACGACAACCGGTTCCGCATCATCGACCGCAGCGTCGAACCGACCGTGCTCGACGTGACGCTCGACGCCCATGACCACCTCGAACAGCTCGTCGTCGCAGGAGAGGATCCACAGCAACAAGGGCAACGCGACGCCACCCAGGTCGGCTACACAGCCCGTTACCGAGACGGCGCCAACCACGACCGCTTCGGACCCCGACCGACCCGTCGTGTCGACGCAGCTCAGCTGGACTCCCTCGACAATCGCCCGGGAGCCTGCGACCCCGTCGTCGCCCCATGACCCGACCCGAACCCGCCCAGAAAGGCCGCCAGGCCCATGACCATCAACTCCTCCACGTCCCCGATCGTCGTCGCGCTCGTCATCGGCGCACTCGCCCTCGCCGGCTGCGGTGGCCAAGCCAGCCAGCCGGATAGCTACGGCTCGGCGAATCCCGACGGCGACGGCTTCTACGGAAACTTCATGTTCGGCTGCACCGGCGTCACGCCCGTCGACGGTGAGTACCGAGACACCACCCTGGAGTCCCAGCCGTTCTGTCGCTGCGTGTACGACGGAATGAAGGAGACGGTGCCGTTCGCCGAGGCGAAGGCGTTCGACGAAGCCCAGGCCGCAGCGGAGCCGGGAACCGACATCTCGGTGCCATCCAACATCGCGGCGATACAGCAGCGCTGCGGCGACGAGTGACGGTCCCGGGCACGATCCCCGTCGGTCAAGACTGGATGATGATTCGCTCGAGCTCGTCGGCGGTCACGCCTCCGTTGATCTTGGCGACGACGGTGCCGTTCGGTGCGACGACGAAGGACTCCGGCAGCTTCTTGACGCCGTAGTCCAGCGCTGCGCCGTCGCCGCCATCGATGATCACTGGCCAGTCGCCGCCTCGTTCGGCGAAGAACCGTTCGACGTCGTCCAGCTCGTTCTGGTCATAGGCGACGCTGACGACCGTCGCGGAGTCGCCAACTCGTTGGGAGAACTCGACGAGCTCGGGGTGTTCCTGAACACAGGGCGGACACCACGTCGCGAAGAAGTTCACGACGACCCAACGACCGCGTTCCTGGTCGATGTCGAAACGATCACCGGCGAGCGTTCGCCCTGCGAGCGTGGGAGCGATCTGCCCGACGAGCGGGCTCGAGTCCGGCACCCGACCGCCGATAGGACCGGTGGCGAAGACTGCTACCAGGCCGAGTGCCGCGAGGCCGACCACCGCTGCGATGAGAGGGGCGCGTCGAACCTGACCTCGCTGGTTCGTGCGCCTCACGAGCAGCACCGGTCGGTCGACTCCGGAATCGTCAGCACCTCGGATGAAGGCCGACGGAGAGAGCGCACGTCTCACAGTCGGCGCAGACCGCCACGGAGTTCCACGATCCGTGTCACTCACGAACTGCGAGGGATTCGGAACCCTTCGAGTGGCTGCGCCGACCGTGGACTGTCGGCTGCCCGTCGGCGTGGTTTGTCCATGGTCGATTGGTTGGCTGCCGGGCTGCCGCCACCACACTCGAGGAGGACCGATGGTCCACAATGCAGTGCTGCTGCCGGCCGAGGGCAACGGCGGACAGCTCTGCTCAACCGGTGTCGGAGCTCCGGTGATGTCGGCGTGCCAGCTCCTGTCGCGCGCGGAACAGGCGGGACCGCACGGTGCCGACCGGGCAGTCGAGCACCTCCGCCGCCGCCTCGTAGGTCATGTCGAACAGCTGGGTGAGCACGAACGCCTCGAGCTGAGGGCGGGCCAGCCCTGCGAGGAGCATCGACGCGAAGCTCGGCTCGATCCAGTCTTGCTCGCGGAGCTGGAGACCGACCCGTTCCACGAGACCACGGTCTCGCTGTCGAAGGCGGACGTGGTCGGCGCACACGTTGCGGCCGATCCGCAACAGCCATGCCATCACAGGGGAATCGCCTCGGAACGAGCCGATCGATCGGATCGCTCGCAGATAGGTCTCCTGCACCAGATCCTCGACCTCACCGTCAGAGCCCAACGCGTGGCACAGCTTCCAGACCTCAGGCTCGGTGAGGGCGACGAACTCCGCCATCGCCGTATCATCACCCTCGACCGCCCGGGACACCACCTCGCGGAGAACCCAGTCGGACCGCACCAGTGAATGGTCCCAGACGACCCCCTCGGGTGACAAAGCACCACGCGGAGCAACCAGTGAGCTCGACATGTGACGCAGTTCAAGCAGCGCTGTCCGCACGAGCTGACGGCGAGCCCGAGGAGATCGAACCGTCGCTCGTCGACGCCCATCTGGCTCACTGCGATGACTGCACCGTCTTTGAATCAGAGGTCGACGATCTCCGGCGTCGCGCCCGCATTAGCGCTGCACCGACGATCCCTGGTCTCGGCCGATCCATTTCGGACGCAGCCGCTGCGGAGGATCGCCGCACCAGCCCATCCATCGCCCGGTGGCTGCTCGCACTCGTCGCGGCTCAGATCGTTCTGCTGTCCACGCCTGACCTGTTCGCGACCGACGTGCACCGCGACGTCGCACACGCGGCGCGGCACCTTGGCGCGTTCACGCTCGCCTACGCGGTCGGTCTGCTCGTCGTCGTCGCACGCCCCGCTCGTGCTCGCACGATGCTCCATGTCGCCGTGGTGCTCGTCGGTGCGTTGGTGATCACCGGTGTCGTCGACGTGCTCCAGGGACGCGCCCCACTCGTCGGTGAAGCAGTTCACATCCCGGAGCTGTTCAGCGTCGTGCTCCTATGGATCCTGTGTCGTCCTGTGTCTCGTACCTCGCGCCCGAGCAACCGAGAGGGCCCGCGTCTGGTGGCACCAGCCGCGATCGGCGATCGCCGCCGCAACGACCCCGCGGAGTAGTCCTTGCAGCAGCGGCTAGCGGCATGTACCCGTCGGCAAGCGGTCGCTCGTCCGGCTCGCCGATGCTCGCCCGCGCGCTCTGACTCGCGGCTCACACGACGGACGGAACCCTCGAGACGGCTGTGTCGACCTCAGCCCAGTCGTGGCACCAACGCGCAGCGACCACGGGCCGAATCCTGCCATGACCCTCTGGAGACGCAGGAATAGGACGGATCCGCTCGGGGTATGGCACCCACGATGCGTCGTGTTCTCTGGGTCGTAGCGCTCATCCTCATCGGAGACGGTGTCGTGGCCGCAGTGATGCCTCGTCGCCACATGCTGCGCTGGTATGACGGGCCTGACTGGTACCAGCGGGCGATGCGGCCACTCGTGGACCATCCGGCAGCAACGCGCGCGGTGGGTCTAGGCGAGGCCGGCCTTGCGATGTGGTGGAGCCACAGCATGCGCGACCGCCCCGGCTGACTCGGCTGTGGCTGTGCCTGCCTTTACACCTGATGGCCTCAAACCTCTCGGAATCGGACGGGCGGTCTTACCGGGGAAACGACAGACAGGCTTGCTGTGTTTCTGAACGTCGTCCTGCTGTCGCTCCTTCCGTTCGTCGGGAACTTCGCCGGCTCGCTCACCGCCGAGCTGTTCTCGCCATCGGACAGGTGGCGGAACCGAGCGTTGCATGCGGCCGCCGGCATCGTGGTCGCGGTCGTGGCGATCGAGATCATGCCCGAAGCGCTCCAGGTGCTGTCGGGTGTGCAGATCGCAGCGTCGTTCCTCGCTGGCGGAATCGTGTACCTCCTCGCGCAAGCAGCGATCGAGCGTCGAGTCGGTGGCGGGACACAGATGTGGATGATCTACCTCGCGGTCGCCACCGACCTCTTCGCGGACGGCCTCCTGATCGGCTCAGGTTCGGCCGTCACGGCCAGTCTGGGTCTGGCGTTGGCGGTTGGACAGGTCCTCGCCGATGTTCCTGAGGGCTTGGCGACGACGAGCACCTTCGAAGCCAACGGCGTCCCCCGACGCAGAAGGCTCCTGCGGGCAGCGACCCTGGTGCTCCCCGTCGTCGCAGGATCGGTGCTGTCCTACCTGATGCTGCGCGAAGCGAGTGAATCGGCGCAACGTGCGGCGCTGGTGGCCGCCGCGGGCTTGTTCACCGTTGCGGTGTTCGAGGACATGATCGCCGAAGCCCACGAAGCGAGCGAGGACACACGAGCCTCCAGCGTGGCGCTGCTCGGCGGTTTCGCCCTCTTCGCGCTCGTGTCGACCGGTCTCGGCTGAACGACCGAACACTGCGGCCCGACTGCGATGCGGCCACCCCAGCCGGTGCAGCGCTCTTAGCAGAAGACGATGGCCGTCGCACCGGTCAGAACCGGTAGAGGCTGGAATAATTGACTCTACGGTATTCGCCGTTATCATCGCTGTATGCCGTTGCTTCGTTCGTCCGAGAGTGTGCAAGCTGCGAAAGGCGGTCGAGCGACGGCCACGGCGGTCCGGGGTGCGTCGGGCGAGCTGATGTCGTCCGATGTCCAGCTCGCTGCGCAGCTGTTCCGGGGGTTCGGCGATCCCGTGCGGCTGGCGATTCTCGACGAGCTGAGCGAAGGCGAGATGCGGGTCACGGACCTGGTGGAACGCTTGCAGGGTTCTCAGAGCAACATCTCGGGACACCTGCAGTGCTTGAAGGCGTGCGGGTTGGTGGCTGACCGGCCTGAGGGCCGTCAGGTCTTCTACCGGATCGCCCGGCCTGAGGTCGTCGCGGTGTTGCGTTCCGGCGCCGAACTGTTGGCGTCTGAGGGCGTGGAGATCTCGCTGTGCCCGAACTACCGAGCGACACGATGAGCGCCACACCTCCCGTTCGGTCCGTCGTCGGTGATCGCGACGACGCAGACGACGATGGTGACGGCGTAGCGCACGTGTGGCAGAGCCGAGAAGTGCGCTGGTCGGCGCTCGCCGGGCTGCTGCTGGTCGTCGGGTTCGTTGCCGGCCGCTTCGACGCCCCCGACGTCGCGGTCACCGGGCTGTATGTGGTCGCGACGCTGGCAGGGCTGCGGTTCTTCGCTCTCGAAGCGGTCAACGAGCTGGTACGCGAACGGGTGATCGGCATCGAACTGTTGATGACGGTGGGCACCCTCGCTGCAGCTGGGCTGGGCGAGTGGGGCGAGGCGGCCACGCTGGCGTTCTTGTACTCGATCTCCGAAGCGCTCGAAGAGTTCACCGAGGACCGCACCCGCAACGCCATCCGGGCGCTGATGGACCTCGCCCCGAAACGAGTGATGCGGGTCCGTGACGGTGTCGAAGAAGAGGTCGCCCTGGATGCGCTTGCGGTGGGCGACCGGTTCGTCGTCCGACCCGGCGAAGGAGTCGGCACCGACGGCGCCATCGTCGAGGGCCGCTCCGCGCTCAACGAGGCTGCGATCACCGGCGAATCGGCGCCGGTCGACAAGCAGGCCGGCGACAAGGTTTTCGCCGGGACACTCAACACCACCGGAGCGCTCGTGGTGGAGGCAACGGCGACCTCGGCCGACAACACACTGGCCAAGATCGTGCACCTCGTCAGCGAAGCCCAGGAGCAGAAGGGTCGAGGCGAGAAGTTCATGGACCGCTTTGCCCGCCGGTACTCACCGACCGTGCTCGCCGTCGGGTTCGCTGTCGGACTGGGCGGCGGGTTGCTCACTGGTGACTTCTCCGAATGGGTGGCCCGAGCAGCGACGGTGATCGTCGCTGCGGCACCGTGCGCGCTGGTGATCTCGATCCCGGTGAGCTACGTGGCCGCCATCGGCAACGCCAGCCGCAAGGGGATCCTGATCAAGGGCGGCATCTACCTCGAAGAGCTCGCCCGGCTCACCGTGTTGGCGCTCGACAAGACCGGCACCCTTACCCAGGGTCAGCCTCGAGTCGTCGAGACCCTCCCAGCCACCGGTGAGACCGAGCAGACAGTGCTGTCGGCTGCGGCGGTGGTCGAGCAGCGTTCCGAGCATCCCCTCGCCAAAGCCGTGATGATCCGGGCTCGCGAGCTCGACATCGCCACCCCATCGGCCAGTGACACCTTCGAGGCCCTCATCGGCGCCGGCGCCCAAGCCGCCGCGGACGGTCATCAGTACCTTGTCGGGTCGCCCGCCCTCATGGAGGACCGGGGGCTCGCCCTCACCGCACTTCGCGACCGCATCGAGCAACTCGAGACCTCCGGCCAAACCGCCATCGCCGCCGCAGTGGATGACCGGATCGTCGGCGTGATCGGCATCGCCGATGTCCTCCGTCCACAAGCAGCCGACGCCATCGCCGAACTCCGCCGTGAGGGGGTCGAACGGATCGTCATGCTCACCGGCGACAACGCCCGCACCGGCGCCGCAGTCGCAAACCAGGTCGGCATCGACGAGGTCCACGCCCACCTCAAACCCGACGACAAGTCCCGGCTCATCACCGAACTCGCCCGCAGCGGGCACGTCGGCATGGTTGGCGACGGCGTCAACGACGCGCCCGCCCTCGCCGCAGCCTCGGTCGGGATCGCGATGGGGACCGCCGGCAGCGACGTCGCCCTCGAAACCGCCGACGTCGCACTCATGGCCGACGACCTGTCCAAGCTCACCGAAGCGCTGCGCATCGGTCGCCGAACCCATCGCGTCGTCGCACAGAACATAGCGCTCAGCCTCGTCATCCTCGCAGTCCTGGTCCCGGGCGCTCTCTTCGGTGTGTTCGCCCTCCCGGTCGCAGTGCTCGCACACGAGCTGTCCGAGCTCGCCGTGATCGCCAACGGGCTCCGGCTCGCCCGCAAATGACCACCGACCTCTCCGGCCCGTCTCGACGCAAGCACACCATCCTCATGGCCACTGCGGCTGCCGTGATCGCCATCGACCTCGCCACCAAGATCGCGGCGAGCGCAGCGCTCGCCGACCGAGACATCGACCTTCCGGGCCCGCTCGATCTCCGCCTTTCCTACAACCCCGGTGTTGCGTTCGGCATGGGCACCAGCACCCCAACGTGGCTGGTCCTCACCCTCACCGGCGCCGTCGCCGTCGGAATCGCCGTGGCAGCGTGGCGCGGCATGTTCGCCAGCTACATCGCAGCGGGCGTCGTCATCGGCGGCGCACTGGCGAACGTCATCGACCGGTCACAAGCCGGCACTGTCGTCGACATGCTCTACACAGGCTGGTGGCCGACCTTCAACCTCGCCGATGTCGCCATCGTCTGCGGAGGCATCGTCCTCGCCGTCACCAGCTGGCGCGCCGCGCCCCACGAGTCAGCGGCTGAACCGTGACCGACACTGCCCCGACCGCCCTCGAGCGAACCGTCGTGTTCATCGACCTCGCCGGCTTCACCGTTGCCACCGCCACCCACGGCGACGAGACTGCCGCCGACCTCGCTGAACGGCTCTGCGATCTCACCACCATCTCTCTCGGAGACGGTGACCAGCTGGTCAAGGGCCTCGGCGACGCCGTCATGCTGGTCTCGACCAGCTCGCACGACGCGCTCGCTCTCGCCGGGCGGATCTGCCACCTCGCCGATCACGAAGCCGCCTTCCCACTCCTGCGCATCGGACTCCACCACGGACCCGTCGTGGAACGCGGCGGAGACTGGTTCGGTGCCACCGTCAACGTCGCTGCCCGGATCGCCGCCCTCGCGCAACCCGACCAAGTGGTCGCCACCGCTGTGGTCGCCGACGCCGCAGAGCACGCCGGCATGGCCGTCGCTGCGCTCGGACCAACATCGCTTCGCAGCTTCCCCGAACCGATCGATCTCTACGCCATCACCTCGTGCCCTGCGCTACCGGACCGTGCCGTCGACCCCATCTGCCAGATGGCGGTCACCCGCTCCCACGCTGCGGCTACCCGCACCGCCGCCGGTATCGAGCACCTGTTTTGCTCACCGGAGTGTGCCGCCACCTTCGACCGTTCGAGCCCGAGCGAACACTGAACAAGGAGCGGGCCCATCGCGGGCCCGACGAACTCCAAGCCGCATCGCTCCGCTCCATGCTGCGATCGGAACGACTGGGCCGGCGGGGGGTGCTCTCATTGACGACTTGATCAAGACCTCGACGGTGTCGAATTAGCTGGGCCCGATGAGATGGCAGATGCGGTCGGGGTCACAGTCGGCTGGGTCGAGTCGTGCTCCCCGTTCGACGATCGCGGCGAGCTCGACTTTCAGCGAGCGGAGTTCGCAGATCCTGCGGTCGATGTCACGCGAGTGTTGTTCGAGCAGGGCCAGGACGTGGCCGCAGGGGACTTGTCCGTCGTCTCGTAGGGCGATGATGCTGCGGATCTCCCCGAGGGTGAGCCCCAACGCGCTCGACGACGTGATGAAGATGAGCCGTTCGACGACATCGGAGTCGTAGTCGCGGTAGCCGGACTCGGTGCGGCGTGGTGGGTCGAGCAGCCCGATGTCTTCGTAGTAGCGCAGCGTCTTGGCTGGGACCCCTGACCGTTGGGCGAGCTCGCCGATCAACATCTGCTTGACCTTCCTGTGCACTGGAACCTCTACGGTCAGCGTATGCGCATCGACCTGCTCCACGTCGCGGACTGTCCCAACCTCGCCGTCGCTCGTGAACGCATCGCCATCGCTCTCGAACGGACCGGTGCAGCGGCGACGGTCCGCGAGCACGAGGTCGCCACTGCCGACGAAGCAGAGCGTTCGGCGATGAGCGGATCCCCGACGATCCTGGTCGGTGGCGTCGACCCGTTCGGTGGAGCGGGTCCGTCGTTGGCGTGTCGCCTCTACCGCAGCGGCGACGAGGTCGAGGGCGCGCCGTCGCTCGACTCGCTCATCGAGGTGTTCAGCCGATGACCGCTCGTTATGACCTGTTCGTCATCGGCGCAGGCATGGCTGGCATCTCGGCGGCGAACAAGGCGGCCGCGGCGGGCTGGAGGACCGCGATCGTCGACGAGTTGCCCTACGGCGGCACATGCGCCCTTCGCGGCTGTGACCCGAAGAAGATCCTGCGCCGAGGAGCCGAGGTCATCGACGCCGCCAACCTGATGCGTGACATTGGCATCGACCCGAACGGTCTGTCGATCAACTGGGCCGATCTGATGCGCCACACTCGCGGCTTCATCGACCCGGCCCCCGGCAACGCAGAACGCGAACTCGCCTCGAACGGTGTCGATACCCTCCACGGTGCTGCCACGTTTACGTCGCCGTCGACGATCGACGTCGCCGGCACGCTCCACGAGTGCCGACACGCGCTAGTCGCCACCGGCGCCCGCCCCCGACCCCTCGGATTCCCCGGCGCCGAGCTGATGATCGACAGCACCGAGTTCCTGCGCCTCGACTCGCTCCCACCCCGCATCGTGTTCGTCGGCGGCGGGTTCATCTCCTTCGAGTTCGCCCACATCGCCGCCCGAGCCGGCTCCGCGGTCACGATCCTCGACCGCGGCGAGCGTCCGTTGAAGCGCTTCGACCCGGACCTCGTCGACCTGCTCATCGCCAGGAGCGCCACGGTCGGCATCGACGTCCGAACCCGATCCACGACCGTGAGCATCGACGAGCTCGCCTCTGGCCAACGTGTCCGGCTCGACACCCCCGAGGGCGAAGCGAACATCGATGCCGACCTCGTCGTGCACGGCGCCGGACGTGTCCCGCAGCTCGGCGCCCTCGGCCTCGACCACGCCGGCGTGGCGCATACCGACCGCGGCGTCACCGTCGAAGCGCATCTGCAGAGCACGACCAACCCGGCGGTGTGGGCTGCCGGTGATGCTGCGGACACCGACGCGATGGCGCTCACCCCGGTCGCGGTGTTCGAAGGCAAGGTCGCCGTGTCCAACATGGTCAACGGTCGCCGGACCGTGCCGGACTACCGGGGGGTGCCCACCGCAGTGTTCACCATCCCCGAGCTCGCCCGGGTCGGGCTGCTCGAGCACGAGGCCCGCGACCGCGGGCTGGACATCGATGTCCGATTCACCGACACCAGCGGCTGGTACTCCAGCTATCGGACCGGCGAGACGACCGCAGCCACCAAGATCCTCGTCGACCCCACCACCGACACCATCGTCGGCGCCCACATGCTCGGCCCCGACTACGCCGAACTCATCAACCTGTGCGGGCTCGCGATCAAACTCGGGATCACGACCCGCCAACTCAAGTCGATGACCGCCGCCTACCCGACCGTCGGCTCCGATCTCGGCTCCATGCTCTGAACTACGAGCCGCCGACCGGTCCGGCATCGAATTTGGGCTCCCGCGAGAATGGCCGGCGATGAGCGATTCGCAGAGGTCCTACACCACGACCGTCGTCCAGGGCCCGAAGCGGCGGGTGCTCGTCCCGCTCCCGTTCGCTCCGGATGAGGCTTGGGGCCGCAAACCGGCGCACCCCGTGGCCGGGACCGTGAACGGAATGGCAGTGCGCGCAGTTGTCGAGCCCCTCGATGATGGATGGGCCATCCTGCTCGGACCGGCATGGCGACGCGACTGCGGCATCGCACCGGGAGACCAGGTCGACGTGGTCCTCTGGCCAGAAGGACCACAACGCCACGACCTCCCCGAGGATCTGGCCGAAGCGCTCGACGCCGAACCGCTCGCCGGCGCCTTCTTCGACGGTCTCGCCCAGTTCTACCGTCGCGCCTATCTGCGCTGGATCGACGGGGCGTCACGCCGGCCGGACGAGCGAGCGGCCCGGATCGCCGAGGTCGTCTCGCTGCTCAAAGCCGAGGTCAAGGAACGGCCACGCTGACGCCGGGCTCCGGAAGCGGTCGAGGCAGCGACTCGACGAACAGCTCCGAATATTTGAGGCGCTGCCGGTCCGAGTAGTCGCGGAAGTAGTCGCGAACTACTCGGAATCTCTCGCACTCGGCGGCACGAGACGTCACGAACGCCAGCTTGGAGGCCCGAAACGGCCTACTGGGCAGCACGAGCTCGGCCTGGCCGTCACCAGCTGTCATCGTGGACCGAAGGCTTAAACCCCTCGGTCCCTGAGGGGGCGTGCGGGTTCGAACCCCGCCCCGGGCACCATGGTGATGGCGCGGGGCCGTCCCAGGAGCTGTGCAGGGCCGGCTGGTCGTTCGGGCCCGCCGTGCCCGCGACGGGGAGCTCGAATCACGGACTGCAGTTCGATGTACCCACGTTGCAGGCCGAGCGTTGGATGGCGAGCGTCAGGAGGACACCATCGTCGTTGACGTGATCGCAGAGAGGTCGCTGGCCCGTGTGCCCGCTCAGGCGGCGGCGAGGAGGTGGTGGTCGTCGATCCAGTTTCGCCACCAGTGATCCAACACAGGATCATCAGCGGGGTCGGAATCCTCCTTGCCCTTGTGCCCGGTGGGGCGGGTTTCTCGCTAGGCGGCGAGTACTCGTTGTGCTTGGCTGGGGGTGCACGCTCGGACCACTTCGGCGACTCGTGTTTCGTTGGTTGGGGTGACGACGCGGGCTGCTGATGTCACCACCGTCGGCACTGACCCGAGCGGACAGACGTTCGATCCGCAAGCAGAACACCGGAACGTTCGAGGCGCCCGAACAGGGTCGGGACTCGGCTGCGGCAGCCCGCGGGTCGCCTAGAGGGGCCGATCCGATTCTCAGCAGCCTGAGGCCGGATTCTCGGTTCGAGGCTGCTGAGAACGTGAGCGTGCCGTATTCGGGCCGCTCGACCCAGCTATCGCCTGACCAACAAAGCGGATGGTGTTCAGGCTGGTGGCGGTTCGGGTCGTAGTTTCGACCCGGCAGTGACGCAAAGACCTCGACGTCGCCGGACGGCCGCGGGAGGTCGGGTCGTAGGCTGCCGCAGTGGATCAACCGGCGCCCGCTCCCGAACTCCAAGTCTCGCAGTGGTTCAATTCTGACCCCCTCGACCTCGCAGCGCTCCGGGGCAAGGTGGTGTTGCTCGAAGCGTTCCAGATGCTGTGCCCAGCGTGTGTCAGCCACTCCATCCCACAGTCCCTGCGAGTCCGGCGGCTCTATCCGGCCGACGAGGTCGCCGTCATCGGGTTGCACACCGTCTTCGAGCATCACGACGTCATGAGCCCGGCCGCCCTCAAGGTGTTCCTCGCGGAGAACCGCATCACGTACCCCGTCGGCGTCGACCTCCACGACACCGACTCGTCGCTCCCGGCGACGATGCGCGCCTATTCGTTGCAGGGCACTCCGTCCCAGATCCTGCTCGACCGCTCCGGGCGGGTTCGATCGAGCCGCTTCGGGATGGTCGAGGATCTCGCGCTCGGCACCGCCATTGGACGCCTCCTCGCCGAACCGTGACCCGAGGCCGACCTCTACCTGTGGGCGCGGGGTGAGGCCCGCGAGCCGACGGCGTCAGGCGACGGGCAGCCTCAGTAGACGACCTCGGCCTCGAGGCCGCCGTCGGCGTTTCGCACGACGACGAGCCGCGACATGCACGGCATGCAGTAGACGCGATCGCCCGGTCGGAGTTCGCGCCGCGATCGGATGACCACCTTGCACACCGGGCAGATCACCTCGTTCGGAGCGAGGGTGTCTCCTTCGCCCTGCCAGATCCGGTAGAAGCGCCGCCACCGCTTCGGAACCTCCCGGAACCCCGTCTCCTCCAGTTCGTAGGTGCGACGCGGCGGCTCGTCGGTGGCGGTCGCAGTAGCGGGTGCTGTCACCGTGTCGAGATCGTCGTTCATCCGGCCAACCCCAGGCGTTCGACTGCTTCGAGGTACGAGCGTCCGAGCTCGGGCGCCTCGGCCCGGCTGAGGCCGAGGTCGCGATAGGTGGCTTCGAACGACGCCAGGATGAGCGGGTCGAGCCGCGCCCGGACCTCGGCGAGTTCGGCACGTCGCATCGGGTAGCGTGCCAGTCGCCGCCCGAGGTCGTTCTCGCCGAAACCGAGGTGGCGGCGCTCGTCCGCGATCACCCCGTCGAGCACCTGCGCAGTGACGGGGTCCGCAACCGTCGCGTGGTAGCGGAAGACCGTGTCCTCCATCGTTTCGAGCAGCACGTTCTGTGCGAACACCGCGAGCTCCCACTGGCCGGCGTCGACGAACTCGAGCAGCTGACGACGGAACTCGGACAGCTCGGGGTTCGCCCTCCGGGCGATTTCCCCGTCGACGTCGGCGACACCGAGATCTTCGAGGCGCCGCCGGAACACCTCAACGTGTCGTGCCTCATCAGCCACCTGCGTGGCCATGAAGATCTGCGACGGGTTGGTCGCTGCGAGCCGCACCAGCCCGCTCGAAGCTTCGAGCGCCGCCGTCTCTCCAACGCAGTAGTTGCACAGGATCGTGACGAGCTGGTCCCGTTCGATCTCCCCGAGCGCCGCCTCGGGGAGATCCGGGTCGTGCCCGTAGGGACGGTCGCCGAGGTACCCCTCGACCGCCTCGAACCAGAACGTGAACGACTGCACCTCGCGGATGAACTCGTCCTCGTCGAGCAGGTGCGGCTCCCAGGAGTCATCGACGTTGGTCATGCCCTGGCCGGCACCTTGGGGGACTGGTACTCGATGCCGATCCGGTCCAGACGTGTCCGGAACTCGTTGAGCACCGTGTCGGCCAACACGGCCTCCATCACGTCGGGAGTTGCGCTCATGAGATCGGCGCCGTGCCAGGTGACGCCCTCGAGCGGGTTGTCCTCCTTGTCGGCGACGAGTTGTTTCGCCTCCTCCATGCGTTGGCCGGCGTCGCTGAACATGTCGGTGAAGGTCGCAAGCATGTGGTACGACATCTCGGCCTGCATCGCCTGCACCTCGGCCTTCTTCTCGGGGTGCTCCCGGATCAACGACCCGATGCGGTTCTCCCCGAACCCCACATGGCGCCGCTCGTCCGCGATGGTCCCAGCGAGGGTCTTCGCGAACTTCGGGTTCCCGGCAGCGGAGGCCTGGAGCAGTTCGAACACCGAGAACGCCATCCCCTCGAGAATGATGTTCTGACCGACGACGCCGGCGACGAAATCGCCGTCGGACACCTTCTCCAGCAGCGTCTCCGCGAACTTCACGAGATGCGGGTTGGCAAGGTCCGCGACGGTCGAGTTCACGTTCTCCTTCTTGACGCCGAGGTCCATCAAGCGCTGCGTGAAGATCTCGACGTGGCGCGCCTCGTCGAGCGTCTGGGTCGCGAGGAACGTCTTGCTCGCGTCGTCGGGCGCACAGTTGATGAGCCCCGACGACGCAGCGAGCGCGCACCGCTCACCCGCGATCAACTGCACGGTCACGGCGATCGAGGCTTCTCGGAGCGAGTCCACTTCGAGAATCTCCGGGGCTTCGGTCTCACCCGGGTCGTGCCCGTAGACCGTGCCGTCGAGATAGCCCTGCGGGCACATCTCGAGCCAGCGTTGGATCGAGTACTGGGACAGGAAATCGACCATCGGAACCCCCGGATCATCGCCCCCTGGCGCCACCGCCAAGGTGGTGGATTCATCATCGACCCATGCCCCGACAGCGAACCGGGCCAAAGGTCCCAGGGCCGCTGTGACATGTTTCATCGGGCGAACGACGGTCAACCGAAACGAGCAGAGCGCAGCGTCGGCGGCGCTTCGGTAGCGTCGCTCGCGTGGCACCGAACGCCGCGCCGATCGACGGATCGACCGCTCCTCGCTTCTCCGCGGTCGCCGACGCGTTCGCGGAGAACTTCACCGCACACGGTGAGGTCGGCGCCGCCGTCTCCGTGTATCACCGCGGTGTCCCGGTGGTCGACCTGTGGGGCGGCTTCGCGGATCGCGACAGCGCTCGCCCCTGGGGCCGCGACACGTTGCAGATCGTGTTCTCGGCAACGAAGGGCGTCACGGCAACGTGCGTGCACCTGCTCGTCGAACGCGGTGTGTTGGATCTCGACGCTCCGGTCGCGAGCGTCTGGCCCGAGTTCGCCGCGGAGGGCAAAGACGCGATCCCCCTCCGCTGGGTGCTGTCGCATCGGGCAGGCCTCGCCGCGGTCACCGGCGACGTCACGATGGACGACATCCTGGGGTGGCACGGCGTGGTCGACGCCATTGCCGCACAGGCGCCGATCTGGGAGCCGGGAACCCGGCACGGCTACCACGCCCGGTCGTTCGGGTGGATCCTCGGCGAGGTGGTTCGACGCGCAACGGGCAAGCGCCTCGGCCAGTTCCTCGCAGCCGAGGTCGCGGCGCCGTTCGACCTCGATCTGTTCGTCGGACTCCCGGCGTCGGAACTGCCGCGTGTCGCCCACACGTACCCGCCGGTCATCGCAGCCGACGTCCAGGACGCGATCGACGCGTTCATGGGGCCCGACACCACCCTCGGCCAGGTGCTGTCGGGTCCGTCGAATCTCTTCGGTTACGACGACATGTGGAACCGACCAGACCTATTGCGCGCCGAGATGCCCTCCTCCAACGGCGTCGCGACGGCTCGATCGCTGGCCCGGATGTACGCGGCGCTGATCGGCGAGGTCGACGGCAAGCGGCTGTTGCGTCCGGACACGGTTGCGCGGGCGACCGAGTCGCAGGTCGACGGCCCAGACTGTGTGCTCGGCGTCGCCATCCCCTTCGGCCTCGGCTTCATGACACCGCCTCCCGGCGGGCCGCCCGGGTCGTTCGGTCACGTCGGCGCGGGCGGTTCCGTGGCCCTCGCGGATCCGGCAGGGGAGTGGTCGTTCGCGTACGTGGCAAACCAGATGCAGCTCGGCATCACCGGTGATGCGCGCAGCGCCGCGCTCCTCGATGCTGTTGTGGCGTCGCTCGAGGGGGTGGGGTCGTGAAGATCATGTCGGGGCTCGACGCCCGCTTTCTGGCCTCAGAAACGGCGACCGCCCACATGCATACGATGAAAGTCGTCGTGCTGGACATCGCGAATCGTGACGCAGCGCTTCGTCTCGAGGACCTCCCTGCGTTGATCGACCAGCGGATTCCGCTCATGCCGGTGCTACGGCGACGGGTCGTCCCGATGCCCTTCGGGCTCGGCAACCCGGCGATCATCGACGACCCCGACTTCGACATTGCGCGCCACCTTCGGCATCGCAGCGCACCCGAACCGGGGGGCCCCGCCGAGCTCGACGCCGTGATCGCCGAGGTGGCCAGCACGCCACTTCCCCGGGACCGTCCGCTGTGGGAGCTGACCGTTGTCGACGGCCTCGAAGCCGGCCGAGTGGCGTTCATCATGAAGTTGCACCACGCACTCGCGGACGGGATGGCGTCGGTCGCCCTGCTCGAGAACGCCTTCGTGCTCGAGGACGCCGACGCCGTGGTCGAGCCGTTCGTCCCAGAGGCCGTCCCCACCCGTCGGCAGTTGCTGCGAGCATCTTCGAGGAGCGCCGGCCGAGCGTTGCGAACGCTGCCGGAGGTGGTTCGTCGGACTCGCGTCGGTCGCCGCGAGGCCCACGCGCTGCGCAGCGACGAGGCAGCCGCGGTGCCCGGACCCTTCAGCGGTCCGCGCTCGTCGTTCAACGTTGCGCTCAGCG
Organism: Actinomycetes bacterium; assembly: GCA_029782335.1. Taxonomy (GTDB): domain Bacteria; phylum Actinomycetota; class Acidimicrobiia; order Acidimicrobiales; family Microtrichaceae; genus JADLFH01. Next base: position 12,871 of record JAKOVA010000053.1, on the reverse strand, counting down.
CGGACCGGACCTTCGCGTCCGTCCCGTTGCCGATGGCGAAGCTGCTCGACGTGAAGAGCGCGACCGGCGCGACGCTCAACGACGTGTTCCTGTCCGTTGCCGGTGGCGGCATCCGTCGCTACTTGGCCCGCCTTGGGACCCTGCCGGAGCGGGGCCTCGTGGCATCAGTGCCGATGGCGACTCGAACCGACCGGCATCGACTCTCGGGCAACCACGTCGACAACCTGTTCCTGCCGTTGCGCACCGACCTGGCAGATCCAACCGAACGGGTCGCCGCGATTCACGACGCTGCCGTCGCCGCCCGACGGATCCGCACCGCGTTCGGTCCGGAGCTGTTCGAAGCCCGCTCCGGGTTGGTCCCTGCGGCAGCACACGGGGCACTCCCACGACTGTGGGCAGCGACACGGCTCGCGAACCGGCTGCGGCCGCCATTGAATCTGATCGCCTCGTGCGTTCGCGGTCCGCGGCGTCGTTTCGAACTCGCCGACGGCAGCTACGTGGCGTCGCTGATTTCGGTCGGGCCCATTCTCGAGGGCATCGGGCTCAACATCACCGCCTGGAGCTACGGGGACGTGATGCAGGTGTCGGTCCTCGGGTGTGCGGCGTCACTCCCGGAGCCACGCGTGCTCACCGAGGACCTCGCGGCCGAACTTGCCGACTGGGCTGCGACGCAATGAGCGACGTTAGGGTGAAGGTGTTCTTCTGAACGGAGGTGCAATATGGCTGAGGCCTCGCACCAACTGGCTGGACCTGGTGCCGACCCGTCACCACCGGAACAGGGCGGCGCTGCGTGGTGGCATCCCGGTGCCGCGATCGAACGAACGCAGCGGAGTGTCCGCACGGTCGAGCGACGCCTGGCCGCTCAGCCGCTCGCTCGGCTGAGTCTCGCCGCTCCACGAGCGGCCCGGTTCATGGGCGGTGAGATCGTCCGTCGTCTTGATCCGTCGCCGAGCGGTGTTCCCCCCGCGCCGCTCACGCCGTCGCTCGTCGGCCAGGTGGTGATGGACGAGTCGATCATGGCGCTCGCCGTCGGGCCTAACCGCTTCCCGCGGCGCGCCGACTACGAGCGCGTCGGCGACGAGATCCGTCGAGCCCACCGCCTCTTTGACAAGCGAGGTTGGATCGAGGACCCGGCGTCGTTTCACCGCGCACCGCCACCGCTCGAGGAGCCGGCGGTCACCCGCGGGTGGGCGCTGGGGACGCGGTACGAGCGGCTGTGGTGGCCGAGCGGCTTCGAGCCGCGTCTCGGCGTGCCGGGCACCGATCGGTGGTTGGCCTTCGAGGCGAACCGAACCGCATCCGCGTGGGTGCTGCGCCATCGCGACGGGCCACGACCGTGGTTGGTGTGCATCCACGGTCTCGGCACGGGCTCCACGTTCATGGACCTCATCACGTTCCGGGCCCCGCACCTCCACCACGACCTCGGCGTGAACATCGCGGCGCTGGTATTGCCGGTGCACGGCGCTCGCCGTCCGAGCCGCTTCAGCGGCGAGGAGTTTCTCGGTTTCGAGTTGATGAACGTCATCCACGGCCTGAGCCAGGCGCTGTGGGACGCGCGCAGCCTGTTGAGCTGGGTGCGCGCCCAGGATCCGACGCTCGTCGGTGTGTTCGGTGTCTCGCTGGGGGCGCTCGTCAGCTCGCTCGTCGCCGCCTTCGACTCACAACTCGACGCGGTGATCGCGGGCATCCCGATCGTCGACTTCCCCGACATGGTCCGCCACCACGCGCCGCGGCACCTGCTCATGCGCGGGATCGAACACAACATCCTCGACGACGTCGCCCGAGACGTGCATCGGGTCGTCTCACCGTTCGCCTTCCCAGTGTTGGCGCCTCGTCGTGCGAGGGCGATCTTCGCCGGCCTCGGTGACCGTCTCGCCACCACCGATCAGGCGCGACGCCTGTGGGAGCTGTGGGAGGAGCCCGACACGTGTTGGTTCCCGGGCAACCACGTCGGGTACCTGTGGTCGGAGCCGGTGTGGCAGTTCGTCGACAGGGTGCTCGAGTGCCGTGGGTTCAACGTCGGGGTCCGCTGACCCGTCGGTTCAGCCGATGATCGGATAACGCCGCTCCCCGGCGAGCCGGTCGAGCGCCTCCTGCATCACCGAGGTCAGCTCGTCGTAGCAGGCGTGGACGACGTCGGGATCGTCCGCGTCGTCGGTGGAATACCGCTCGGACCAGTCGATCGGATCGAGCAACTCGACGGTGATCTTCGCCGGAAGCGGCAGCGTGGGGATTCCGCCGGGGACGATGCCGAAGGGGGGCCCGGCGACCAGCGGCAGCACCGAGATGCGGAACCGCTTGTCGAGGCCCAGCCGGCGCGCGAGGGCGGTGCCGCGTGCGAGCACCACGACCGTTTCGTGCGCGCCGACCGAGACGGCGGGCACGACGGGGACCCCCGTGCGTAGCGCGAGCTTCACGACTCCCGTCCGGCCACCGAAATCGATGCGGTTCCGCTCGGACCACGGACGGAAGACCTCGTGGTCGCCGCCGGGGTAGTCGATGAGCACGCCGCCGTCGCGGAGGATCGCCTCGGCGGACGCCGGGTTGGCTTCGACGCCGCCGGCGCGGGCCATCACCGGGCCGATGCCGGGGAGGGCGAGGAAGAACGAGTGCATGAGCACGTAGATCGGGTCGTCCTCGCCGCGCTCACGCCACCACGCGCTCAGCAGGACCGGAATGTCGGGCGGCAGTTGGCCGCCGGAGTGGTTGCCGACGACGAGCATCGGGCCAGTCTCGGGAAGACGATCGAAACCGCGGACCTCGGATCGGAAGTAGGCGGCGTAGAGATCGAGAAACGGCCTCGCCACCCGCAAGAAATCCGGGTCGCGTTCGGAGCCGGCCGGCTCGCTCGTGTCGTCGTCGGGCATCGCCTCGACCTCCTCCGCAGCGCCGTGCCGCTGAATCGTAGGGCCGCTGCGTGTAACGAGGGCTGGAAAGTCGCCCTACGCTCGGCTCGTGAGACGGACCGGACGGTTCGTCGTTCGGAGAGCATCATGACGCGCCAACGCCGTGCTCAAAGGGTGATTCACTTACGGCCGCGTTCGGTCCGAGGCCGCCGGCGAATCGCCGGAGTGATCACGTCGATCGCGCTCGCGTGCTCGGTCGCCGCGTGTGGGTCCTCGGAGGGTTCGCATCGCCCGGCAGCCGACTCGACGACTCCGGCGCCGGCATCGACCTCGACCGCCATCACGCCCGACGGGGCGGGAGCTTCGGCCGTCGGGACCTACACCGTCGAACATGCGACAACGACGTTCGTCGATCCGTCGAGGCCGACGCGGGCTCACGGCGGGCAGCCCGAACTCCGTGACCGGACGCTCCCGATCGACATCTGGTATCCCGCAGGTGCCGACGGTCGCCGCTTTCCGCTGCTCGTGTTCTCCCACGGCAGTACTCGCCGTGCGGTCGACTACGCAGCGACCCTCGAGTCGTGGGCGTCGGCGGGCTACGTCGTCGTTGGACCCGACTTCCCTCTTTCCAAGACGGGCACGCCGGGCGGCACCGACTACGGCGACATCGAGTCGCAGGCGCGAGACGTCGGTTTCGTCATCAGCCAGGTGCTCGACGCAACCGAAGACGCCGCCCGCCCGTGGGCGCAACTGATCGATCCGGGAAAGATCGGCCTCGGCGGTCAGTCGATGGGCGCGATCACGACGGTGGCAGCGGCGATCAATCCGTGTTGCGCCGACCGTCGAGTCGGGGCGATCACCGAGTTCGCCGGCGCATGGGCGTCCTTCGGGGCCCCCGGCCCGGTCGCCGCGGCGGAGGCGCCACCCGCGCTGCTGGTGCACGGCTCCGCTGACCCCGTGGTGCCATACGCCTCGGCGACCTCGCTCAACGACATGTACCCGGGTTCGCACCGGCTCTTGACGCTCCTTGATTCCGCGCACGATCCGGGTTTCTTCGGCGGCATGACCTCCCCGCTCGACGAGCTCGTCACCCGTGCGACGCTCGCGTTCTACGACGCCCACCTCAAGGACGACCCGACGGGTTCAGAGCGCCTCGACGAGCTGGTCGCGGCGGCGGGGCCACAGGTCGCAACGCTGTCCGCAGCAGGTAACTCGTCGGAGGGATCATGATCCTGAGGGAACGCCGAGCACCGAATCGGAGGAGTCGATGGTAGAGACGAGCCAGTGGGTGCAGATCACCCAGCGCGACCCGAACCACTCAACCTGGTATGTCGAGCGGTTCCGCTCGATGGCCGCGGCGGGCGACGATCTCGCGGGGGAGGCCCGCTTCGTCGATGCAATGCTGCCACGTGGTTCTCGGGTGCTCGACGCCGGTTGCGGGCCGGGTCGAGTCGGCGGCGAGCTGGCGGCGAGGGGCCACGTCGTGGTGGGCGTTGATGTCGACCCGGTGCTGATCGACGCCGCTGAGGCAGACCATCCCGGCCCGACGTGGTTGGTGGGTGACCTTGCGGAAATGGATCTGTCGAGTGTCGGCATCGATGAGCCGTTCGACGCGATCGTGTGTTGCGGCAACGTCATGACATTCCTCGCGCCCAGCACGCGGCAGGCGGTGCTCAGCGCGATTCGCGCCCACCTCGCGCCGGGTGGCCGGGCGGCCATCGGGTTCGGAGCAGGTCGGGGCTACGACTTCGACGAGTTCCGCTCGGACGTCGCGGCGGCGGGCCTCGCGGTGGAGCTCGAGTTGGGAACGTGGGACTTGCGGCCGTTCACCGAAGCGTCAGACTTCCTCGTCAGCGTCCTGGTACACGCGCCCAAGTAGGACCCTCCGGAACCAACCCCTCCGGAACCACCCCCTCCGGAACTTTGGGTCGAGCGTCCCGGATTCGGGACGGAGGGCCCAGAGTTCGGGAGGGGGTCGGCTGGCAGCTCGGCACTCGGTACGCTCCCCGGAGCCACGACCGGCTGCCTTCGGGACGGCGGCCGCAGACCCAGGGGGCATTCCCACGATGACGACCACCTTGTTCGACTCGTCGGCGGCCGCCGGCTACCAGTTCCACGGCCAAGACGTCGGCTGGTTGTTGGACCACCGGGCCGAGCACCGCGGCGACCACCCGTTCCTCGTCTGGGCGCCTCGGGACGGAGCGGGCCGCACGTGGACCTACCGGGAGTTCGCGGATGCCACCCGAGCCGTCGCGGCGGGCCTGCACTCCCGGGGGATCGGCGAGGGCGACACCGTCCTCATTCATGCCGACAACTGTCCTGAGGCCGTCATCGCCTGGTACGCGGTGGCTCGCCTCGGTGGGATCACCGTCACCACCAACACCCGATCGGTCGCCGCCGAGGTCGCGTACTTCATCGAGCACTCGAGGGCGAAGGCGGCCATCACCCAACCCCGCTACGCGGCCCTGGTGGCGGAAGCCGGCCCGGCACTCGAGTTCATCGTCGTCACGGCTGACAACTCCGGCGACGCGCCGTCAGCCGAGGAGGAGAACCACGGCCGCGACGGTTTCGACTCGCTCTACGCAGCGCCCGATGATCTCCCCACCCTCGAGCGGGACCCGCTGCGGCCGGTCGGCATCCTGTTCACCTCGGGGACGACATCGAAGCCGAAGGCGGTCGTGCACAGCCATGGGAACGTGCTGTGGGCGGCGAAGGTGAACCCCACGAACATCGACTTCGGCCCCGATGACACCTACCTGGCGTTCCTCCCGTTCTTCCACGTGAACACCCAGGGATGGGCGATCTGGACGGTGCTGGGGGCCGGCGGAACGGTCGTGTTGCAGCCGAAGTTCTCGGCGAGCCGCATGTGGCCGACGATCGCGGAACACTCGGTGACCCACATCTCGCTGATCCCGTTCGTGATCAAGGCGGCCTTCGAACAGGGGATCCCCGAGGGCCACACCGTCAAGGTGGGCGTGTTCGGCCTGATCATGCCGGTGCTGGACCAGATGATGGGGATGCGGGTCATCGCGGCGTACGGGATGACCGAACTCGTCACCCACTGTGTGCGGTCCTCGCCCTACGAGACCTACCCGGAGATGGCGATGGGCAAGGTCGCACCCGGCTACGAGTACCTCGTTGTCAACCACGAAACCGGGCGTCTCGCAGAGGTCGGGGAGATGGGCGAGCTGTGGATCCGCGGTACCCGCGGCATCCAGGTCTTCCTCGAGTATCTGAACAACCCCGAGGCGAACGAGAAGATGTTCACTGAGGACGGCTGGTGCCGTACCGGTGACGTGGTTCGCCTCGAGGCGGACGGCAACCTCTTCTACTGCGACCGCGACAAGGACGCGCTCAAGGTCGGCGGCGAGAACGTCTCGGCACGCGAGGTCGAGGACGTGTGCCGGACCGTTCCCGGGATCGACGACATCGCCGTCGTTGCGAAGCGACACGAGATGCTCGACATGGTGCCGGTCGCGTTCGTGATCCGGAACGCGGCGGCGGCACCCGAGGATGAGATGGCCGCCGCGATCATCGAGGCGTGTCGCACGAATCTCGCGGACTTCAAGGTGCCGCGAGCGGTGTATTTCCTCGACGAGTTCCCGACCGCCGAGTTGGGGAAGATCTCGAAGAAGGAGCTGCGAGACATCGCGGACGGCCATCCCGCGGTGTGATCGGTCCCGCCGCGGGCGTCGGCTCCGTCGGGGTCACGGCCAGGGCTTGTCGGCGAATGTCTCGCGCAGCTTGTACTTGAGCACCTTGCGCAGCGTCTCGTTGCGGGGCAGTGCGTCGACGACCTCGAGCTGCTCGGGCGTCTTGAACTTCGTGAGTCCGGCCTCGCTGAGATACACGACCATCTCGTCGAAGGTCAGGTCGTCGTCGCTGCCGACGACGCGCTCCACCACGGCGCAGACCCGTTCGCCGCGTTCACGGTCGACCAGTCCGATCACCGCCACGTCGGCCACCTTCGGGTGCGCGTAGAGCAGATCCTCGATCTCCTTCGCCGAGATGTTCTCGCCCTTGCGGATGATGATGTCCTTGAGCCGGCCCGTCAGGACGACGTGGCCGTCTGGGCGGATGTGCCCCACGTCGCCGGTGCGGAACCACCCGTCCTCGTCGAACGCTTCCGCGGTCAGCTCCGGGTTGGTGTAGCCCTTGGTGACCATCGGGCCCTTCACCCGCACCTCGCCGTCGGTGCCCTGCGGTGCCTCGCTACCGTCCTCAGCGACGATTCGCACGACTGCACCGGTGACCGGCTTGCCCGTCGTGTGGGCGAGCTGCTCGTCGGTGTCGGACGGCGAACCCTGGGTGATCATCGGGATCTCGGTCATGCCGTAGCCGTGGCACGCCTTGAGGCCCATTTCGTCTCGCACCTCGCGGTACAGCTCGGGAGGCAGCGCGGCGCCGCCTCCCGACAGTGCCCGCAGCGTGGGGATGATCGGGGTGCCTGGCTGCTTGCGCTGCTCGGCGAGGAACATCTGGTAGAAGGCCGTCGCCCCACCAGCCATCGTCACGCCGTTGCGGGCGTAGAAGGCCACCGCAGCGTCGGGCACGAACGCCTCCACGATGCATGCGGACATGCCGGTGTACAGCATCATGATCAGGTAGTCGGGCCCAGCGATGTGGGCGAAGGGGAAGGCGATGGAGCCGACGTCGTCGGGGCCCATCTCGAGTGCATCGGCCAGGCCTCTGCCGCCGGCGAGCAACGTGCCGTCGGTGTGCTGCACGCCCTTGGGATCTGACGTGGTGCCAGAAGTGGAGTAGATCCAGCGGATCGGTTCGTCGCCGTCGGGATAGGAGGGGGGCGGCGGCAAGGTCGCGGGGTCACCCTCGGGCAACTCGCCCACCGACAGAACCACCGGCGCCGGGTCCATCTGTGCCGCGAGACCGTCGGTCATCGCGCGGAAGTCGAAGCCCTTCCACTCTCCAGGGGTGATGACGAACTCCGCCGCGGTGTGACGCATCACGAAGCCGAGCTCCTTTTCCCGGTAAAGGTGCAACACCGGGCACTGCACGGCTCCGAGGCGTGCCAGTGCTGCGGACGCGACCACGCTGTCGATGCGCGACGGAAGCTGCCAGGTGACGCGGGTTCCCTCGCCCACGCCGAGGCCCGCGAGGCCCGCGGCGACGCGCTCGGCGCGCTCGCGGAACTCGCCGTAGGTGATTCGCGAGTCGTCCTCGGCGATCAGCAGGGTGCGGTCAGCCGAATCGGCGGCGCGCGCTTCGATGAGTTGCCAGATGCTTGCCACGGCCCCGGACGGTACCCGTTTCTCCGGTGCCGGGCGCGCGTCGATAGCATCCCGCGGCCGCGACGTCGGACGACGACGTGACACGGAAGGGGAGTCACTCCATGAAGACCGAAGCCGCAATCCTGTGGGCACCGCACGAACCGTGGAGCGTGGAGGAGATCGAACTCGATCCACCGAAGGCCGGTGAAGTGCTCGTCGAGCTGACGGCGTCGGGGATGTGCCATTCCGACGAGCACGGGGTGACCGGCGACCTGCCCGTCGTGACGCCGCTCGTCGGTGGGCACGAGGGTGCCGGCGTGGTGATGGAGGTCGGTGAAGGCGTCACCCGTGTGAAGCCGGGCGACCACGTGGTGTTCAGCTTCGTTCCCGCATGCGGCCACTGCCCGTCGTGCGCGGACGGGCATTCGAACCTGTGCGACAACGGGGCGGCGCTGCTGGTGGGCGTACAACTCGACGGCACGACGCGCCATCACGCCCGCGGTCAGGACCTGTGGACGATGGTGTGTCTCGGGACCTTCGCCAAACACACGGTGGTCAACGAGATGTCGTGTGTGAAGATCGAGGACGACATCCCCCTGGAGCTCGCCTGCCTGCTGGGATGCGGGGTGACCACCGGGTGGGGGTCGTCGGTGTACGCCGGCGATGTGCGGCCCGGCGACAACGTGGCGGTGATCGGCATCGGCGGTATCGGCGCGGCGGCGGTTCAGGGCGCCCGCCTCGCCGGGGCCCGCAACATCTTCGCGATCGACCCGGTGGCGGCAAAGGAGGAACTCGCCCAGTCCTTCGGCGCCACCCACTTTGCCTCGAGCATCGGCGACGCGTTCGCTCTCATCCAGCAGGTCACGTGGGGGCGCATGTGCGACAAGATCATCTGCTGCATGGGCGTCGGCCAGGGCGATCAGGTCGCGGCGATCATGACGCTGCTGGCGAAGCGCGGTCGCTGCGTGGTGACCAACGTCCACTCGGTGAACGAGACCGAGGTCTCACTCTCGCTCGTCGACCTCACGTTGATGGAAAAGCAGCTCGTCGGCACGATCTTCGGCTCCGCCAACCCGCAGTCGGACATCCCGCGCCTCACCCAGCTGTACCGCTCCGGCCAGCTCGACCTCGCTGGGATGGTGACCCGCGAGTACGAACTGAGCGAGATCAACCAGGGCTACGCCGACATGCGCGACGGCAAGAACATCCGGGGCGTGCTGCGCTACAAGTAGCCGACCGCGGGTGCCGGTCGAGGCGGGTCAGATCCCGAGGTGAGCGTTGCGGATTCGCTCGACGGCCGTCGCCGGTCCGTCGATGTCGATCTGTGCGTGGGCCTGCCGCCCGTTCGCGAACAGCACGAGTTCTCCCACGGGACCACGAAGCTCTACGGCCGGTTCGCGGTCGATGAGCCTCCGGCGACGGCCGTTGCTGTCGTCGAGGACCACTCCGACTCCCGCTCGTCGTAGCGTCAGTCGCCCGATCCGGCACAACGCCGACCACAGCGCCTCGTTGAGCCCGTCGTCGAGATCCCGGGGCTGCCACGCAGGTTGAGCACGGCGGACGTCTTCGTGATGGACGAAGAACTCGTTCGTGTTCGCGAGTTCGTCGATCGCAGCGATCCGCGTCGGGAAGTAGGCGGGCGGGCCGTTGCGGACGGCGCCGACCAACGTTGGCCAATCACTATCGGCCACCTTGTGGCGCACGCGCTCGCTGTAGGCAGCGGCGAATGGGAGGAGGATCCCGATGGCGGCGTCGGGTCGCCGCTCGCGGATGACGAGGTGGGCGGCGAGGTCGCGGGTGGTCCAGCCCTCGCACAGGGTTGGTGCATCCGGGCCGAGTTCGTCGAAAAGCTCGCACAGTGCGGCGCGTTCGTCCTGGGCGTGTCTGGTGGCCATCGGAGGATTCTCGCCGCGATCCGAGCGGAGATGTGCACGTTTCAGGGGTTGTGACTCGACACGGCGGGTCGAGTGAGGCGCGGTCGTTGAGGCCTCAGGAGGCTCGCGTGACCTCGACGGTCACCTCGGTGGCGGCGGGATCCGCGACCACGGTGAGATGTCCCGCGTTGGGGACCGAGGTAACCGTTCCGCCCACCACGCTGACGCGATACCCGTTCGGGTACTGCGCTTCGGGCACGACGATGCTCGTCGGCGCCGCGATCGACGGATCGGGCTGATAGCGGAAGCGGAAGCGCCCCGTCGCGGGACTGAACCGAGCCTCGAGGGGGACCCCGGCGGTGGCCTGCGCATAGGTGCGGACGAGCTGGGTGCGCACGACTTCGGGCGCCTCGACCGTGCCGCCGAAGGGGTGGTGCCAGTGGAACCACGACACGAGGTCGGAGTCCGCGAGGCGTGCCGGTTCGGTGACGTTCAACGGACTCGCTGAGGCCCCGAACTCGGTCATCATCGCCGGCGCATCCCACTTCCGCGAGAGGCCCCGCGCGTGGTCGAACGCCCGCTGGTACGCCGGGTTGCACAGGCCGACTTCGATCGCGCTGGGGGCCTCTGGTTCACCGGCGTCGGTTCCGAGGCAGTACGTGTGGAACGAGACGCCGACCTGCTTGCCGTTGGGCCCTTCGTGGACGCCGGAGATGTCGAGGTGGGGAACGGGGGAGAGCACCGACAGCGTGACCGGCTCCCACCAGACCGGCATCGTCGGGGCCACGTCACGCACCCGGTTCGTCAGCTCGGTGAACCGTGCCGACATCAGCTTGTCGAGCGCGGGACAGTCGCCGGCGAGGCAGGCGGCGAGGTGCGCTTCATCGGGAAACGGCTCGTTCAGCAAATCCAGGCCGATGACGTTGGGGGAGTTCGCGAAACGTGCCGCAACCGCTTCGACGCCGTCGCCGAACGCATCAACGACGCCCCGGCCTCCGGCGAGGCGGCCGTTCGACCACCAGTCGCCCCACTGTCGGAGCGAACGCGGACTGAAGTACGAGGCGGACCAGCCGATCGGCTTCAGGAACTCCGGCGCCTCGTCGGAGAGCTGGGCCGCCGCCGGCAACGTTGCCCACGAGGGCATCCCGGTGAAGACGTCCTGGTGGAGGTCCAGCAGCACCCACATGTTGTTCTCGGCGAGGCGATCCACCACCGCCGCCACCTGCTCGAGATACGCCGTGTCGATCACGCCGGGCTCGGGCATGAGCGCTTCGGGGCGTACGCCGAGACGAACGCCGGTCAGCCCGTCGCGATCGAAGGACTCGAAATCACTCGGGCCCAGCCAGCCGTCCTCGAGCGGGGAAATGTAGGGGGGCGACTTCTGCACCGAGTTCACGCCGTGGATGATCACGACGCGGCCGGTCGCGTCGACGAGTCGCCGGCCCTCGAGGCGGAGTGGTCCGACGATGTCGGGCTCCGATGTGATCACCGTGTCACCGGACCCGGTCGGGAACGTCACGAGAGGCTGTGGCACTGCACTGCATGCACCGAGCGACGTGGCCGCCGCTGCAGCCGCCAACCACCGAATCAGATGTCCCCGCATGGGCTGAATGGTACGAAGCGCTCGCCGAGGCACTCAAGGTCGGTGGCTTCGGCACCGATGGAGTCACGCGGCCGACGCGCCGCGGATCGGAGTGTTCGATGTCTCTCGTCTTGACTACCCCCAACCCGAATCGCGCCCGAGACCTGGAGCGGGCACTCGAGGAGGTCCGGGCGTCGCGGCCGGCGGCGGCGCGTGTCCTGGTGGTGACCGACGACCCGAATTCCGACGCCCGAGCGGTCGCGACGGCCATCGACGTCGACCCCATGCTGACAGCCCAGGTGCTCCGGCTCGCGAACTCTGCCGCGTTCGGAATGTCGGAGCGGGTGAGCTCGACGCAGGTCGCGGTGAGCCTCGTCGGGTTCTCCGCGATCCGTTCGATCGCCGTCCTGTTGGCGTCGGGTCTGCGCAATCACAAGACTCCGGTTCCGCCGAGCTTCTGGCAGCACGCCTCTGTGACCGCGTCGGCGTGCGCCGTAATGGCGGGACGTTTCGGCGTGGTTCGCGGGGATGCCTTCTCGCTCGGCCTGCTCCACGACATCGGCTCGGCCATCCTCCACACGGTCGACCCGGCAACTCACGCCGCGTTGATCGAAGAGGAGGACGACACCTCCCTGCTGTGTGCGCAGGAACTTGCGGAGTTCGGGATGAGCCACGCGGAGGCGGCAGCGCGGGTGCTCGCCGGTTGGAACTTTCCCTCCGCATTCGTGGCTGCGGTTGCCGCCCACCACGATGCCGGTGTCGGTGAGACGCCCCTGGACCGGGTGCTCCTCGCGGGTGATGCGGTGGCGCACCTCGTCGTACTTCCCGAGTCGGAATGGTCGGCGGAGCGAATCGACCGAATCGAAGCGCTCGGAGTTCCTCGGGAGTCGCTGCCGGAACTGGCGCGGACGACGCTGCAGGACGCTGCGGAGGCAGCCAGTCTGCTCGGCTGATCCGCGGCACTCGGTGACGGACGGGCCGACGACGCGTCCGAGCGCGCTCGGGTTCCGGGCGGCATGATGGGTCGATGCAAGAGGTCAGAGGAATCGTCGCCAAGGAGCCGGGTGCGCCCGTCGCCATCGAGACCGTGCTGATCCCCGATCCCGGCCCAGGCGAAGTCGTCGTCGCAGTGCAGGCGTGCGGGGTGTGTCACACCGACCTCCACTACCGCGAAGGTGGGATTTCCGACGAGTTCCCCTTCCTGTTGGGTCATGAGGCCGCCGGTGTCGTCGAGACGGTGGGCGGTGGCGTCACCGATGTTGCGCCCGGCGACTTCGTCATCCTCAACTGGCGGGCGGTGTGCGGGAACTGTCGAGCGTGTCGCCGCGGTCGGCCCTGGTA
>JAKOVA010000022.1 GCA_029782335.1 Actinomycetes bacterium | reverse complement strand
TCAACCCGATCGGCCTCGACCTCGACGTCGGGTAACCCCGCGCTCGGTATCGGCGCCGCGGCTGGGGGGCCGTAGTGTCGCGCCCGTGCTGACGGCGACCCTCCTCGCGATCGCCGCGGCCGCGCTCCACGCCTCGTGGAACCTCATCGCCAAGACCGCGGACGACCGTGAGCTCGCGCTCGTCGGACAGTTCGTCCTCGGCGGCGTCGTTTCCGCCGCCCTGCTCGCGCTCGTCGGCCTCCCCGGCCTCGACACGCTCCCGTGGCTCGCCCTGTCCGCAACGGTGCACGTCGGATACGTGGCGGGCCTGATCCGTGCCTACGAGCACGGGGATTTCTCCTTCGCCTACCCCTTGGCACGCGGCGGCGGCGCGATCGTCGCCGCCGTCGGCGGGGTGGCGTTCCTCGGGGACCATCTCGGTCTCGCAGCGTGGATCGCGATCGCCGTCGTCGCCGCCGGGTTGGCCGCCCTCGTCGGAACGCGACCAAGCCGACACTCCTTCGTTTCGGCCGCCTTCACCGCCGTCACGATCGGCTCGTACACGGTCATCGACGCCCACGGCGCTCGGATCGCGACCAGCGGACAGTCCTACGGAGTAGCGCTGTTGGCGTGCACCGGCGTGTCGATCGGAGCGCTCGGCGTCGCACGCGGCAGGAGCCGTGAGCTGCTCGCATCGATCCCTCAGCGTGGCGGGCGGTACCTGTTCTCGGGGATCGCCGGCGTCGCCGCCTACACGCTCGTGCTCGTCGCGATCCGTCACGCACCGGTCGGGTATGTGACGATGCTGCGCGAGTCGTCGGTGGTGCTCGCCGCGCTCGCCGGATGGCTGCTGCTGCACGAGCACATGGGCCGCCGCCGGCTCGTCTGCTCGGCGATCATCCTCGCCGGCCTGATCGGCCTGGTGTGGTCCGGCGCGTGACGCCGGCGCAGCTCCGCCCGGATCAAGAGGCGGGAGGCCCGCCGGCCGGCTGGTAGTCGGTCGGCACCGACGCCACATCGTGACGGTGCTTCAACATCCCCCGCGACACCCACGGGTGCTTCCCACTGTCGGCCCACACGAGCATCGGCGGCAGGACCACGAGCGCGGAGAGCAGCGCGACGGCAACGTTCATCGCAACGATGCGACCAAAGTCGTGCAGGAGCGGCAGCGACGACAGCGAGAGCACCGCAACGCCCGAGATCGCCGTCAGACCGGAAACCACGAAGGCGCGCCCGGTCCGCGAGGCGGTGACGTCGACCGCTTCACGTGGTGCCTCGCCTCGGTCGCGTTCCTCGATGAAACGCAACAGGATCAGCGAGGTGAACTCGGTGCAGATCGCCACCACCAACGGACCACCCACCGCGGTCATCGGACTGAGCTGCCAACCGAGCGCCCACGCGAGGATTGACGACAAGCCGACCGCAATCAACACGGGGACCAGCGACAACAGGGAACGAACGACCGACCGCAACCGCACCGCCAGGAACAGACCGACGAACGCGATCGACAGGTAGGTCAGCAGAATCCGGTTCGACTCCAGGTTGTTCAGCAGGCCGACACCCACGACCGCGAGGCCCGAGGGCGTGAGCTTCAGTTGCTCGGGCGGTCGGTTCGCCCGGACATCGGCTCGGATCGCGTTGACGAGGCCCTCCTGACGCTTCAGCGAACCCGGAACGGTGAGATACACCGTGTTGAGCGCCCGGCCCCCGTCCGCCACGACCGACAACTGGATGTCGCGCGGCGCAACCTCGTAGGCCCCCTGCAGATCGGCCGCCGTCGGCGTCGCGTCGGGCGTCCCCGGCACATACATCAGGTCGCGCACGGTGGTGAGCAGGCTGGTCGCGAACACGACACGCCGATCCGTCGCGAACTTTCGTTCGAACGCGTCCACGTAGTCGATCGTGGCCTGGTCGCTGAGGAGGTCGTGATCGCCCTGGATGTAGACGCCCATTTCGTTGGCGCCGCCGAGTTCGTCCTCGATGGTGTCGAGATCGTGGATGACCTGCGAGGACTGGTTGACCCACTTCACCGGGTCGGTCTGGATGACGAGGTCGCCCTCGACGAGGATGCCCCAGGCGAACACCCCGATGCTGAGCGCCACCAGCGGAATCGCGGCTCGAGCCGGCAGTGCGCCGAGCTTCACGACGAATCGGCCCAGCGCCCCCTCACGGAAGTCCTTGCCCTTCGTCGGGCTCTTGTACTCGCGGATCCCAAGCGTGGCGAGGGGAATGATGATGGAGCCGAAGCAGATGACCGCGATCCCGACGGCGAGCAGGAGACCGAACTCGCGGATCATCGGCACCTTTGCGAAGCGCAGGGCCACGAACGCGAAGATCGCGTCGAAGGTCACCACCAACAGGGCCGGCCCCAGGTTGCGGGCGGTTTCCTGGATGGGAGCCGGCGACCGGTCGAGGATGACCTCCTCCTCGACGCGGGCGTGCATCTGGATCGCGTAGTCGATCCCGACGCCCAACAACACCGGCAGCCCGGCGATGGTGACGATCGTGAGTGGGATCCCCAGATACCCGGCGAGACCGAACGCCCAGATACAGCCGACGAGCACCACCAGGAGCGGGAGCAGTCGCCATCGCACGCTGAAGAGCAGCAGGAGGATCACGACCATGATCGCCACCGCGATCCCGCCGAGGGTCAACATGCCGCCACGCAGATAGTGGTTGATGTCACGCAACAACACCGATGCCCCGGTGGTGGTCACCTTTGCGTTGTCGAAGACGAGGTTCCGCTTCGCGGACGCTTGTACCGCGCCGGCCTCCTCGCCCTCGACATCGATCGACTGGTTGCCGTGGAGCCGCGAGATGACCTGTGCAGTGTGGTCGTTCGCGAAGAACGGCTTGAGCGCCTTGCGAACGTTGCCCTGGTTGTCGTAGAGGAGGAACTTCACCCACTCGGGGTTGTCGAGCGTGCGCTGCGCTTCGGGCACCGCGTTGACTCGCCCGAGCGTGGTGAGCGAGTCCGCGAGGCGCGCCTCGCCGGCGGCGGTGTCACCCGACGCCGTCGCCGCGTTCGCCGCACCGAGCAGTGCCTTGCCGGCCACGCTGTTGGTGATCCCGCCGTCGGCGGTGACGAGGTTGTTGGAGAACTCGAGCGCCGTCAGAGGGGTGATGACGTTCTGGGTCGGCGCGTCCTTGCCGGTGGTCAGCTCTTTGGCCATTCGCCGGAAACGTTCCTGGCCGGCGGCGTCGAACAGTTCTTCGACCTTGTGGCCGTCGGTCATCGAGATCACCGACAACATCGCCTGGCCGCCGAAGAGCCGCTGATAGGCGACGTTGTCCTTGTAGATCTGTTCGCTCTTGTTCAGGTAGCTGTCCTGGCCGGTCGCGAACTTGAGCTGCGTGATCCCCAGGCCCAACCCCAGCGTGACCGCCAAACCGACGACCGACACGATCCCCGCGTGTTTGCCCAACTGGACGGCGAGATACGACCAGAACTTTTGCACGCTGGAGCCCTCCCCGGAAACGCTTCGCCGTCACCCGACGGCGGAGCGACCCTACTCCGCTCGACGGGGTGCGACTTCCGTGACGGAGCGATTCACCACCCGCCGTCGTGGACGTAGCTCGACGAGGACGGCCGTCCCCGCGCCGTCGAGCGTGACCGCGGGTCGGAGTCGTCGGGCCATCCAAGGGCGATGGTGCCGAGCGCTCGTCGTCCGTCGGGAATCCCCAGTGCCACACGCAGCGCCGCTTCGTGGCCGAACTGGCCGAACAACAGGGAGCCGAGTCCCTCCGCTGTCGCCGTCAACAACATCGCCATCACCGCCGCGCCGCCGTCCACCCACCAGTAGGGAACCTGCCAGGCCTCGGTCCCCGCTCCGAGTCCCGTTGCCGCCTTGTCGGCTTCGGCGTAGCGACGGGGGTAGGCGTCGGGATCCACGACCGGCACGACGAGCACTGGAGCGGCGAGCAGGCCCTGCCACCGGAAGCCCGCTCGACGCGGCCCTGCCGGGAGGGTGACGTCCCAGTACCGAGCCGGATCCCGGATCACAACCAGGTCGAGCGCCCACGTGTTGCCGGCGCTCGGCGCGCGCGACGCTGCGGCGAGCACGCGCGCCAGGACGTCCTCGGGAATCGGGGTGGTGCGATAGCTACGACACGACCGCCGCGCCGCCAAGGTCCGAGCGAAGCTCGGAGGTCCCTCGGCTGACGGACTCCCCACGCGGGGTCAGGCGAACTTGAGCAGCTCTTCGGCCATGATCCAGCCGAAGGTGATCAGGGCGTCGCCCTGCTTGGCGTTCAACACCGTGAACAGCTTGGCCGTGTCGGCGTCAAGCTTCTCGGGCTTGAGCGACTCGTGGTCCAACACGAGCGGATACGAGCCGTCACCGGCGACGACGAAACCCTGATCGTCGTAGGAGCCGTCGACACCGAAGCGCTTCGCCAGGCGGCGGCCCCAGGCCCGCTCCTCCCCGGAGGCCTTGTGGCCCGGGCGGGGGATCTGGTCGACGAGGACTTTGTACGCCTCGAAACCGTCGGGCCGGTTGAACCGGGTACCGACGAGGACGTCCTCATCGGGGAACGCCATCAACGCGCGGCGGTAGTTGTCGGCCATGATCGCCTTGAGTGCAGCGTCGCGCCGGGAGTGGCGCTTGACGTGCGCGAGACCCAACAGCACCGCGGGCGTCCCACCGATGCGTTCGAGCGTCGAGAAGGAGAACCCGCGCAATGCGTTGCCGTCTCGCACCTGCGTGCACAGCACCCACGCCTCCGCCTGCTTGTTGAGCGTCCCGATCTCGTAACGTCCCGGACCCTCCGCGCACAGGTCGGCCATCTCGGCCAGCTCTGAGTCTCCGAGCTGCGTGCAATCCTTGGTGGTGGCAACGAGCGCCATGGATCCCCCGGTGTTTGGGTGCAGTTGTGGCCCCACTAGTTCACTGGCTCGCGCGCCGGCAGTTCAAGTCGGCCGGGGCGGCTCAGTTCATCCGCACCGCTTCGGCACCCAACAACACCCGCAGCTCTCCGACGAGCCCACCGGTGGCGTCGACGGTGAACTCGTCGGGCAGCCGGATGATCTGACGCTCACCGAGATGGATGAACACCTCGGACGAGCCGGGGAACTCGCTCAGCAGACCGCGCAACCGACCCACGACATCGTCGGAGAGGACGTTGGGGTGGAGCTGGATCCGAAGCGGTGGGGCCAGGTCGAGGGTCGGCTCGAAGAGCTCCACGTTGCGGACGATCAGCTTCGGCGACTCGTCACGCTTGTCGACTCTCGCCTCGACGAGCACCACGACATCGTCCTCGAGGAGGTGGCCGACATGCGCCATGGTCTTGGGAAACACCATCGCCTCGATCGAGGACTGGAGGTCTTCGAGGGTGAACACCGCCATGAGGTCGCCCGCCTTGGTCCACTTGCGTTGCACCGCGGTCACGACGCCGCCGAGGGTCCGCTGCACACCGTCGTCGAGATCCGCAAGATCGGAGATGAGACAGTCGGTCCGTCGACGCAACGCCGCCTCGGCCCCCATCAGCGGATGGTCTGAGACGTACAGGCCCAGCATCTCCTTTTCGAACGCGAGGCGGGGCCGCTTCGCGAACTCGGTATCGGGGATCGGCACGCGCTCGTCGAAGGCCGGTGCGCCGTCGCCGGAACCGAACAGCGACATGACGCCCATGTCGTGTTCGCGGCGCCGGGCGACGGTCTGATCGACGATCTGCTCGAAGACCAGGGAGAGCCCTTGGCGCGGGTGGCCGAGCGAATCGAACGCCCCCGCCTTGATCAGCGACTCGACGGTCTTCTTGTTCAACGCCTGGGTGTTGACCCGCTGACAGAAGTCGTAGAAGTCGGTGAAGGGGCCGCCCTCCCGGCGTGCGTCGAGGATGAGCTCGACGATGCCCTCCCCGACGTTGCGGACCGCCGAGAGGCCGAAGACGATCTGGTCGCCGACCGGCGCGAAGTCGGCCTCGGCCCGGTTGATGTCGGGCACGGTGACCTCGATGCCCATCGTGCGGCACTCGGCGAGGTAGACCGCCGCCTTCTCGAGGTTCGTCTTGACGCTCGTCAACAGACACGAGAGGTACTCGGTCGGATAGTTCGCCTTCAGGTACGCGGTTTGGTAGGAGACGTAGCCGTACCCGTAGCTGTGGCTCTTGTTGAACGCGTAGTCGGCGAACTGTTCGATGATGTCGAACAACTGCGTGCCGAGCGCATCGCCGTAGCCCTGCGACTCGACGCCGGCGACGAACCCCGCACGCTCCTTGGCCATGAGCTCGCGGATCTTCTTGCCGCACGCCTTGCGCAGGTTGTCGGCCTCGGCGAGTGAGTAGCCGGCGAAGTGTTGCGCGACGCGCATCACCGACTCCTGGTAGATCATCAGGCCGTAGGTGTCGCCGAGGAGCTGTTCGGCGTCGGGGTGGAAGTAGCTGACCGGCTTGCGGCCGTTCTTGATGTCGGCGTAGTCGGTGTGCATCTTCACCGACATCGGGCCCGGCCGATACAGCGCCACGAGCGCTGCGACGTCTTCGAAGGTCGTGGGGATCAGGCGCCGGATGAGGTCGCGCATGGCGGTGCCCTCGAGTTGGAACACGCCGATGGTGTCGCCGCGGGCGAGCAGTTCGTACGTGGCGGCGTCGTCGAGGGGAACGTGGTCGATGTCGACGACTTCGCCGCGGGTCCGCTCGATGAGCGCCAGGGTGTCGCTGATGACGTCGAGGTTGCGCAGACCCAGGAAGTCCATCTTCAGCAGGCCGAGGTCCTCGACGCCGTGCATCTCGTACTGCGTGACGACGGGAGCGTCTTGGGGGTCTTGGCCTGACTCGGGCTTGCGCTGCACGGGGAGGTAGTCGGTGAGCGGATCGCGGGTGATCACGACCGCCGCAGCGTGGATGCCGTCCTGACGGCGCAGGCCCTCGAGGCCCTTTGCCACGTCGATGACCTCACGCGCGTCGGGATCGGCGTCGTACATGGCGCGGAGCTCCGCCGCCATCTTGTAGCCGTCCTCGTACTTCGGCTCCATCTCGAAGCACGCCCGCAGCGGTGTGTCGCGCCCCATGATGAGCGGCGGCATCGCCTTGGCGACCCGATCGCCGACCGCGTACGGCTTGCCCAACACCCGCGCCGCGTCGCGCACCGCCGCACGGGCCTTGATCGTCGAGAACGTGACGATCTGCGCGACGCGGTCGCGGCCGTAGCGTTGCGCCGCGTAGCGGATCATGTCGTCACGGCGGCGTGAGTCGAAGTCCATGTCGATGTCGGGCATCGAGACGCGACTCGGATTGAGGAACCGTTCGAAGAGCAGGTCGTAGCGGATCGGGTCGAGGTCGGTGATCCGCAAGCAGTAGGCGACGGCGCACCCCGCAGCAGAACCACGGCCGGGGCCGACCCGGATGCTGTTGTCCCGGGCGAAACGGATGAGATCCCACACGATGAGGAAGTAGGAACTGAAGCCCATGTCGTCGATGACCTTGAGCTCGTACGCAAGGCGGTCCGACACCTCGGCGGGCAGGTCGCTCCCCCATCGCTGACGAGCGCCGTCGAGGGTGAGGTGGCGGAGATACTCCGTGTCGCTCCCGAAGCCTTCGGGCAGGGGGAAGTTCGGCAGCTCGACCTTGCCGAACTCGATCTCGACGTTCGCCCGCTCCGCGATCCACAGCGTGTTGTCACACGCCGAAGGGACCTCGGCGAAGAGGTTGCGCATCTCGGCGGCGGACTTGAGGTAGTGGTCGTCACCATGGAACTTGAACCGGTCGGCCTCGCTCATGAGCGATCCGGTCTGGACGCACAGGAGCGCGTCGTGGGCAACGGCGTCGTGACGATCGACGTAGTGGCTGTCGTTGGTCGCCAGCAGCGGCGCACCGATCGCTTTCGCGATCCGCAGGAGATCGGGGTTGGTCTGATGCTGCTCGGGAATGCCGTGGTCCTGGATCTCCACGAAAAGGTTGTCGCGGCCGAAAATGTCCTGGAGGCGTGCCGCCTTTTCGAGCGCGGCGTCGAAACTGCCGTTCATCAGGGACTGCAACACGTGTCCGCCGAGGCATCCCGTGGTCGCGATGACTCCCTCGGAGTGCTCGGCGAGGATGTCCCAGTCGACCTTCGGCTTCATGTAGTAGCCCTCGAGGAAGGCCCGTGAGGCCAACTGGATGAGGTTCTTGTAGCCGACGTTGTTCTCGGCAAGCAGGGTGAGGTGGTAGTAGGCCTTGCGGCCCGCGCCCGCCTCGCCACCGGTGTCGTCCATCTTTCCGCGGCGCGCCGGGCGTTCGCTGCGGTGATCGTGCGCCATGTAGGCCTCGAAGCCGATGACCGGGGTGATCTCGTGGCTCCGGCACGCCTGGTAGAAGTCCAAGACGCCGTACATGTTGCCGTGATCGGTGATTCCGAGCGCCGGCTGCCCGTCGGCAGCGGCCTTCGCGACGACGTCACCGATACGGGCGGCGCCGTCGAGCATCGAGTACTCGGTGTGTTGATGGAGATGGACGAAGGAGTCAGCCATGATTCCGCACGCTCCCGGCTTCGGGCCGAATCAGGCCCCGCCGGGGCTTACAGAGGTGTGATTCCGAGTATCGCGCGCGCCACGGCGACCGTGCGCCGCTCGGCTCGGGACACCGACGCTGTCGGACGAACTCAGAGGTAGCCGCCGCCCGGACCGGCGCCGGTACCCGCATTGCGACTTGGGCCATCAGGGCGCAGTTCGCCCGGGCCGATCTGTGCCCGCATCCCTTCCAGCTGCTGACGTGCAGCGAGCTGTTGGGCAACCAACGCTGCCTGAATGCCGTGAAAGAGGCCCTCGAGCCACCCCACGAGCTGCGCCTTGGCGATCCGGAGTTGTGCCTCGGAGGGCACCGTCTCGTCGTCGAAGTCGAGTGCGAGACGGTCGAGTTCGCCTGCCAGTTCCGGAGAGATCGCCGTGCGCAGTTCGGCGAGCGAGTTCTCGTAGATGTCGCGGAGTTGATCACGAGCCGCCTCGTCGAGGGTCGTGTTGCGAACCTCCTCGAGCAGTTGCTTCACCATCGCGCCGATCCGGATGATCTTTCCGGGCGATTCGATCTCGTCCGCGGGAGCGTCGGAGCCGTCGTCCGTGGGCGCCGCGACGCGGTCCGGCGCGAGCACCTCGGGGGACGGGGCGACCGGCGAAGACATGGGAATCGAGGGATCGGACATCGGCGTCAGACTAGAGCCGGGTCAGCCCCGCGCGACCAAGAGCG
Source organism: Actinomycetes bacterium (assembly GCA_029782335.1). Lineage (GTDB taxonomy): Bacteria > Actinomycetota > Acidimicrobiia > Acidimicrobiales > Microtrichaceae > JADLFH01. The sequence goes on along the minus strand of JAKOVA010000022.1, from coordinate 27,637 downwards.
GAACGAGCACCTCGTCAGCGGTCATCGAACCGTGACGGCCGATCAGGACGAAGGGGCCGGTGTCGGCCGGATCTTCGAACGCGACCGGCTCCCGGGCAACGATGGCGACATCGCCGAGTCGTTCGAGTGCCTCCGGTACGACCTTCGGGCCGAACCATCCGTCGCTCACGATCTGCTCCCGCGACATCACCCAGGCGACCTCGCCATGGTGACGAGACGCCGCGTCGAGCAGGTCGGCGCGGGCGCCGGCAACGGCGTGCAGCCAGCGGAACCTGCCCTCGCCGGATTGGAAGTCGGTGTGGCTCAGCACTTCGGGGTGCGGTCGGATCATGTTGCCGGCCACCTCGACCTGGCCGTGATCGGCGGTGATCACGAGCGCGGCGTTTGACGGCAGCGCAGCGATCAGCGCCGCCACCATCATGTCGATCGCCTGAAGTTCTGCGGCGTAGTGCTCGCCGAGGCCGTACTCGTGGGCGACCTTGTCGATGCCGTCGTAGTAGGCGTAGATGAACGGCTCGCCCGACCGCAGGAGCCGGACGACTTCGGCGTTGAGCGTTGAGGGCATCCGGTACCCGACGTGTCGGGTACCGCGGAGGTGCGCCTCGGTGAACCCGGAGAACTCGACCTCTGCACGGTTGACCACCGGCGGCCGTTGCGAACCGAACGGCTCCACCAGACCGATCCGCCGCGGGTCGACGCTGTCGCGAGCGTCGCCGCGCGAGGTCGTCCAACGCAGGACGTTGAGGATGTCGCGACCGACCGCGATCCGGTAGCCGACGACCCCGTGCTCGCCCGGCGGGCGACCGGTCGCAATTGAGGTCAACGCGGTGGCGGTGGTGGTGGGCGAAACCGTGGTGATCGGCGCCGCGGACATGGCGCTCAGATGCGGTGCGATCGATGCGCGTTCCTGGAGCTGATTCCAGCCGAGGCCGTCGACGACGAGCAGCACCACCTGGTCGACCCCCTCGGCACCGGCGGGGAACCAGGCCGGAAGGTGATCGGGGTCGTCGAGGAGTGCCGGGGCGACGTTGCAGACGCACGCACCGCCGTAATCGGGCACTACCAAGCGTGTGTCAACGGTCATGTCCTGCTCGTTCCCTCCCCCCACGGGGATTGCTCAACCCAACGGTACTGCGCCAGCGAGCACGAGCGGCACCGTACGATGCGGGCGGTGAAGGTCTCGACCCGTGGCGACTACGCCGCCCGCGCACTGCTCTCGCTGGCGTTACACGAATCCGCAGGACCGACCTCGGTCCGCGACATCGCCGAACGAACCGGCCTCCCCCAGCCGTATCTCGAACAGATCCTGCTGGCGTTGAAAGGGGCGGGCCTCGTCCGTTCCAAGCGCGGGGTCGGCGGTGGGTACGTCCTGGCACGCGAGCCCGCGGAGATCAACCTCGCCGAGATCGTCTCGGCGGTCGACGGTCCGATCCAGGCCGGAGACTTCGGCCTCCCCCACACTGGTGGGGCATGTGATCACGAGGGCCAGTGCGTGCTGCTGGCGATCTGGGGCGACGCCGGGGACCGCATGCGCGAGCTGCTCCAGGGGTACTCGCTCTCGGATCTCGCTGCGATCACCCGGGGCGCCGCGCCGTGGCCGGGTGACGCGCCCGACGCCTCAACGAAGTCCGGCAAGTAGATCGTTCAGGTCCGCCGGAAGCGGCGATTCGAACCACACGTCGCGGCCGTCGCCGGGGTGCGCGAAGCCGAGCCGCACGGCATGGAGGAACGGACGCTCGATCGGGAACGGACCCCGTGCACCGCCGTAGAGGTCGTCACCGACGACGGATCGGCCGATGGAGCGCAGGTGGACCCGGATCTGATGAGTTCGTCCGGTCTCGAGACGGCATTCCAACAGGGAGACCGGAGCCGGATCGTCGTAGGCGGCGAGCACCTCGTAGTGCGTGCGGGCCTCACGACCGGACGCGGTGACGGTCATCCGCAACGGGTCGCGCCGCGAGCGACCGACCGGAGCGTCGATCGTGCCACGGGCGGTTTCGAGATGGCCGTGTACCAGCGCCCGGTACCGCCGATCGACGCTGTGGTCCGACAGTTGTTCCACGAGCGACTCGAATGCGCTCTGGGTTCGCGCGACGACGAGCAGCCCGGAGGTGCCCTTGTCGAGGCGGTGCACGATCCCGGGGCGGATCGGGTCGTCACCGACGACACGGAGCTCCGGATAGCGGGCGAGGAGCCCCGCCGCGAGCGTCGCCCCGTGATGGCCCGCCCCGGGATGAACCACGAGACCGGCCGGCTTGTCGACGACGATCACCTCCGCGTCCTCGTGGACGACACCGAACTCGACCGACGGGTCGGGTTCGATCTCTGCGGGCGGTCGCAGCGGATCGCCCTCGACCACCAGTCGCTGGCCGGCACGGACCCGCGTTGCTCCACGGGTCACCACGACGCGATCCAACGTGACGGATCCAACCTCGATGGCTGCGGTGGCCTCGGCGCGCGAGCAGCCGGTGAGCATCGCGACGACCCGATCCACGCGCTCGCCGTCGAGCGCGGCGGGCAGCAGCTCGTCGGTCACGGAGTCTCGGGCGGCAACTCAGAGGGCGCTTCGGATGCCGTCTCGGACGACACCCCGGGCGGTGTGTCCGATGACGTCTCGGAGGACGCCTCGGACGACGGTGGTGAAGTCGCCGCGTCCGGCGGTGTCTCGGGCTGGAAGCTCAGCAGCACCGCCAGGGCGATGCCGCCCACGACGATCGCAGCGTCCGCGACGTTGAAGGTCGGCCACCACCCGACGTAGATGAAGTCCACCACGCGCCCGCCGAGAAACCCTTCGCCCGAGCGAGCGATCCGATCAACGAGGTTCCCCGCCGCGCCGCCCATCACCACACCGATGAGCACGAGTTGGGGCCGACGGTGGATCAGCCGTGCGTACCAGGCCAGGACACCGATGATCGCCACGGCGATCAAGGCGATGATCGGCCCGCCACCTTGCCAGCGGCTGAACGCCATGCCCTTGTTGAATGCCAGGCGAAACCACAGGTCACCGACGACGTGGATGCCATCGGAATTCTCGGGGCTGAGCCGATCGACGGCCCACGATTTCGAGAGCTGATCCGCGACAAGGACGGCGACGCCGACCGTCGCCACCAACCAGGCCCGTCGCAACCCGCGCTGCGGGTGGACCGGCTCAGAGACGACCGAATCCACCGACCTTGTACTCGACGCGTTCGGTGGCCCACGGAATGGCCTTCAGGCGCTCCTTGGGGATGGGCAGGCCCGAGTGGCGGCAGATCCCGTAGGTTCCGTCGTCGAGTCGCTTGAGTGCAGCGTCGATCTCCTCGACCGCGGCCCGCGCCTGGGCGGACAGCGCCAGATCTCGTTCTCGTTCGACCGCGAGGGTGTCGCCTTCACCCGATTCCTCGTCGAACTGCACGTCGCCCGGTTCACGATCCTCGGTGAGCGACACCGCTTCGGCGAGCAGCGCATCCGCCTGCCGCGTGTAGTTCTCGCGCTCTTCGAGCAGGAGCGCCCGTTGCGCATCGAGAAACTTCTGATCGAATGCCGGCTTGGCCGCGGCGGGTGCTTTCGCCGCTGCGGGAGCCTTTTTCGCGGGAGTGCTCTTCGAGGGAGCCTTCTTCGCCGGGGCGCTCTTCGCTGGAGCCTTCGCCGCTGGGGCCTTCTTCGCCGCTGGGGCCTTCTTCGCTGCGGCGGGCTTCGCCGCCGCCTTCGCGGGAGCCTTCTTCGCAGGGGTCGTTTCGGACGGCGATTTCTTCGTCGGCTTCTTCGTGGCCATGGGCCTGCTGCTCCCTCGCGGTTGCCGGGAAAGGTGGCGCCGCAGCATAGCCACGCGAACGTGCTTCGCCCGCGAAGGGCGGCGCGACGTGACTCAGCGTCGACGCCCGAAGCGGCGGCCGCTCTGCGGCTCGGCTTCGAAGAACGCGTTCATCGCGTCGTCCGGCTCGTCGTCGTTGACAGCCGCATCGAGGTCGCGGAGGTAACGATCTGAGGTCAGGTCATACGCTTCGGTCGGCTGGTCGACCGAAGCACGCGCCGAGGTGCGCGCCGTCGGCTGCACGCTCGAGACGGACTCCTCCGCCGCGGGCGCCGGCTCGAAGACCTCGTCGAAGGCGCTCTCGGAACCGGTGGCCCCATCGTCGAAGAGCTTTCCGTCGGACTCGCGCTCGTCGAGGACGGCCGACACCTCCGACCAGCTGCCGGGGGCCCACGGGTCGGCGGGGGCGACCTCGTCGGGCGTGACGAACTCCGGTGGCGGAATGTCGCTGTTGTCGTCGACGACGACCACCTCCACCGCCTCGGTCGAGGCGAGGGTGGTGGTCTCCACGCTGCTCACGATCGGGTTCGAGCCGGTGTAGTAGAAGGCTGAGCTCGTCGGGGACGGATCCACCCCGTGCGGTGGCGTCGACAGTGCGTCAGGGTCGTCGAGCACGGAGCGGATCGCGGCGCTCACCCCTTCGAGACGCGAGCGGTAGTGCTCGACATGGGACTCGAGCGCCGCCGTGTCGCTCAGCAGCCCTTCCTTGCGGCCTTCGAGCGTGCCGATCTCTTTCAGCAGGGCCTCGCGAAGGTGTGCCGTCTCGCGATCTGCCTCCTCGCGGGCGACCCGCAGGAGCTCCTCGCGTTGGGCTTGGGCCTCGCGGATCAGCCGATCGGCCTCGGTGGTCGCGTCGTTCGTCTCGGCCTCGGCCCGCGCTCGGGCCTCCGCGACGAGCGCGGCGGCCTCGTCTCGCGCCTCGTTGATCGCTGCCTCGGCGGTGCGCTTTGCCAGCAGCAGCGTCCGTGACGCCTGCTCGACATCTGCGTCGTCGGAGTCGACGAGGGATGGCGCAGGGCTCGGGGCGGGCGCTGGCGGGCGCTCCCGAAGCGTTGCGACCTCAGCTTCGGCGCGCTGGGCCCGCACCGAGAGTTCCTCGACACGTTGCTGGAGGACCACGAGCGTCGCGCCGACGCGCTCGAGAAAGCGGTCGACCTGATCGGGGTCATAGCCGCGGAACTTCTCCGAGAAATCGATCTCCTCGATGAGCTCTGGCGTGACGTCGGCGTCCATTCCGCTCATCGTAGCCACCCGGCTTCCGGGCCCCGCGGAGGCCGGTCAAGCCCGCAGGCCTGGACCGCGGATCAGTCGCCGAAGTGGCCGTCTTTGATGCGACGCCGATCTTCAGCGGAGATCTCGACGTCGGTCGGAGTCACCAGATAGACGTGCGACGCCGCCTTCTCAACGGTGCCACCGAGGCCGTACGCGACACCGCTCGCGAAGTCGAGGAGTCGACGTGCGAGGTCGCGCTCGAGGCCTTGGAGGTTCAAGATCACCGGCTGGCGACGCTTGAACAGGTCGCCGACCTCCTGAGCGTCGTTGAAGGTCTTGGGCGACACCACCTGTGGGCGAGCGGCGGCAACGGTGGGGAGCGGTCGGACGACCCCCCGTCCACGCGACCCTTCCGGCGGCGCCGCGGACGAACTCGACGGCGGCAGAACCCGGATTCCCCCCGGCTCGGGATCGTCCCAGTCGTCCACGACGTGGGGCCGCCCCGCCGGTCGCGGCGTCGCACGGGCCGCCGGGGACGGCGGCGGGGCGACGTCCTCGTCTTCGTAGTCGAACCCGTCGTCGACGAAGTCGTAGTCGCCGTAGTCCTCTTCGGGCCCGAGACCGAGCCACGACATCCCCCTGCGCATCAGGTTGCTCATGTGTGTCTCCTCCGCCGCGCGTGCGCCAACCACCGCCAGTTTCGCACACGACTCCCGCTTCGGGCGTCACCCTGGTGAAGTCGGCTCGATCCAGATCACTGACGCCTGGCGGCCCTGATCACGACGAGCACGCCACGAGAAGTATCGAGGGTCCCCGGCGGTACAGGTCCACTCGGATTCGTCGAGCTCCACACCGAGCGTCCCGAGCGCGCTGCGAACCGCGGCGGGGAGATCGAGCGCCGGCGTTCCCGCAGCCGACGCGGCCACCACCTCCGGACCGAACCGCAGCGCCATCGTCGTGAGCTCCGCGGCACCGAACTCGTAGGCGGCAGGCGAGATGCACGGGCCCAACCTGGCTCGCATCGACTCGGCGCCGAGTGTCCGCATCGCCGCGACGGTTTCCTCGAGTACCCCGTCGTAGAGCCCTCGCCATCCGGCGTGGGCGGCTCCGATGACCCGGCCGTCGGTGGACTCGAACAGCACGGGTGCGCAGTCGGCGGTCTGCACCGCCAGGCAGGCTCCAGGAACCGCGGTGACCAGCGCGTCAGCCGCCCGGCCGGAGTGCTCCGCCGGTTCGGAAACGGTCAGGACGGTCGTGCCGTGGACCTGCCGGAGCCACGTCCAGGGGAGATCACAGATCGCCCGCCGTCGACGAGCGAGTTCGTCGGCGGGTGCGTCGATGCGGAGATCGCCGTCGGCAGCGCTGCCGAACCGGGTGACCACCATCGTCGCTCGACGCTCGATCACGACCCGTCGGGCCGGCGATCGCTACTTGAGGAAGGAGGGCACGTCGAAGTCGTCGTCGCCCTCGTCGAAGTCTGCATCGGGCTCGGCGAATACGTCGGCGACGTTCACGTCATCGGCGACCGGCTTGGTGGAACGCTCCGGCTTGCGGCGGCCGTCGTCCCAGCGCTCGAAGCCCGCGGCGATGACCGTCACCCGGACCTCGTCGCCCATCTCGTCGTCGATCACGGCGCCGAAGATGATGTTTGCTTCGGGGTGTGCGACCTCGTGAATGACCGTGGCGGCGTCGTTGACCTCGAAGAGGGTGAGGTCGGAGCCACCGCAGATGTTCAGGAGAATCCCACGCGCGCCGTCGATGGCCGACTCGAGCAGCGGCGAGCTGATCGCAAGCCGGGCGGCGTCGAGCGCACGGCCGTCGCCCGAGCCGTAGCCCACGCCCATCAGGGCCGAGCCGGCGTCGTGCATGATCATCTTGACGTCGGCGAAGTCGGTGTTGATGAGACCGGGTGTCGTGATGAGGTCGGTGATGCCCTGCACACCCTGGAGGAGAATCTCGTCGGCCATCTTGAACGCCGACAGCATCGAGGTCTTGTCGTTCGCGACCGACAGGAGACGATCGTTGGGGATGACGATCTGGGTGTCGACCTTCTCCTTGAGCTTGTCGATGCCCTGGTCGGCCTGAACCGAGCGACGGCGACCCTCGAACGCGAACGGCCGTGTGACCACGCCGATGGTGAGGGCACCCTGCTGCTTCGCGATCTCGGCGACGACGGGCGCCCCACCGGTGCCGGTGCCGCCACCTTCGCCGGCGGTGATGAAGACCATGTCGGCGCCGCGGAGCACCTCTTCGATCTCGGCACGGTGGTCTTCGGCGGCGGCCCGACCGACCTCCGGGTCCGAACCGGCGCCGAGCCCGCGTGTGACCTCACGGCCGATGTCGAGCTTGACGTCCGCGTCGGACATCAGGAGCGCCTGGGCGTCGGTGTTGATCGTGATGAACTCAACACCCTTCAGTCCCGCGTCAATCATCCGATTGACCGCGTTACATCCACCTCCACCGATACCGACGACCTTGATGACCGCCAGGTAGTTCTGTGGATTCTGCGCCATCAGTCTGGGACCTCTCTCTGACTTGCCTGAGTGGCTACCGAGGTGGACCTCGACCGAAGGGTTACTCTAAGTCAACGGTCGAACCACGGTCGAGCCTCAACAACCGCGACTCAACACGGCGGCACTTGGGATACGGACATCGATACGCCGGAGGCAGTCCAGCACGACGCCTCCGCTGAGGAGTGTCTCGGCGTTGGAGAACTTACGGTCGAGGTGCTCGGGCGTCCCGAACCAGATCTCGCCGCGGGGAGCGAGGCCCACCACGACCTCGCCGGCAGCGTTCACCGACACTGCCGTGGCACGCGCCGCGATCGACGCCGGGAGCACGCCGACCATCTCGACCGCTGCCGCCTGCGCCCCCTCGAGGCGGGCCCCCACCCGCGGCACCAGTCCCTCCACCGTGACCGCCGGCAACCCGATGTCGAGACCCGACGCGGGACCAGTGATCACGCCGCCGGTCGCGACCACGAGCCGGTGGCCGTCGTGGGTCTCGACCGTCGCGAGCGGCGAACGCTCCGTGACACGGATCCGAACCGACCGCGGCCACTGGCGCTCGATGCGCACGCTGTAGACCCAGCTGAGACGAGACAGACGCCGACGAGCGGCAGCCACGTCGAGGTCGAACATCCGGTCCCCCCGTTTGATCCCCGACGAACGAGCCACCTGCTCCGCGCTGAGGTGGTAGGCGCCGCTGACCTCGATGTTCCCAACCGACAACAGCGGCGAATACAGCGAGGCAATCCCTCCGCCGAGCACCGCCACCACGGCACAGAGCGCCGCGATGATGCGTCGCCGCTGCCGACGGGCCGCCCGGCGCAGTTCGATCCGTCGGGCCCGAAGCCGCGGCTCGATCCGCAGGACCGGCTCGGCATCCGCGTCGACCACGACGTTCGGCAACAACACGACGGGCGCACCCGGTGTGAGCGTGTCGGACCGCGTTTCCTCCTCGACGGGCACGACTAGCTCCCCTCGAAACCCACGAGACGCGTCTCGGCGGCGAGTTCGACCCCGCTGTCGGCGAGCACGCGGCGGCGCACCTCGTCCATCAGCGCCACGATGTCGTCCGCCGAGCCGTCGGGATCCGCCTGGATGAAGTTCGCGTGTTTCGTCGAGACCTCCGCCGAGCCGATCCGGAGCCCTTTGCACCCGGCGGCATCGATCAGACGGCCGGCGGAGTCACCCGGAGGGTTGGTGAACACCGACCCCGCGTTCGCGCCGCCCGGCTGGTGCGAGCGCCGCCAGCTCACAATGTCTGCGATCTCGGCCTCCGCCTCGAGACGATCACCGGGCCTCAACGCAAGGGTCGCGGCGACGACCACCTGCGTCGGGGAGACGTTCGAGTGTCGGTAGGACAGATCGAGCAGCGACGCCGGCACCTCGTCATCTTCGCCGCTCGCCAGATCGACGACGCGGACCGATCGCAGCGACGCCGCCATGTCCGAGCCGTGGCCGCCGGCGTTCATGCGCACGGCCCCGCCGATGCTGCCGGGGACGCCCACGGCCCACTCGAAACCTCGGAGCCCCGCCGCAGCGCTCCGACGGGCCACGACCGGCAGGCTGGCCGCCCCACCCGCCAGCACGGTGGCCTCGGAGCGGTCGACCTCGACAGTCGCGAACGCCTCGCCGAGTTGGAGCGCGAGGCCGTCAAAGCCTCGATCGGCGACCAGCAGATTCGAACCACGCCCCACGACCAGCACTCCGACGCCGCTTCGAGCAACCGCCGTTGCGAGCGCGGTGAGGGTGGCCACGTCCTCGACGGCAACGAACAACGCGGCCGCACCGCCCACGCGATAGGTGGTCAGCGGGCCGATCGGGTGGTCTCGTTGTGTGGCCACTCCCGCCGAGGCGAGTGCGGCTTCGAGCGCGGTGAGCGGCCCGTCGCCCATCAGGACGCCCAGCGACGCAACATCCGCGTCGGCATCGTCGTGAGGTCGCCCGCGCCGAGGGTGAGACACAGGTCGCCGGGCGCCAGTACCTCGTCGAGGAGGGCCTCGAGGTCGTCGAGGTTCGCCGCGTAATAGGAGTGACGCTGCGGGTGTTTCGCGAGCACCGCGTCGAGGACCGTGTGGCCGTCAACTCCCGGCCGAGGCGCCTCGCCGGAGGGATACACGTCGGTGACGACCAGCACATCCGCGTCGCCGAAGCTGTCCGCGAACGATGCCCCGAGGGCTTCGGTCCTGCTGTATCGATGCGGCTGGAAGACCGCCACGACCCGCTCCCAGCCACCGGCGCCCGCCGCGGCGAGCGCAGCAGCGACCTCGGAGGGAAGGTGCGCGTAGTCGTCGACGAAGGTGACGCCACGCGCGGTACCGCGCGGCTCGAATCGACGCGCCACACCGCGGTGGGCGGCGAGCGCCGCGATCGCAGCGGGAAGGTCGGCCCCGAGGGCGTGTGCCATCGTGACCGCCGCGGTTGCATTGAGCGCGTTGTGCAACCCCGGACGTGCGAGGCGGGCCCGGCCCGCGTCGACGCCCTCGACGCGGATCGTCCATTCCACCGACTCGCCACGGAGGTCGAGATCGACGAGCCGCACGCGGGCATCCGCCCCGACTCCGTAGGTCCAGTGGCCGGGCCGCCCGAGCGCCGCGGCGACCGGGTCGTCACCACAGATGACGACCGGACCGGGGGTGTTGTCGACGAACTGCTCGAACGCCGCGCGCAACGCGGCGAAGTCACCGTGGTGCTCGAGGTGATCGGGCTCGACGTTCGTCACGATCGCCCCGTGGCGGGGCAACACGAACGCGGAACCGTCCGACTCGTCGGCCTCGACGACGAACACCGGGTCGCTCCCCCACGCCGCCGCTCGGCCGAGCGACCCGATGGTTGCGCCGACGAGGTAGCCGACGTCGCGTCCAACGCCGCGAAGCACCTCGGCGACGAGCGAGGAGGTCGTGGTCTTGCCGTGGGTTCCCGAGACGGCGACGGTCTCGCGGCACGCACAGATCGCCGCCAACAGCACCGCACGGCTCACGACGGCCACCCCCGCAGCGCGCGCTGCGAGCACCTCGACGTTGTCGTCGGGGATCGCGGTGGAGACCCCGACGACGTCGAGGTGCCCGGGAAGGTTCGCGGCGTCATGGCCCACGGTCGCCTCGACGCCCGCCGCCCGGAGCGCGTCGATGGTTAATGACGCCGCACCGTCGCTGCCTGAGACGTGATGGCCCATCTCGGTGAGCACCGTCGCGATCGCGCTCATGCCCGCCCCGCCGATCCCGACGAGATGGATGCGACGCGGCGAGCTCAGATCGAGGGTGGTCGCCGGGCTGTTTCGTTCGTTCATCGGGCCACCGCTTCGAGCAGGCCGGCAACCGCCGCGGCGGCGTCCGGGCGTCCGAGGGCGGCAGCAGCGGCGCCCATCCGCGCCGCCACTCCGTCGGAGAGGATGCGACCCAACTCGACCTCGAGGCGTTCCGTGTCGCAGGCGGCGTCGTCGAGGAGCACCGCCGCTCCGGCCTCGACGAGCGCGGCGGCGTTCGCTCGTTGATGGTCACGCGGCGCGATCGGCAATGGGACGAGGATCGAGGCGAGACCCACGACGGCCAACTCCGCCACCGTCGTCCCGCCGGAGCGGCACACCGCCACGTCCGCGGCGGCGAGGACGAGTTCCATGTGTTCCTCGTAGGTGACCCGGGTGAGCCGCAGCCCCTCCGGCGGGAGCGGTGGCATCGGGAGGCGCTCGGCGTCGCGGGCGCCGACGATGTGGTGGATCCACACATCGCCGCGGGTCGCCCAGCGTTCGCACAGTCCGACGACCGCCTCGTTGATCCGCGTCGCGCCGAGCGAACCGGCGAACGCGGCGATGACGTGGCGGTCGGCGGGGATCCCCAGCGCGGCACGGGCGTCGGCACGACGCGCCGCTCGGACGTCGGCTCCCTCGGCGTCCCGTGCGGCCACCGACGCGATCACCTCACGGACCGGGTTGCCCGTGACCACCGCACGCGGCAGGTCGGTGCCGGCCACCGGCACCGCACACGATCGTGCAAATCGGCCGATGAGGCGGTTGGCCGCCCCGGCACGAGCGTTCTGTTCGGCAACCACGATCGGCACGCGCCACAGCACTGCCGCAAGCGACCCAGCGACGGAGGCGTAGCCGCCCAGGGTGAGCACCGCGGCGGGACGATGCCGCCGAACCCAGCCGATCATCGTGAAGATCGCACGCAGGAGTCCCCAGACGGCCCCCACGTTCTGGCGACTCAACCGGCGCTGGATCCCCCGCCCCGGAAGCAGCATCACCTCGAAGCCCGCTTCGGGAACCAGCGTTGCTTCGAGACCCCGGGCGGAACCGACGAAGAGGATGTCCGAGCGAGCGCGACCCCCCGCGAGGAGGGCATTCGCAACGGCGATTCCGGGCAGCACGTGGCCGGCGGTTCCGCCGCCCGCGATCACGATGCGACCGGCGCCGCGGTCGGCGGCCCCGTCCCGGGTGGCGCTCATCGGCGTTTCGGACGGCCGGGTGCGACCGTGCCGGGCTGACGGGCGATGTTCAACAGGATGCCCGCAGCGAACATCGTGGTGATGAGCGACGTTCCCCCGTAGGAGACGAAGGGCAAGGTGATGCCCTTGTTCGGGAGTGTGCCGGTAGCCACGCCGATGTTGATGATCGCCTGGAGGCCGATCCAACTCGAGATCCCGATGGCGACGAGCATGCCGGACAGATCGCGGGCGCGACGGCCGGCGTTGACCCCGGCGACGAGGAAGACGAGGAACAGGGAGATCACCACCGCACAGCCGATGAGCCCGACCTCCTCGCCGATGATCGCGAAGATGAAGTCGGTGTGGGCCTCGGGGAGGAAGCCCCACTTCGCTTTGGAGTTTCCGATTCCGACGCCGAACAGCCCGCCCGAGGCCAAGCCGACCTGGGACTGGATGGTCTGGTACGCGGCATCGTTGGCGTGCGCCCACGGGTCGAGGAAGGCGAGCAGCCGCACCCGGTGATAGCCGCGCATGGAGAACAGCAGGCCCGCGGCTCCGATCGGCACCCCGACATAGGTGAGGACGTCGAGACGGCTGCCCGCCACCGCGAGCATCACGACGACGATGACGCTGACGAGCGTCGCGGTCCCCAAGTCCGGTTCCAACACGATGAGGCCGCCGACCACCGCCAGAACGGTGAACGCCGGAAGGATCGTCACCCGGAAGTCACGGATGACCTCACGTCGCCGTTCCAACAAACCGGCGAGCCACAAGATGACGCCGAGCTTCGCCATCTCCGACGGCTGGAAGGAGATGAAGTCGGGCCCGAGCCACCGCCGAGCGCCGTTGATTTCGTGACGGAGGCTGGTCGGCAGCAACACGAGCACCAACGCGAGAACCGAGACGATCAGCAACGCCGGGCCGAAGCGGACCCAGCGGTGGTAGTCGACCCGCACGGCGACCCACATCGCGACGGCGCCGACGCCCAGGAAGAACGCCTGGCGGAGGAACCAGTACCACGACGTGGATTTCGTGTGGTTCGCAGAGACCATCGACGCCGACAACACGAAGATGAGCCCGACGACGCACAGCAGCCCGAGTGATACGAGGATCGTCCAGTAGAGGGTGGGCGACGGATCGGCCACGACCCGCAATGGCGATGGGCGAGCGAGACGCTCGAATCGGCCCAGCCGCAGGCGCGACGGCTGCCCGTCGGGACCCTCGACGGCCGGAGCCGGCGACCTGCGGCCGGAGAACACCTTCATCGCGTCAGCGTCCGGGTCGCGGTCAGGAAGTCGTAGTAGTAGAGCCCGATCCCCGCTGCGGTGCAGGTCGCCGAGATCATCCAGAACCGGATGATCACGGTGGTCTCGGGCCACCCTTTCAGTTCGAAGTGGTGGTGAATCGGCGCCATGCGGAAGACCCGCCGCCCGAAGACTCGGAAGCTGAAGACCTGCACGATGACCGACACCGTCTCGGCGACGAAGAGGGCGCCGATGATCGGCAGCAGCAGGTTCGTGTTGGTCGTCAGAGCGAGACACGCCAAGCCGGTGCCGATCGCCAGGCTTCCGGTGTCGCCCATGAAAATTCGTGCCGGTGACGCGTTCCACCACAGGAAGCCGGCGCACGCGCCGACCATCGCGGCAGCGACGACCGCGAGGTCGAGGCCTTGTGACAGGTCGTAGAGGTTCGGCATCGCGCCGCCCACATACGGCGTGTTCCGGAAGCCCCAGAAGCCGATGATGACGAATGCCGAGTAGGCGAAGATCGCCGAGCCGGCGGCGAGGCCGTCGAGGCCGTCGGTGAGGTTCACCGAGTTGGAGGCGGACAGGATCAGCAGCACCGCCCAGATCACCCAACCGGCCTTGCCCAACTGCAGGCCGATCGAATCCCAGCGGGTGAAGCTGAGTTCGGTGTGTTGGCGGGTTTGGGTGACCAGCAACACGGCGAAGGTGGCGGCGACCGCGAAGAGGCCGAACATCTTCGCCCGCTTGCCCAACCCGAGGTTGCGCTCCGCGCGCACCTTGATGAGATCGTCGAGCATGCCGACTGCGCCGGCTCCCACGATCGCGGTCATGACGAGGATGCCGCGCACCGTGTAGATGCCTCGATACGCGGCTGAGACCACATAACTCACCACCGCCGCACCGACGATCGCGACGCCGCCCATGGTGGGGGTTCCCGCTTTGGTGACGTGACCCTCGGGTACGTCCTCGTGGATGGGCTGGCCGATCCGATGTGCGGTCAACCAGTTGATGAGCGCTTTGGTCGCCACCACCGAGACGACGAGCGCAATCCCCGCAGCGAAGAAGATGCGAATCACGACCCGACCTCGTAGCCCGCGGCGCGGAGCAACTCGGCGACGACCACACGATCGTCGAACGCGACCGTGTCGGCCCCGACCTGCTGGGTCGTCTCGTGTCCCTTGCCGGCGATGAGCACCACGTCACCCCGTCCCGCGGTTGCGATCGCCGTTTCGATCGCTCCGCGGCGATCCTCGATCATCCGCGGAACGAGTCGCTCCACTCCGCTTCGCACGGCCGACATGATGGTCGATGGGTCCTCGGATCTGGGGTTATCCGACGTGATGACGATCGAGTCGGCCAACGCATCGGCGACCGCTCCCATCCGTGGCCGTTTGAGCTGATCGCGGTCGCCGCCGCAGCCGAACACCACGGTGACCGACCCGCTCGCCAGTTGCCGTGCCGCCTCGAGCGCGGCGGTGAGTGCGTCGGGCGTGTGCGCGAAGTCGACCACGACGCGGAACGGGGCGTTACTCGGCACGATCTCGAAGCGTCCGCTCACCGGCGGTGCGGTTCCCAACGCGGCAGCGACGGCGGCCTCCTCGACGCCGACGGCGCGACACGCCTCCGCTGCGAGCAGCGCATTGGCGACGTTGTGGCGCCCGAGGAGCGGCAACTCCACGAGGTGACCGCGCCAGGTGAAACGGCTGCCGCGTTCGTCGGAAACGAGATCGACGAGCGTGTCGAGCGAGGTGGTGACCGTGGCCAGCGGTGTGGTGTCGCGCAAAAGCCGCCCGTGCGGGGTGTCGACGTCGATGATCGCCACGTCCGCTCGACCCTCGTCGAAGAGTCGGGCCTTCGCCTCGAAATAGCGCTCCGGGGTTTCGTGAAAGTCGAGGTGGTCGGCGCCCAGATTGGTGAACAGCACCGCCGCGAAGTGGATCCCGTCGACGCGCCGCAAGGCCAGAGCGTGCGAGGAAACCTCCATCGCCACCGCGCGTCGGCCCTCGTCGGCCGCCCGCCGCAGCCGCTCCGCCAACTCCGTCGCCTCGGGGGTCGTGCGGGTGCCCGTGAGGGTGCCGATGACTTCCGTGGGTCGACCGGCCGCTCCCAGCACGTGAGCGATCAGGCTCACCGTCGTCGTCTTGCCGTTCGTGCCGGTCACGCCGATGACGTCGAGATCGCGATCCGGATGCCCGGCGATCTCTTCCGCCGCGGGACCCATCGCCGCGCGGACCTCGGTCACGACGATCTGCGCGACCGGAACTTCGAGGGGCCGTTCGACGAGGAGTGCCGCCGCGCCCGCGGCGACCGCGTCCGCGGCGAAGTCGTGGCCGTCGCGGTGCTCGCCGCGCACACAGCAGAAGAGCCATCCGGGAACCACCCGCTGAGAGTCATGGGTGGCGCCGGTCACCCGCACCGTGGCGTCGCCGGCGACGGTCGCGCCGAGCACTTCGGCGACGCGCCCGAGCGTGACGCCCGACCCACGCGTGCCCGAAGCCGACTCAGCCATCTGTGCTCGGGACAGGTTCGGGCGGCGAGGCAGGAACGGACGCGTCGGTTGCCGCCGGAGCGTTCGGGTCGGCTGCTACGGGCGCTTCGGCCGGCGGCGCGGTGGTCGTCGTGGTGGTCGGAGCCGTAGCGGGTTGCGCACGCACCGGACCGGTGGCGGTGCCGGCGCCGAGATCCCCCGCGATCCCGTAGCGTCGCATGCCTTCCTTGGCCAGGCGGTCGAACACCGGGCCTGCGGCGTCCGAACCGAAGTGGAACCCGTAGGCAGGGTCATCGATCATCACGATGATCGACAGCTGCGGGTTGCTCGCCGGAAAGAATCCGGCGAAGGTCGCCGCGTAGTGACGGTTCCCGGGCGTGCCGTAGCCCTTCACCCCTCCACCGACCGGCTCGTAGGCGGTTCCGGTCTTGGCGGCGACGCTGTAGCCGGGAATCGACCATTCCTTACCGGTGCCCTCCTCGACCACTTTCTCCAGCGCCTGGGTCACGGCCCTCGCGGTCGCCTCGGAGACCACCCGACGCTTCGAGCCCGTCGGTGGCTCCTCGACACGCCCGCCGGCATCGGTCCATCGGCTGATCAGCCGAGGTTCCACATACAGCCCGCCGTTGGCGATCGTGTTGTAGGCGCTCCAGATCTGGAGCGGCGTCGCGGTGATCGACTGGCCGATGGGGATCGATCCGATATCGGAGCCGTACCACTTCCGGCGGAACTGCCCGGTCTGCTCACGATCCAGACCGAGGCTCGTCATCTTGCCGAATCCGAACCGATCGAGGGTGTCGAGAATCGTCTGGCGGCCGAGGAGCTGTGCGATCTTGATCGTGCCAACGTTGGAGGACTCGGCGATGATCTGCTCGACGGTCATCGGTTCGGTCGGGTGCCGGTGCGAGTCGTGCACGACTTTGTCGGCGACCTTGATCGACGGCGCCACCGTCAGGACCTGATCGAGCGTGACCGTGCCGGTCTCGAAGCCGGCGGCGGCGGTCACGATCTTCATGACCGAGCCCGGCTCGTAGGTCCGCACGGCAAGGTTGAGCTTTCCGGGCCGAGCCTCACCATCGGCGTTGACGACGCTCGCCATCGCGAGGATCTCGCCCGTCGAGGGTCGCCCGACGATCACGGTTCCGCCCGCAGCGCTGATCTTGGCGACCTGTTCTTCGAGGGCCGACTCCGCGGCGAACTGCATGGAGCGGTCCAGCGTCAGCGTGACGTCCGCGCCGCCAACGGGCGCCTTGAGGACCCGTTCGCTACCAACAATCGTTGCGCCGTCGGATCCCCGCTCGAGGAGGCGTTGGCCGTCACGGCCACGCAAGACCCGATCGAGGGTGCGTTCGAGGCCGAAGAGGGGCGACTCGCCGAACCCGTCCATCCGGCCGACGACCGAGATCGCGAGGTCATCCGCCGCGTTGACACGGCGCGACTCGTCGATCACGTAGACACCCGCGAGACGCAACGCCGTGACCCGAGCGCCGACCTCGGGGTCGAGCTGCCGGGCGACATAGGCGAAGCCGGAGTCGGGGCGTTCGAGCGCGGCGCGCACCTTCGCCGGCTCGAGGCCCAGCGCTGAGGCGAGCACTTTGGATTCCCGCTCGGCGTTCTTGACGTGGCGCGGATCGGCGACGACCGCGACCGCCGGGAGCGACATCGCCAGGCTCTCGCCGTGACGGTCGACGATGGAGCCGCGCAGGCCGACGAGTGTCGTGTGGACCTGACGCTGGCCGACGCCGCGCTCGACGTAGCGCTCGGGTTCGACAACCTGGAGTCGAACGAGCATCGCGACCAGGCCGAGCACGCTCAGGCAACTCACCACGAGGAGGCCCGCGCTCCTGCGCTGTGGTGACGGTGTTCGCGATACGGCCTTGGAGGGTCCCCGCGGCGGACGCGGCGGGCGGGGCGGACGCGGCGGGGTGAGCGCCGGCGGGCGAACGGCCCCGGAACGCCCCCGCGGGATTGATCCGCCGCGTGGCGCCGGTCGCCGCCGCATCGTGCCGGTCATCGCGCGCCACCCCCCTCGCCGGCCGCAACATCGGAGGACCCGTCCCCCACGTCGATGGTGGTGGTCGGCGGCGTCTGTGGCTCAGAGGAGCCGAGTACCCGGGGCGCGGGGCGCAGCATGACCGGGGGCGCGGCTCGCACCATCCCGAGATCGCTCGCCGCGATCTGTGCGATCTGGGCAGGTGAGCGCAGCAGGGCCTCCTGCTGCCGAAGGTCGTATTGGCGAACCTGCGCGTCGACGATGCGCCGTTCGAGGCGGTCGAGTTGCCGCTGGCCGCTGATGAGTCGGATCTGCAGTCCCGCAGCCGCGACGAGGATCACGAAGAGCACCGCGCCGAAAAGCACCGCGCTCGATGCGCGACGGCGATGCGTCGCCACCACCGTGACGCGCCGCGACGCGCTCCGTCGTGACCTCCGCCCTTCGGCGACCGGAGATGTCATCTCAGGCCCGCTCCTCGGGCCGGTCGGCCGCCTCGTGATCGATCGCTTCGACGACCCGGAGCCGCACGCTCTCGGCGCGGGGGTTCGCCTCGACCTCTGCGGGGCTCGCCTGCTGGGAGCGACGCCGGACGAAGGAGGCCTTCGGTGTCGCGCCGCATCGGCACGGCAGGCCGGGCGGGCACTCACATCCGCCGGTCACGGCATGCCGGAATCGCTCCTTGACGATCCGATCCTCCCCCGAGTGGTAGGACATCGCGATGCAGCGGCCTCCCGGCAGCAGCAGGTCGATCGCCTGGTCGAGCGAATCGGCGAGGATCTCGAGCTCGTCGTTGACGGCAATCCTGATGGCTTGAAAGGTCCGACGCGCCGGGTGTCCGAGTCGACGCGCCGGCGCCGGCACCGCGTCGGCGACCACCTTGGCGAGCTCGCCCGTCGAGCGAAGCGGCCGGGCCGCCACGATCGCGTTCGCGATCCGTGTCGCGTACCGCTCGTCGCTGTAACGCCGGATCGTCGCCGCGAGTTCGGCCGCGGCGCTGCGGTTCACCACATCGGCGGCGCTGCGGCGCCGAGACCGATCCATCCGCATGTCGAGCGGGCCGTCATGACGGTAGGAGAAGCCTCGTTCACCTTCGTCGAGTTGCGGCGAACTCACCCCGAGGTCGAAAAGCACCCCACTCACCCCCTGATCACTGTTCGTGTCGTCGATCACCTCAGCCACCACCTCCGCAATGCGGTCGAAGCGGGCGCGCCGCACCACCGCGCGTTCTCCGAACGGAGCGAGCCGCTCGCCCGCTGCGGTGATCGCCCAGTCGTCCTGATCGATGCCGATCACCCGGCAGTCCGGTCGTGCCTCGAGCATCGCCGCGGCGTGACCCCCACCCCCGAGCGTCGCGTCGACGATCCATCCGGCGGGAACCGTCGAGAACAACTCGACGACGCGCTCGACGAGCACCGGGGTGTGAGCGAAGGCCCGTGAGGACGATGGCGGGTGCACGGCCCCTCACAGCCCCATCTCGTCGATCTTCTCGAAGGCACCACGTCGTGCCGGCTGGCCGACCGAGGAGAGGAACATCCCCGGGTAGATCGCGAGGTAGTCGGTGACTCCGGCAACGAGCGCCTTGTCCTCGAGGCCGATTTCCTGGCGCATCCACGCCGGGATCACGATCCGACCTGCCGAATCCGGTTGCAGATCGGCGGCGTGCATCGTGATGAGGTTGAAGTCCGTACGCGTCAGCTCACGGTTGATGCGACGCTCGGTCAGCAACGCCACGAAGTCGTCCCAGACCGCCGGCTCGTACACCGCAATGTGATCACCCCGACTCGCGAGCACGGCGCCGTCCGCGTAGCGCTCCCGATGCGGCGCGGGCAGCACCAGGCGGCCCTTGTCATCGATCGACAGCTCGTAGCGGTTGATCAGCCTGACCATGACGCCACCCGATCGACTCGCAGCGCTCGCCACGGCGACACCGGTGCCGTCGCGAGGTGAAGTTCGTCACAGTGATGAGGCGCGCGTGTAACGATGTGTGGTCTGCCAACCACTGATCGTGCAGAACTCCCACAACGCGCCATCCCGCGCCACCTTATGCCGCTGTGACCCACTCACTCGGACTCTCGGGGCAATTTCATGCATGAAATTCAGCGGAAATCGCGTCACAAATGTGTCGAACGTCACTGAGTTTTCAGAAGATGCGCGAGTGCACAAACGCACGTTCGGCGTGGTGTGCGGTGGCGCGTGGTCCCATCGGATGCCCGGCTGCGTCCACTCCGGCCGGGTGAGCACTCCACTGGCGACGAGCCCGACCCCCTTGTCGGCTCGGGTGACCGCTCGCTATGGCAGGGCGAGCAGCTCGGAGACGAGACCGGCAACGACGAGATCGGCAGCTCCCCCGAGGGAGGCATCGTCGCTGAGCGCTTCGATCGACGTCACCGCGGCGAGCCGTGTCGCCACTGCGTCCTGTTCGACCGGCGAGAAGGCCGCCGCCACCGCCGGCCACCAGCGGTCGGGTCGCCAGCGAAGGTGCACCATGCACTGGAACCGAGCGCCCTCGCGGGTCCGGCGTTGAGACAACCCGACGAGCTTCGACCCGTCCACGGCGACCTCACCCCGGCCGATCCCCGCGAAGCAGACCGCCCGGCCCGCCTCGGCCCCGACGGTGTCGCCGCGGTGCCGTCGCCCGACGATCCCCAGCGTCGCGAGCGCCCGGACCCATGCGTCTCCGATCCAGTCGAAGGCAACACCGACGTCCTCGGACCACAGTGGGTCTCCCCGTGGGACGACGACGTCAATCCAGACCACGTCGTGGGGATCAACCGCCACGAGTCCCCCGCCGCTGCGACGCCGAGTTGCCGACCAGCCGGCCGCGGTCACCGTGGCGCGATCGCACTCCTCTCGTTGCGCACTCCCGAAGACGAGTGTCGGCGTCGACGGCTCCATCACCCACACCGAGCGACGGTCGAGCGGCACATCCCGATGGTGGAGTTCGGCGACGGTTCCGCCCACGAGGTGCCGATCCCACATGCGGCAAGTCTGGCGCGCCGGCGCCGGTAGCGTGCCCGGATGTCGTTCGTGCTGCGCCGCCAGGCAGCCAGGGTCGTCTGTCTCGATCCACACCGTCGGGTGCTCATGATCCGTGCGATCGATCCGGTCGACGAGTCCAAACCGCCGTGGTGGGAACTCCCCGGCGGCGGGATCGACCCCGGTGAGTCGGCCGAAGCGGCCTGCCTGCGGGAACTCCGGGAAGAAGCCGGCATGGCGACTGCCGTCATGGGGCCGTGCATCTGGACGCAACACGCCCAGTTCCGCTTCGCGGGCTGGGACTTCGACCAACACGAGCGCATCCATGTCGCGCATTCCGACGGGTCGACCGAACTTCCGACCCGCCTCGAGGCCTTCGAGGCATTGGCGTTCCGGGGGCAACGCTGGTGGGCCCTCGACGAACTCCTCGCGAGCGACGAGCCGACGGTCCCGCCACGGCTCCGGGAGTTCCTCCCCCCGATCATCGAGGGGATCTACCCCGAGTCGCCGCTCGACATCTCACCGGGCTGAGCGTCGAGCGCGCGCGTCGCCACCGTGTGGTGATCGAGCGCTTCGACATCGACGAGCACACCGATGCCCGGGCCTCGGGGCACGAGCGTTGCTCCCGCCGCGGAGCGAAGCGGTTCGGTCAGATCGACTGCGAGGTATCGCTGCGGCGGGCCGAGATCACTCGGCAGTGTGACGGCGTCGCACGCGGCGAGCGCGACCGCTGCGGCACGACCGATGCCCGACTCCCACATCCCGCCGACGAACACGTCGATGCCGAGGGCTGCCGTCGTCGTCGCAGCAGCAGCGGCCGCCGCGACCCCACCGAGACGGCTCGGCTTGATCGACACGCCACCGAGTGCGCCCATCGCCGCGAGGCGCTGCACCTCCTCGAGCGACGTTGCCGACTCGTCTGCCACCACCGTGGGCGTGATCCGTTCCGCCAGCGCCGCGGCGAGGTGATCCTCGCCCACCGCGAAGGGCTGCTCGATGTAGCGAAGCGGCAGGCCCTCGAGCGCGCGGAGGGCCGCGTCGAACGTGCGGAACGAGCCGTTCGCATCAACCGCGCGCATCGACGCGCTCGACGCCCCGCAGGCGACACGCACCCCTGCGACGTTGTCGGGGGTCAGCTTCCACTTGACCGACGGCGCTCCTGCCGCAGCGTCGTCGGAGCCGCCGTCGAGGTCGATCACCACCGTGGTCGGAACCGAGGCCCGAGTCGCGCCGAGCGCGTCCGCGAGCGATCGCCCCTCGGAGCGGAGCCGTGCATCGAGCACGGCATCGGCGATCGCGCCCGCGAGGACCGGACGCGGCGGACGACCTGCCCCCAGGTCAGCCCACACCTGCTCGGTCGTCGCAGCGCCGTACCCCGCGCTGTGGAGCGTCGGACACTCCCCCCACCCGTCGGTCCCGTCCTCGAGGCGACAGGTGACGATGATCACATCGCGATCCGGTTCCGTCCCGTGCGCGCTTCGCAACGGCCGCCGCAGCGGGATCCGGACACGGCGCGCCGTGAGTGCTTCGATCAGGAGACCAGACGCGGCCACGCGCGGCACCAGTGCAGGTACGCCACCACGTCGGCAGCCGGAGGCACCGCGCTCGGGTCGCCGTACGCGGTCGACATCCGGAAGCGGACATAGCCACGGTCCGGCAACGGGAGGAAGGGAGCCCGCTTCCACCATCCGGGCACGGCAAGCCGGAGGAGTTGCCGCACCGCCGTAGCCCACAGCTCCGGCCGAGCGACCACCGCGACGACGACGCGCAGCCAACCGCCAACGGGTCGCAGCGCGCGTGAACTCACCCCGGTTCCTTCGGGAGCCCCAGGATCCGCTCCCCGATGATGCCGCGTTGCACCTCGGACGTACCGGCGTAGATCGTCCCGCCGCGAGCTGCGTACATCGTGCCGACCCACGACGCAGAATCCTCCGGAGCGCCGGGATCGTCGGTTTGGATCGAACTCGACGGCCACCGTCCCGCCGGGGTCATCGCCGATGCGCCGAGGATGTCGATGGCGAGTTCGGTCACCCGCTGGTGGTACTCCGACCAGTACAGCTTGGTGATCGCCGCGTTCGGCCCGGGCGCCCGGCCCTCGAGGAACTCACTCAACGTGCGCAGGCCGAGGTAGCGCATGATCTCGACGCGGGCGTAGCAGTCCGCGATCCGGTTCCGGATGATCGGATCTCCCAGCCGGTCGTGGCGACGGGCCAACGCCACGAGGCGGTCGAGTTCCTCTCGGAAACGGATGGGCAACACAGCGGCCGCTTCACCACGCTCGAAGCCCAGGAGCGTCATCGCGACCGCCCAGCCGCCGTTGATCTCGCCCAACACATTCGCCTTCGGGCAACGGGCGTCGGTGAAGAAGACCTCGTTGAACTCGCTGTCGCCGGAGAGCATCTCGATGGGCCGAACCTCGATGCCCGGCTGGTCCATCGGCACGAGCAGGAAGGTGATGCCCCGGTGACGCGGAGCGGAGGGATCCGAGCGCACCAGCAAGAAGATGTGATTCGCCAAGTGACCGTAGGTCGTCCAGATCTTCTGCCCGTTGATCACCCACTCGTCGCCGTCGAGGGTGGCCCGACATGCGAGCGACGCGAGATCGGACCCGGCGTTCGGCTCGGAGAATCCCTGACACCAGACGTGCTCCCCGGACAAGAGCCGTGGGATGTAGTGCGCCTGCTGTTCGGGTGTCCCCCAGTGCAGGATCGTGTTGCCGATCATCCCGATGTTGAAGATGTCGTTGAATCCACCCGTCGGGGCGCCCGCCCTGGCGAACTCCTCCGCGAGGATCACGGACTCCATGTGGGACAGGCCGCCGCCACCGAGTTCCTTCGGCCACGACGGGGCGAGGAGGCCCGCCTCGTGGAGGGTCTTTCGCCACTGGCCGAGGAACTGGGGGACTTCGGCGACGGGGAGCCCGCCCAGGCCCTGCCAACCCTCAGGGAGCTCGCGGGCGAGAAACTCACGGACTTCGGCACGGAACCCGTCGGTCGACGGGGGAAACTCGGGGGTCACGACCCAGAGGTTACGGCCTCGAAGTTACCGATCGGTAACCGGTGAGCCGATGCCGCGGAACCCCACCGCGGCGGCACCGAGCACCGGCCCGTCGGCCCCGCATCCTGCCGGCACGATTCGTGCGCCACGGCTGAAGTCGAGCCGGGCGACCCGATCGAGTTCCCGCTGGGCGGCCTCGAAGAACACGTCGCCGAATCCCAACGCCACCGAGCCCGCCACGACGGCGAGGCGGAGATCCAACAGGTTCGCCACCGATCCGACCGCTCGACCGACCAGCGTCCCGGTCCGCTCCCGGATCTCCGGTGGCGCAGCGGCCGCGGGCGCCCCGGTGATGGCCGCGATTGCCGTGCCCGAGGCTTCCGCCTCGAGGCAGCCAACGGCGCCGCAACCACAGCGCCGGCCAGCGGGCTCGACGATCACGTGACCGATGTGGCCGGCGTTGCCGTCGGCCCCGCCGAGCAGTCGACCGCCGCAGACGACACCGCCGCCGACGCCGGTGGAGACCACCATCGCGAGGTAGTCGCCCACCCCGCGCGCGGCACCCCGCCAGCCCTCGGCGAGCGCGAGCGCCTTGGCGTCGTTGTCGACGTAGGTGCTGACGCCGAAACGATCTGCGATCCGTTGGCGGAGGGGGAAGTCCCGCCACGCCGGGATGTTGAGCGGCGACACCCGGTCGCCGGCCGCCGACATCGGACCACCGCAGCCGACACCGACCGCGGCGATCGGCTCGTCGCCACCCATCATCTCCTCGACGAGCCGACTCACCGCATCCCACAGCGCCGCTGCGTCGGTCGCCGGGGTGGGAAGGCGATTCCGTGACAACACCGCACCGTCGCCGCGGACTCGGGCGGCCTCGAGTTTGGTCCCCCCGATGTCGAGCGCCACCACGCAACGCCGTGATGGCGCCGTCGAGTGCTCCGCCACGCCGTTCACGCCCGGACCGTAGCGGCATCGCGCGGCCACCGTGCGAAGATGGATCCGTGGCCGCCGCAACCGACCAGTCCCCCTCCTTTCCCGAGTTGTTCGACCGCATCGTCGCCAACATCGGCAGCGTGATCCGGGGCAAGGAGGAGCTGATCCGCCACACCGTGTTCTGCCTGATCGCCGGTGGCCACCTCCTCGTCGAAGACGTCCCCGGAGTCGGCAAGACGACGATGGCCAAAGCACTCGCCCGCAGCATCGACGGCACCTTCGGCCGTCTCCAGTTCACCCCCGACCTCCTTCCGAGCGACGTGCTCGGCACCGCGGTGTGGGACCAGCGCTCGGCGAGCTTCGAGCTCCGTCGCGGGCCGGTGTTCGCGAACCTGCTCCTCGCGGACGAGATCAACCGGGCGTCGCCCAAGACACAGTCAGCGCTGCTCGAAGCAATGGCCGAGGAGCAGGTCACCCTCGACGGCTCGAGCCATCCGCTCGCCCGCCCCTTCATGGTGATCGCCACCCAGAACCCCATCGAACACCAGGGGACCTACCCGCTTCCGGAAAGCCAGCTCGATCGGTTCCTGATGCGGCTGCACATCGGCTACCCCGCTCGTGCTGACGAACTCCAGGTGCTCGCCAACGACGGAGGCGACGAGGCGCTCGCGCAGCTTCGACCGGTCCTCAGCGGGGACCACGTCGTTGCGATGACCCGTTACGCCACCAGGGTTCACGTCGGGCCGGCGTTGTCGTCGTATCTTCTCGACATCGCGGAAGCGACCCGCACGCACCGGCACCTGGCGCTCGGGATGTCGCCGCGGGCGGTCCTCGGCCTCCAGCGTGTGGCCCGTGTCCGCGCCGCAGCGGAAGGGAGGTCGTTCGTGTCGCCTGACGACGTGAAGTCCCTCGCACTCCCGGTGCTGTGCCATCGCCTGCTGGTGAGCGCCGAGGGTCAACTCCAGGGGATCGGCGCCGAGGAGATCGTCCGCGAGGTGCTCGAGTCGACACGCGTGCCCCGCGAGGAATTCGCGTAGGTCGACCCGGTGCGACTCACGGCACGCGGGTGGACGACCCTCGGCGGCGGCCTCGTGGGCATCGGCGGCGGCCGGATCCTCGGGCTCCGCGAGCTCTACCTGCTCGGCGCCACCGCGCTCGCGTTGACCCTACTGTCGGCACTCCTCGTACGCATGAGCCGGGTGCGACTCCGGGTGCGGCGCGAGGTTCGCCCACGCCGGGTCCCCGTCGGCGGCACCTGCCGGGTCGAGCTGACGTTGCGGAACACCGGGCTGCGGCGAAGTCCGATGCTGGAGGTGCGCGACGTGGTCGATGACCGCGTCCATGCCCATCTGTCGCTCGCTCCGCTCGGAGTGGGCGCCGAGGCGACGATGCGGTACCAGCTCCCGGTCGACCGTCGCGGGGTCACCCGGATCGGTCCCCTCGACGTGGAGGTGAGTGATCCGTTCGGCTTCGCGGTCTCGTCGATGACGACCGGCTCCACCGTGGATGTCATCGTCCTGCCACGGATCCATCCACTCCGCCCCATCCCGCCGGTCCCGGGTGACGAACCCGAGTCGGGCACCCACCGGCTCCGCTCCCTCGCCAACGCCCATGAGGAGTTCTCGACGCTTCGCGAGTACCAGGAGGGTGACGACGTGCGTGCGGTCCATTGGCCGTCCACCGCCCGATTGGGCCGACCCATCGTCCGCCAGTTCGATGAACCGTGGTCGCGCCGCACGACCGTGGTGTTGGACGTCACCGCCCTCCACCACGACCACGATTCCTTCGAACGCGCCGTCTCGGCGGCAGCGTCGGTGCTCTCGCTGTGCGCCGCACAAGACGAACCGGTCCGCCTCGTCGGCAGCGACGGCACCGACAGCGGCTTCATCACCGCCGATCAGCACCTCGACGCGACCCTGGATCTGCTCGCCGCGCTGCAGCCCCAGACGACCTCGTCGTTGACCAACGTCCTCCGAGCGCTCGTCACCCGACCGGGTGGCGGCACCCTCGTCACCGTCACGTCGGCCCTCGACGACGCCGAAGCCGCCGCGGTGGCGTCGCTCGGTGGGCGGTTCGCGGCGCACCTCGCGATCTCCTGTGCGTCGGGTGTCGCCACCCCGCTCCCACGATCGAGCACCTCCGTGGGGGTGGCGTTCCACGATGAGCAGGCCCTCTCATCCGCCTGGAACGACGCGCTCGACGAACTACGCCGCTTGGCCGCGACCTCGCCGGGGAGGAGCCGATGAGCTCCGACGCTCGAGGTCGCGCGCTGGCGGCCGCTGAGGTCGCCTTGTGCTCGGTCACCCTCGCGCTCGGCGCGGGGTTCGCCCGCCTCTTCGACTCGTCGGCCTTCCTGCCGCGCTTGATCATCATCACCGTCGGAGCCCACCTCATCACCGCGGCGCTGCGACGACGATCCATCCGTCCGATCATCGCGGTACCGCTGGTGCTGGTCGCGGCAACGCTGTCGATGAGTTGGCTGTATCTGCGCGGCACGCTCGCCTTCGGTCTCCCGACGGCCGCGACGCTCAGCGAGGCGGCCTCGCTGTTGCGCGAGTCGTTCTCACCGTTCCGCCGCCTCGTCGCTCCCGTGCCGTTGCAGGGTGGCTTCGAGTTGGCGATGGCAGCGGGGAGCTGGCTGCTGGTCGTCTTCGGGGACACCGCTGCCTTCCGCGGCGACGCACCAGTGCAGGCGATGGTGCCACCGGCGACCGTGTTCGTCGGATCGTCGATCTTCGCGCTGCACCGGGGCGACATCCCGAGCGCCGCCGCGTTCGCGTTCGCCGTCGTGGTCTTCCTCGGCGCGCACCGCGGGTGGCGGGCGTCGCGGCGCCGTTGGGTCGGAACTGCACGCCGAGGGGCACCAACCTCGCTGAGCATGGCGGCGGTCGCCCTCGCCGTGGTTGCGGTCGGCGCGTCGACCTCGACGATCATGTTGTCGTTCGGGGCGGCGCCGTCGTCGCTGGTCGACCTCCGGGAGCTCGGCTCACCGCCCCGGCCGATCGAGGTCGGCAACCCGCTCGTCGGGGTCGGAAACCTCCTCGGCGCACGCTCCGACGAGCTGTTGTTCAC
>JAKOVA010000005.1 GCA_029782335.1 Actinomycetes bacterium | reverse complement strand
GAGCGGAGACTCGACGAGCAGGATGTCGTACGTCGTGCTACCGACGATCGCCCGGTCGCTCTCGACGATATCGGCGTAGTGCCCCTGCAGGGCGATCGAAGTGTTGGCGACGACGTAGGTCTGGTTCGGGCGCTTGATCTCCCGGCCCTTGAGCGGCATGACGTTGCATGGTACATCGGTGTGCCGGTCCGTCCAGGTCTTGACCACCTGCCCGTCGGCGTCCACGGTCTCCGAGAGATACTGGATGGTGCAGCGGTCGGGGAAATGGCTCTCCAGCGCCCCCATGAGCCGGGGGTCGACGATGCCCCGCATCAGATCATCCCCCACGAGTCGGGTGCGATGATCGAGCCCGGCCCGGGGATGATGTCGATATAGTCATCATCCTCGGCTGCCTCGGCCGCTGCCTGAGCACGGAGGCTCTCGGCCTGTTGATGTAATGCGTTGGCTACCGCTTGCCCGTTCGTCTTGAGGCCGTTGACCTCGATGTACTTGAGGATCAGGGCTTGTGATGCGGCGATCTGGTCGAGAGCGTCTGCGGCTGCGAGCCGGACGTCCTGCCCGTTGAGGTCGAGGAAAACAGCGATCTCCTCGTCAGAGAAGATCTCGTTGTCCGGGTCGCGGTCAGTGCAGAGGAGCCGCACCTGTCCCGCTGCGGTTTTCGGGTCGTAGGTAAACGTCATGGTTTCGGCTCCTTGAGGCGCCGGGTCTTCGGCCGATCGCCCCATGTCTTCATGAGGGCGATGATCTCATCGTTCTGCTCCACAATCCGGGCGAGATAGACATCCATAGTGGTTACCGGGCTCGGCAGGTTGTCCATGTCAGATCACCCCGGAAAAAGGGGGTTAGGACGATCCTGCCCCGGCGGATCCCGCCCCGGTGGATCCCACAGTGAAGCGGTAATCTCCCTGCCTGCCGCCGAACACCGCCCGAACCTTATACTGGATCGTGTCGGTATCGAAATCGCCGTCGAAGGCACTTGCGGCGGTCCCGGAGAGGCCGATTGCGTTCGGGCTCTTCATAAAGATCGCCGGGGCCTCGTGCCCGCGGAGGTGCGCCACTTCGACGGCGGCCCGCCCCTCGGCCGGATCGGCGAACAGGTACCACTGTGTGTGGGCGTTGGCAGTCGAGGCGAGGATCGGCGCGTAGGGAAGAACCGCCACCTTGAGCCCGCCGGCCTTGATCCAGTTCGCGGTCTCGATCTCTTGTTCGGAGGACCCGCCCCCAGTCAACTTCGCCTTGATCGTGAGCGCGTTGACGATGTTGTTTGCGGTCACTTCGAGCGCCGGAGGCACTGCAAGGACAGTTGGCCGGTTCAGGATCGGCTCCCCGCCCGCGTCGGTCATCTCACTCATCGCGGCAAAGCCCGCTTGCACTCCGGCGACGGAGAGCGGTTCGGTGAGGAGGTTGCCCTGATTCGCGGAGTAGAGCGTGCTGTCAGGGCCGGTGGGGCCGACGATCAGGCTGGTCGCAAACTTCTCCTCCGTCCGCGCGGCAGCCCGGCCGAACCGCTTCGGGATGTCGGCAAACGCGCCCATCGCGTCGTTCCTGATCAACTCCCAGGAGAGCGGAATCCGCGTCCCGTACTTTTTGACGCGGAAGGTGGCCTTCGACTCGGTGAGGTGGGTCGCCGGGTATTCGCTCTGCTGCCCGACCTCCGGGAGCGTGCCGTCGCCACCCGCGACCTCATAGCGAGCCGCGTCGCGGAAGTCCGGGACGGTGCTCACCATCGCCCAGTCGCGGTAGGATGTCGGCCAGGCCTTGTATGCGCCGACCATGACCTGCTCCAGCGCGACACCCATCAGGAGGGGGAAGTCGCTGGTACCCATCGCTTCGGCGAGCCGGTTGATCCCGACGTCGCCCCGGCTCGTGGCCTCT
>JAKOVA010000299.1 GCA_029782335.1 Actinomycetes bacterium | reverse complement strand
TGAATCGCCCCGCTTTTCGTAGACACCTTCGAGCCTCACAATGAGGCGAACGGAGGTCAGATGGGAACGAGTCAGACGCGGTACACGGCCGAGTTCAGGGCCGAGGCGGTGAAGCAGGTCGTCGAGCGTGGGTATCCGGTGCGGGAAGTGGCGACGCGCTTGGGCGTATCGCCCTGGAGCCTGTACCAGTGGTTGCGGGCGCATCGCGAGGCCGACGGCCCGACCGCGGCGGCCGCGCAGGACGCGGCCGCGGAGATTCGGCGGCTGAAGTCGGAACTGCGGCGCGTGACCGAGGAACGCGACATCCTAAAAAAGGCCACGGCGTACTTCGCCAAGCAGCCCACGTGAGGTACGCCTTCATCCGCGAGCAGCAGGTGCAGCACGCGGTGCGAACGCTTTGCCGGATGATGCGTGTGCATCCGAGCGGGTACTACGCCTGGCTGGCCACGCCGCAGAGCCGACGGCGTCGCGAGGACGAGGCGCTGCTCGGTCACATCCAGCACTCCTGGCTCGAGAGCGGCGGCGTGTACGGCTATCGCAAGGTGCACACCGATCTGCGCGAGCTGGGCATCAGCT
Source organism: Actinomycetes bacterium (assembly GCA_029782335.1). GTDB lineage: Bacteria > Actinomycetota > Acidimicrobiia > Acidimicrobiales > Microtrichaceae > JADLFH01. The sequence continues at coordinate 662 of JAKOVA010000299.1, read as the reverse complement.
GCGGCAAGCACCGCGTGTATCGCCTGATGCGCACCGAGGGGCTTCGCTCACAGTCAGGCTATCGCCGCAGGCCCGCGCCCCGCGGCGGACGTCCGTCGGTGGTCGCGCCGAACCGGCTGCAGCAGCAGTTCAACGTCTCCGAACCGAACCGGGTCTGGGTGACCGACATCACGTACATCCGGACCTACGAAGGCTGGCTGTACCTGGCGGTGGTGCTCGACCTGTTCTCGCGGCAGGTGATCGGCTGGTCGATGCAGTCAAGGATCGATCGCGAACTCGTGCTCGATGCGCTGTTGATGGCGGTATGGCGACGCCAACCGAAGCACGAGGTCATCGTCCACTCCGACCAGGGCAGTCAGTACGGTAGCCATGACTGGCAGGCCTTCCTGAAGGCACACGGACTAGTGGCGAGCATGAGCCGACGCGGCAACTGTCACGACAATGCGGTGGCCGAGAGCTTCTTCCAGTTGCTCAAGCGGGAGCGAATTCGGCGCAGGATCTATCCGGGCCGCGACGCCGCCCGCCAGGACGTGTTCGAGTACATTGAGATGTTCTATAACCCCGTGAGGCGTCACGGGCATACCGATCGGCTCTCGCCGGTCGAGTTCGAACGACGCCACACGAACCGGCTCGAATGTGTCTAGAGAAGCCGGGGCGATTCA
>JAKOVA010000204.1 GCA_029782335.1 Actinomycetes bacterium | reverse complement strand
ACTTGGAACGTCGTCCGCGCACCGTCCCTAGCACTTGGTGCCGACGCAAGCGATACCGCCTTGCCGTCGCCGCGGCGGCGCATAATGCGCTCAAGGCCGATGTCGAAGTCATCCCGTAGCGGCGACTCTTCCAAGATGGTCTTCAGCGCACCGTAGGCCAACTCGTCGCTCTGCTCCTCCGTGTAGGCTACCATCGGAATGTACGGGTCCGTGACCGGACCCCCAATCGGTTCGCCGCTCTTCGTCCAACCCACGGTGCGAACCGGGCCCTCGGGATGCAGCTCGACGGCAGCGATCCAGGCGGCCAATTCAGTCTTGCCGACGCCTTTAGGCAAGCAAATGAACACCCGCTTGAACCGGCGACGGCCAGCAAGCTGGTGATTCTTCGGGTACACCTCGTACATCCGGTAAATGAGCGCTCGCTTCTCGTCGTCCAACCGCACCGGCTGACCACGCAGGTCGCCAGGGCCGTGGACCAGGTAGCGCTCAATGAAGTCGCACACCTGCGGCCCAAGCGTCGGCCAATACTGATCGCCGTCGTCAGGCACCATGAGCACCGCCACGCTACTTCACCACCCGCAGAAGCGCCCGCGGGTCACCAGCCGGGGGCTGTTGCTGCGCTTCCTCCGCGGGGCGGTGCGGCCGCTTTCGCTCGGCTTCCTCACCCTTGGCGATCTCCCAATGCAGGCGGGCCCGGTCGACGGGCGACAGGCCGAAGCGGGCTTCCTGCAGTCGAATCTCCTGCAACAGCTCCTTGCGGAGCTTCGGGTTGTCGGCCTTGTGATAATCGTCTACGAGCACCGCCAGCCTGGCCAGCCCGTCAACGTCCGTTGGCAGGTACTCGCTGGCCATGGGCGACTGCCACACCCGCCGCCACCACGCCCTGGTGAGCCGGTGCCACTTCCGGCCGTCCGGGTTTGGAAGGGTCGGGGCGCGCCGGCGCTCGCCTTCGGGTGGCATCTCAAGGGTCGCCGCAGTCGATTTTCGGTTGCGCCTCTGCCGCAGATGCTCCGGCTTCGGC
>JAKOVA010000295.1 GCA_029782335.1 Actinomycetes bacterium | reverse complement strand
CCGCAGCCGGCGCAGACTTTGCCCCGCAGGAACCGCTTCAGGAAAGCGGGCCACTTGGGGCTGCGGGCTGCGCGAGTTTTGCGGCCGATGTTCATGGTCGATCAAGACGGCGGCCGGGCTGCAGGTTGCGGCACGTGGTGCCGCCACGCGAGATACCGGTCCCTCGCGCATCCCGGCCGCCGCGGTTCTAGGCGGGCGCTTGACCGCCGACTTGAGTGTTCGTTTTCACCACGGGTGCGTTCGGATCGCCGCCGGCCACGCGGTCCTCGATGCCGGGGAGCGTCGATTCCCAGTCGCCTTCGCCTTCGAGGTACGTCATCGGCCAGCGCTCCGCGAACGCCAGCGCGGTCGTATACTGAATGCCCTTGATCCGCGCGAGGTCGTTTTCCGTGGGCCACCAGCTGATGCTCGGCCGCTCGGTGCTCTGCTCGCTCGACGGCAGAAAATCTTGCGGCTTATATTTGTCGCTGCCGAAGCGATCGGCCTCGATCTGAAAATCGGGCTTGGTCCGGATGTCGTCGGCGGCATAGCCGAAATACTTGGTGGCCACGCGGAGATAGGCGCCGCGGATGTAGCTCTCGACCATGTCGCAGAAGGGGCCGCTGAGCCGGTCGGCATATTCGTTCGTCGAGTGCTGCATGATCTCGCCCAGGAGCGAGAGGGCCCAGCCGGCCTGGTCGAGACAATCTTCCTGCCGCACCCGCGAGCCGAAGAATGGAATCGGGTAGACCAAAAACGTGCGGCGGGTGTTCCGCACGTGTTTGGGATCGATGTCGAGCGTGGTGCCCGGATCGATCCGATAGGCGCGGATCATCGACCGCAGGAGCAGAATCGACTTCTGCCATTCCCACCACCATTCCTTATGGGGCGGCGCCGTGAACTGGACGTCGACGCGATGCATCAGGTCGAAGAGCGTCTGCCCGAGCATCTTGTGGAGCTTGAAGACCGTGGCATTGTTGGTCCAGGTCTTGCCCTGGCCGTTCGGCATCCCATAGCCGCAGAGGCCCCAGCGGCCATCCTTGAACCAGAGGATTTCATCGGTCTGCCAGATCTCGCGGAGTTCATCGGGGGTGCGGTTTTCGTTGGGGCTGACGGACGTGGCGGTCATGCGTGGCTCCTAGGCATGGATCGTTCCGTGGGGGTCGCCGGAGAGGGCGAGTTCTTTGATCTCTTCGACCGTGCGGAAAAAATCGACGGGGTGGATTGGTTTGGTGGAAAATCGATCGAGGTATTTGCGCTTGGCGACGCGCCAGGCCTTTTCGTCGGCCGAGTCGCTCACCGGCACTTCGATGTATTCGGTGACTCTCTGGGGGCTGGGGGCTGGGGGCTGGGGCCTGGGGACTGGGGACTGGGGACTGGGGGCTGGGGAATTACCGAAACCCGGCGGTCGACGGACCTCCGGCCATCGCACTGCTCGACGGGTGTCGTTCGAGGATTCGTTTCAGGCCGCGGAGGGCGAGCTTCGACGCCAGCCAGGCGGCGATGCCGGCTCCGCCCGTGCTGAGGCCGGCGACGATGCCGATCTGGTGCATGCCCAGTTGGGCGACCTTCGCCGCGGCGGCCGCCGCGACCTCCTCCTTGGTGGCGAGCTGCGAGATATCGGGCGTCATCCCGGCGGGGCCGCTGGCGCCCGGCGGTCCGGCGCTGCCGGCCATGCCCGGCGCACC
>JAKOVA010000284.1 GCA_029782335.1 Actinomycetes bacterium | reverse complement strand
TGAAGCGCCCCGGGTCTGGTGGAGGCTCCAACCTTTGAGAAGGATGGAGCATGCCCAACCGAGGGAAGTACCCCGACGAGCTGCGTGAGCGCGCGGTGCGGATGGTGCTGGATCACCAGCACGAGTACGGGTCGCAGTGGGAGGCGATCTGTTCGGTCGCCGAGAAGCTGGGACCGAAGGCCGAGACGGTGCGCCTGTGGGTGCGCCGTGCCGAGGTCGACCAGGGTCGCCGGCCGGGTGCGACGACCGAGGAGCTCGCCGAGCTGAAGAAGCTCAAGCGTGAGAACGCCGAGCTTCGCCGCGCGAATGACATCTTGAAGGCGGCGGCGTCTTTCTTCGGGGCGGAGCTCGACCGCCAGTCGAAGAAGTGATCCGGTTCATCGACGAGTACAAGGATCGGCGCAGCGGGACGCTGCGCTGGGGAATCGAGCCGATCGCCATCACGTTGGGGATCGCCCCGTCGACCTATCACGCCGCCAAGAAGCGCCCGCCGTCGAAGCGGGCGCTGCGTGACGCGGAGCTGCGCCCGGAGATCCTGCGGGTCTGGGAACAGAACCTGGCCGTCTACGGCGCCGACAAGGTCTGGGACCAGCTCAACAAGGACGGCATCACCGTGGCCCGCTGCACCATCGAACGCCTCATGGCCGACATGGGCCTGGCAGGCTGTCGGCGGGGTCGGATCTGGGTGCGCACCACCGACGGGGACGACCACCTGGACCGCCCGGCTGATCTGGTCGAGCGGAAGTTCGCGGCGCCGGCCCCGAACCGGCTGTGGGTCGCGGACCTGACCTATGTGAAGACCCACTCCGGGTGGGTGTACGTGGCGTTCATCATCGACGTCTACTCGCGGATGATCGTGGGCTGGCAGGCCAGCCGCTCGCTGCGCGCCGACCTGGCGATCGACGCGCTCGAGATGGCGGTCCACAACCGTCGCCGCGCCGGGATCAGCCTCGACGGGCTGATCCATCACAGCGACCGCGGCGTTCAATATCTGTGCGTGCGCTACTCCGAGCGGCTCGCCGCCAACGACATCGTGGCGTCGGTCGGATCGAAGGGCGACAGCTTCGATAACGCCATGGCCGAGTCGTTCAACGGGCTCTACAAGTGGGAGCTGATCTACCCGCACGGCCCATGGCGGGGCCTCGATGACGTCGAGTTCGCCACCCTCGAATACGTCGACTGGTTCAACAACCGGCGCCTCCACGGCGAGATCGAACCCGGCGCCGGCTACACCACCCCGGCAGCCTTCGAAGCCGACCACTACCGTCAACCCGTCCCCGCCCACCAGGGCGAGGACTCAACCAACTGAGCCTCTACGAAACCCGGGGCGCTTCAC
>JAKOVA010000197.1 GCA_029782335.1 Actinomycetes bacterium | reverse complement strand
GCTCGCGTCGCTCGAATGCATCGTCTCGCTCGGCGCGCCGCTGCTTCAGCAGCACAAGGACCGCCTGAACGCGGAATTGCCAAACCGGTTCTACGAGCTGTACGGCCTCACCGAGGGCTTTGTCACCATCCTCGACCGCGACGAGGCGGTGCGCAAGTCCGGATCGGTCGGGCGGCCGAAGCAGTATTTCGAGATGCGGATCGTCGGCGACGACGGGCGCGAGCTGCCCGCCGGAGTGATCGGCGAGATCGTCGGCCGCGGCCCGATCCTGATGCAGGGCTACTACAAGCGCCCCGACCTCACCGCGCAGGCGATCCGCGACGGCTGGCTCTACTCCGGCGACATGGGCTTCGTGGACGACGAGGGCTATCTGCACCTGGTCGACCGAAAGAAGGACATGATCGATTCGGGCGGAATGAAGGTGTATCCGAAGGACGTCGAGGAGATCGCCGCGCGCCACCCCGCGATCCGCGAGGTGGCGGTGTTCGGCGTGCCGCACGACAAGTGGGGCGAGACGCCGGTGGCGGCGGTGATCCTCGAGGAAGGCGCGCAGGCCACTGCGGGCGAGTTGTGCGACTGGATCAACGAGCGCGTCGCGGCCCGCTACCAGCGCGTCGCCGAGGTCGTGATCATGGAGGACTTCCCGCGCAGCGCGGCCGGCAAGACGCTCAAGCGAGAACTGCGCGATCCCTACTGGGCCGGCCGGGACCGGAAGATATAGCCCGGATCGTCATGAACGTCTCCCTCGATCACGCGCACCTCTTCGCTTCGGACCTCTCGGCCACCGTCGCGTTCTTCCGCACGATGTTCGGCGCCACCGTGATCTGGGACGAAGCAGCGGCGGGGGTCAGGGTGGTGCGCCTTGCATTGGGTAGCGCGTTCATCGTGATCTACGACCAGCCGCCGAAGGCGCCGCGGGGAGGCGCCGTTCACCATCTCGGTATCGCGACCGACGACCTCGACGCGCTGGTTGCGAAGATGAAGGCGAACGGCTTCGAGTTCCGGAACCCGATCCACGACGATCCGAAGTTCCGGTACGTGATGGTCAGCGGGCCCGACGACCTGCTGATCGAACTCTTCCAGAGCCTGGAACCGGAGAGGTGGCAGGT
>JAKOVA010000196.1 GCA_029782335.1 Actinomycetes bacterium | reverse complement strand
TGCCGGGCGGTGAACTGGAGTTCCATCGGTCGCTCCATCGATTTGGCCGTGGCGAGGTTGCCGGTCGAGGGGTCTCCGGTGAGGTAGGGCTCGTTGATGCCGGTCGCCGAGCAGACCATCAGCATGAGCCGGCGGGCGTCATCCATGCTCGTGGTGATGCCACTCGTTTTGATCGGTTCCAGTTTCGTGCCCGGCGTCGTGGCGAAGATGCCCCCGACCTGCCCGCCGCTCTGCGCCCGGGCCTCGGCGAGCCCCTGCTGCAGCCGGGGGATTATCTCCTGGAGTTTTGAGACGGCCTCTGTCACAGCCTTCTTGTTTGCGCCGGTGAGCTGCAGCGCAAACTTGCTGAGCGCGTCGGTGATCGTGACCCATTTCTCCAAAAACACCTTGTAGGCGTTCGCCCAATCGCAGGCCGCGTAGACCTCGCTGACTCCGAACTGCATATCGTTGAGGCGGTTGACGCTGACGTGATATATCGCGGCGTCCTTGACCGGGATACCGGCAATGTGCGACGGGTGCCCGCCGGCCGGGTTGTACCGCCAGTCAGGGTAGTAGGCTTTGTGCTGCTTGACTTCGCTCACACCGGTCGTGGGGTTGTAGGTCGTTGAGGTCCAGACGCGGAGGTAGTAGTGTGGGTCCTGCGCGTCGTCGGGGTTCGAGATGACCGCGGCGATCTCGTCGAACGGGATCGTTCGGATCTTGAGGTGCCCGGTGCTCGGGTTTGTGAAGAGCACAAAGAACAGGTTGCCGAAGAGTTGCAGCTCGGTCTCCAGCCGCATCAGGGCCTCGACATCGCCGAGCACGGTGCGGTTGGTCGGGTCCTTGAGGACCTTCTGCACGACGGCGTCGACGGTCGGGTGCACGGCCCGCAGCGTGACGCCCTGCCCCCAAACATAGAGGTTCTGGACGGCCACGGCCCGCTTGATGAGCGGGTTTTTGAGCCAGTATATCCGGACCATCCGGGAGATCGCGCGGAGCCCCTCGCGGGAGAAGTCTCGGGTGTTATCGCCGATCCGCTGCCACCCTCGCTCGCTGAGCTGGTCCTCCAGGACGGCGAGCCGCTCGACGAGCAGATCGTAGGAGTCGAGGGCAACCTGCAGTGCGTCGGCAAACTGCTGGAGGTCCTGCGAGGTAGGAGCGGTGGAGCTCATACGGCCACCTCAAAAAAGCCGTCGGCGGGGGTCGAACCCGCAACCGCTCCCTTACAGGGGGAGTGCGCTACCTGTTGCGCCACGGCGGCCAGATTGCTCATTTGCCAGTCTCCAGACCACTTGCCGCGAGCCAGTTGTTCCCGGCGGCGATGATCGCCCGGACCTCATCCTCGGTGATGGTGCCGTCCTCGATCGCGTCACAGATGACGTCGACGGCTGCACGGGTCGCGTGTGCGGCCGCGATGGTCCGGCGACCCCATGCCCGGCCGGCGAGGGCAGAGAGGATCGCGGTCCCGGCGATCGCGGCGACGGGGTAGAGGAGATCGAGGGGGAGTGTCTCAATCATTCGCCCCTCCCGGCCCCGACGACCTGCCCGTCGCGGATCACGTAATACCCGCCCGGATACCGGAGGGTGAAGGAGGTTGCGCCGGCGGCCTCGTACTGCTCGATCTGCTCGACAAGCGATGCCTGGATCTCATTGGTGTGACCGTCGAGGATATAGGAGAGGACGGCCGAAGAGATCGGACGCGACCCGGGTGCGGCGCCGGGCGAGGTGCTCGGGGGCGCGAGAGGATCGGGAGGCGATGTGCGGGTGAAAAATGCGCGGATGGCGTCGACGACCGCGATCAGGAATGTTGCCAGTTTAGACATGTCGGAGCCTCCGATTTGGCTATGGATATGTCTGGGCGCTCTAAGCACTTAAACGTTGAAGAATTTATAAATTTGTAAAAACGAAGGTATTATATAGTAGGAGTTACTATATATGATCTGTCGATATTGGAGTGTTACGCAGTTCTGTAATGCGGCGCGGGGAGTCAAACTTGGCGGTTTGGGACTCCTCGCGTCGGGTCTGCCCAGTCATTGATTTATGTAAGCACATCGCCGTTATTTAGGCTTCTTTTAACTGATGTGCCGCATATGTCTTCGTATTACACCTCCATTCATACCTATTCAGACGGGGCTGATACTCACCCCGTCGCCGTAGGTGACGATCTCGCCCTCGTGCGTCTCGATCGCCTTGAGTAACTCCACGAGCGAGGCATGAGCGCCGGAGAGCGCGTCCACCTGGTCGTCGTGGGCGCCGTCCGGGAAATACTCTAGCTCCTGAAGAAATGACCGGATCCACTCGCCCCGGACCAGGATGACCTTGCCGTGCTCGGCGGCGCTGGAGATGGGTTTTGCCCGCAGGATCTTACTGCCAGTCGACGGCCGGCCGACGACGGCATACCCGGGCAGGGCGTCGACGAGGTTGTCGATGTGGTAAAGCGCGGCGCTGCCGGGCTCCTGCTCGACGATGATCGGGGTGAGGGGGCCGTCCATCGCGGCGGTCGCGGCCACGGTCTCCATGACCGTTCCGGGGCTCTCCTGGAGCCGGACGACGTCGAGGACGTAAAAGTATGGCTCCTTGTAGCCGAGGAGGAGGCCGACCGTCCAATCAGGATCTTTGTTCTTCGCGGTGCGCCGGGACCCGGCGAAATCCCAGTACCGGACGGCGATGTCGACGGCCGGGACCTGGTCGACGATCTCGAACCATTCCCGCCGGAAGTACATCCCGGCGACCGGGCGGATCTTCCAGTTGCCGTTGAGCAACCGCTCCCGCTCGACGCGGTCCAGCGCCATGAGGCGGGCGCGGTACCCAGGGTCCTTTTGCGTCAGCGCAGGGTTGTCGTCGAGGCGGGCTGGGATGAACGTGACCGACATCGGGATGAGGTCAGGATAGCGCTCCTTGAGATCCTCGGCGCTGTCCGACCATACAAGATCGTCGCCGATCTGCACGAACCAGCGGAGGACGCCGGCCCGCTCGGGGATAGGGAACCCGGTCTCCTGGTCGATCCACCAGTCGATGAACTCCGCGACCCACGAATCCGCGTCGGGGTTGGTCGTCGCCATGATCCGGGGCCTGACGCCGCAGGTGCTCCGGTTCCGGCTGAACATGTACGAGAACTGCCGCCAGGTGAAGTGCGTGAGCTCGTCGAACCCTATCAGGCAGATCTGCGAGCCCTGCCA
>JAKOVA010000276.1 GCA_029782335.1 Actinomycetes bacterium | reverse complement strand
CGTCTGACCGGCGACCCGGTGAAGTCCGTCGAGGTGCTGGCCAACCGCTACACGCTCAACGACACCGAGCGGGCCGGCGTGCTGCGGCACCTCATCGTCGAAGGCGATCTCAGTGCCTATGGCCTGGTCAACGCCGTCACGCACTTCTCGCAGGACGTCGAGGACTACGACCGTGCCACCGAGTTCGAGGCGCTGGGCGGCAAGCTCATCGAGCTGGCCCCCGGCGACTGGAAGGAGTTGGCCCACGCCGCCTGAGAACCCCCGAAGCACGGCCACCGGCGTGCTTCGGGACTCTTGGCCCCGATTGAAGTCCTCCCCCTCGCCCGGCGCAGCCTCAAGGTTGCCCGGGCGCTTCCATTTCCACCGGTCCTCTGTCGTGTCGGATGTCGCAGCCCATCCTCACGACCGATGATGCCAGCCGAGCTGTTCCGCGATCATCCGCCGGTATGGTGTGTCGATCGCCGACGGGGCCTGGCGCACGTACGCCTCGGCGAGCGGGCGCTTGTCATCGTCGAGGTCCCTCAAGAACGCGACGACCTGTTCGCCTGTTGGTTTCGTGTCCTTCCCGTCGAACTTGCACGGGAGATTTGTCCAGACGACCGCTGCAAGGCCGTTCGCAGCGGCCCATGCACCGATCGTTGCTGCTTCCCGACCAGCTCCTGCGTTGACGCCATAGTCCCAGTAGCCGATGTCGGTCTCCCATCGCTTCGCGATGCCTTCGCGTCTCGCCAGCCGCTGGCGTGCCGTTGTCAGGTCGGGCACGTCGAGCAGCGTCCAGCAGGTGCGCACGTGCGGCGTGTCGGGGCAGATCACCAGTGTGACCTTGTCTCCTCGTTGGTTTGCCTTCGCGCCGGACTCGCGTGCGAACTCGACAGGGAGCAGCGGCCCGTCGTCTTGCCATGTCCCGCGCATCGGAAGGTCTCGCGGGTCCCAGATCAGCGAGCCCCAGCCAATGCAGGCGATGGCTCCCTCTGCAATCTCAGGCATGTGTTCGGCTCCTGTCTTCGCTAGAACTTCGTCCGCACATACGTCCCGTAGGTCCCGTAGCAGTCATGGCCCCTCGGGTTCTTGTGCGGGTTCAGTGTGCCGTCCATCGTCTTTCTGTTGAACGTCTTGCCGCACACGGTGCAGCGATAGACGTATGTCGGGCCGTCGCTGCGGGCAGGGGCGGCGCGGCGGACACGGGCTGCGGGCGGCGCGCTCCATGCCGTGCTTGCGAGGCCTGGCCGTGTCACTGCCGGAGCCACGGCCAGCGGTCCGTCGGAGGTCAGTTCGACCAGGTAGCGCGGCGTAAACGCCTGCCCGGTCACGGATGCATCCTGCATGCGGTCCACACGGTACGAACGATGCTCGCCCGAATCGCTGCGGATGGCATGCAGCACAAAGTGTCCTTCGGCCGTCTGCCGCAGCGAGTACGGCTCGATGCGGCGGACGCTGCCGTCGTAGGTCAGGTCCACGCAGAGGTGGTTCGCGGCGGCGAAGCGGATGATTTCCAGTGGCGCGCGTGCGCGAAGCGGCACCGACATTGGCAGTACGCGGCTGCGGATGATCGTCTCGGACGCGACGGGCTCGATGCGCGCGCGCTGCGGCGCTTCGGTTCCGCTTATGAGCCAGTTGAATATCTCTGGCAGAGCGGCCCAGAAATCCGCGACCGGCGGCAGGACTGGAAGCTGGTGAGCAAGCATGCTCGCCCACATCGCTTCCAGAGCGGCGTGATGCGGTTCGAGCGTTGCAACGCTCGGCAGCGCAATGCCCTTGTATTCGCACTTCTGCGTCAGCACGTCGCGCAACACAGATGCGGGCGGGCGGCTGTCGCCGTGGCGGTAGAGGTTCACCACGTCATAGAGATCGCGGGGCCGGGTGCGCTCGGCCAGCGCGCGGAGCTTCTCCCCGAAGGCTTCTTCGTAGGCATAGCAGTTGATCCACAGCCCCTCCTCCGGACGGTCGGAGTAGGGATGAAAGACCTCGCGCCGCACGGCGGGCAGCACGAGCTTTTCATCCGCCGTGAGATCGAGCTTGATCTTCGGCCATCCGCCAGCCACCGTGGCGGGCGACACCGGCCCACGATAGCCGACCTTACCCTGGCAGGAGAGGCGACCGCGCGAGTTCGTGTAGAGATCAAAGCTCAACTGATCGGCGGGGAGCACGAGGCCTGATTCATCCGTCACCCAGGCGATAACCTCGCCCATGACACGGCGCAAGAAGCCGTCTTCAAGCTGGGCTTCATCGCGTAGCGTGAAGTCCAGGTCCTCGGAAAATCGATAGGTCTCGAAGTAGCACTTCTTGAGGCAGGTCCCGCCCTTGAACACCCACGAATCGGCAAGCGCAGGATGGGCGTTGATCCCCGCCAGCAGCCAGCCGAGAACGTAGTCCTTCTCGATGACACCTGGCAGCAGGCCGAATGCGGAGGCCGCTTCGAGAACCTCGCGCTTGTCGATCATGATGCTGCCTTCCTCCAGCGCTCCGGCACCCAGAGCCGCCATGCCGTGAGCAGATGATGGCCGGGCAGTGCGGGATCGAACTGCGCGTAGCCCTGCGTCAGGCGCGCTCGGCAGGCGCTTGTAAGGCCCGCCTCATGCAGCTGCGTCTCGGCCAGGAAGCCGAGCCTCTTGAAGACCGCGCCGTTCCCGAACTGCTCCCCGTAGCGGACCAGCAAGTCGCCGTCATAGGTCGGCGACTTTGCGTACGCGCGCAGGCAGTCAACGATGTGATCGATGCCGCCACCGGTCTCCGGCATCGCCAGCATGTCGATCATCGTGCGCGCCGGGTCCGAGATGTTCACGCGCATCGAGCCGCGCCAGATGGACTTGAGACCGAAGAGGCGCTTCTGCCCAACGTGATGAAGCTGGAAGGCGACGCCTTGCGCGGTCGCGCGCTTCGCGCTGATGCGCCTCGTCGTGAAGACAAGGGTCTCGTTGAAGAGCTGCTCGGTCAGGTCCCAGTGGTGAGCGGCGGTCCAACCGCCGACGTAGCACTGACCAAAGAGCGTCGGGACCAGGACCCAAGGGTCCTCGACGACTTGCTCGCTTCCGGCAAGAGCGAGCGGGACGGGGACATAGAGACCACGCCCGACGCGCCGCAACCATCCCTGCTTGAGCCAGCGCGAGAGGACCTTGGCCGCAGCCGGGCGGTCGACGTCAAGCACCCTGGCCGCGGCGTCAATCGACACCACCTCCCGGGTGGCGCGCAGCACGGCGGCAAGCCGAGCGCGGGAAGCCGGTAGGGGGTTGTCTTCTTTTTTCATGGCTATATCGTACTACTTCAAATTCGCATATTAAGCGAGTTTTGTGTGGCGTGATATAGCAATCGCCTACGCCTTCCCCTGATCGATCTCTCGCCTTCGCCCAACGCCGCCTCGCGGTTGCCCTGGCTTTTTCTTCCTGTCAGCACTGCTGACGGGGCGGCCCAAGCGATCGGCCGTCCCGCGCCTGCGGCAGACTCACCGACCGAGATACACCGCCGTGATCTGCTCGCGCTCGTGCCCCAGCTCTTCGCTGATGGTGAGCCGCGCTTCGCGGTCGGCCTCGCGCTGCGAGGGCGTGAGGTCTCTCGATCGCGGCCCGTCGGCCGCCGGTGCTGGCCATCCGGTCAGCTCGCGGTAGCGGGTCTGCGCGTACTGGTGGCGGTGGCCGTGGATGCGGTGCGCGCCGGCCGCCGCGCACTGATACTCGAAGCGGCGCAGCTGCTCGACGTAACTTCGCTCGGGCGGGATGAGGCTGCCCCTGCCGGCCAGTGCCTTGGCTTCGTCGAGCACCTGGCGCTGCTCCGCGTTGCGGATCGGGATCTCGCGCGGCCGCCCACCCTTGGTCCAGGTGTCCTTGAGCGCCAGCCGGTCACCGCGGTCGGCCCACTCCGGCCGGATTTTGATCGACTCGCCGCGCCGCAGCCCGAAGGCCGCCTGCAGCCGCAGCGACATCGCCGTGTACGGATCCGTGATCCTGGCGAGCTCGCCGCCGGTCAGTTGCCGCGCCTTGCTGACGTTGGTGACGTACTGCCGGTTGCCGATGCCGTAGTGGTCGTTGTCGCGGGCGATGACGTTCTGCTTGCCGATCTTCTCGGCCCACCATCGCAACTCCGCCATCCGGTTCTTCATCGTGCCCACGGCCAGGCCCTCTGCCTGCCATCGCTCCACCAGGCCCTCGACGTGCTTGGGCTTGAGGCTTGCTGCGGCCATGTGTCGGTAACCCATCTCGTGAAGCTGACTCGCCACCAGGTCGAGCACGCGTTCGCGATCGCGCTGGGTCGCGTAGCTGCCGTCGCGGTTGCGCCGGCACAGCTGCTTCAGCTCGTAGTTCAGGTTGCGCATTCGGTTGCTGCTGTCGGGTTCCGTCCTCGTTCCTATCGGTTGCCCCTGGGGGGCGAAGTGCTTCGTTGTCGCTGGTGTGTCGTCGGTCAGGTCAGTGTTTCTGTCCGTCCCGAACGCCTGGGCGTTGCGGGAACCACGAGGGACACGGGACACCACTCCCGTTTCGTGCCGAGGTACTTCTGGCCGCCGCGGCACGCGGCATTGGCGTCGATGGCGCTTCCTGCGGGAAGGCGATCCATCGGGTGAGCGATTGCCCCAAGGCTCTGGGTGCGCCGGTTGGCGCCATGGCTGACATGTCCCGCGGGGAGCGGGCGGGTGCAGACCGCGTTGCACGGTCCGAGTTTTTGACGCGCCTGGGAGCCCGTCACGTGGGGTCGTCACTTGCGACAGCCCCGGCAGAACGCTCGTGCGCTGGGGCAGCGTGCGCGTCGTCACTACTGGCTCGCGCCGCGTAGTGACGACGCGGTTGGCGCAGCGGTGCTGGGGCAGGGCGCGGGCGAAATTGCAGCAGTTGCGTCTCGGCTGATGCCGCTACCGTCCCGCATGCTCGATTGGGGCAGGGCAGACGCTTCGTCTCCGAAGCCTGACGCGTATCTCCAGACCTTGCGGTCGCCGGGTTTCAGGAGATGAGACCGGCGTATGCGCCCGCGTGTGCGGGTAGGGGCGATGCGGTGTCGGGCATCAACCGGGCTGACTCAGCCAGCGTATGCGGGAGCGATGCTGCGCCAACGTCCTCCAGACCGCAACCGCAGTGGTTGACTGCGGCAGGCGCACGTCGGCCAGGCATTCGCCAACATCGTCAGCACTGCGGACGGCCGGACAGCCTTCGGTTCGTGCAGGCGACTTACCCACCGCCGCGCGAGTCTTGCGTTTGAGGCGCCGATCGCGCGGCCGTGGATAAGCGCGGCCGGCCGATAGGGGCTACGGAATCAGATCATCCTCGTCGTCGTGCCGGTCGCGGCGCGTTCCGTTCACATACGCCCAGAACGCCGACTTGCGTCCGTGACGGGCACGGGCCTCGGCCTCGAAGTCGTCGTGCGACGGCTGCGGCAGCAGGCTGATGCAGCTGCCCGCGACTTCTCTCTTAAGTCGGGCCCAGTAGCGCGCCGCGTGAGTGCTGGCCCGTAGCCTGATCCTCTCGGAATTGTTATCATGAAGATATGGTTAATCCGCCGCATGCTGCCCCCTCAGATGCCCGGCACTCGTGACTAGGCCGAACTCCGTTCCGGCGAAGCTGAAGGGGGTGCCTCCATCCCAAGTCGAACGCCTGTCGTTCATCGAGGCTCGCTTGTTCTTCTTGGGTGAGCTGCGGAGGGCGGACGTAGCAAAGCGGTTTTCGGGAGCGTCGATCCAGGCGAGTCGGGATCTGGCGGTCTACAAGGACTTGGCTCCTGACAACCTCAACTACGACTTCCAGGCGAAGCGCTACCTCCCCGGGGAGAAGTTCAAGCTGGTTTTCAGCCACACGCCGGAGCGGGTGATGTTCTGGCTGAGATCAGGACTGGGGGATGGATTGCCGCATCCGCAGGGTCTGTCCACCGCAGCTGTCGAATGCCTCAGTCAGCCAAAGTTGGCCGAGCTTGCGGTGGTGACGCGGGCGATCTATCGCCGACAAGTACTGGAGGTGACGTATGTATCGCTGAGCAGCGGAGAGACGGATAGGCAGATCGTGCCGCACGCGCTCGTCGATAACGGACAACGTTGGCACGTGCGTGCGTATGACCGCGCCAACGCGCGCTTCTCCGACTTTGTGATCACGCGGTTGTTGAGGGCGCTGGCCCTCGACGGCGGCGCGATCGCCGACCACGAGAGGCCAGCCGCTGACGAGCAATGGAATCGCACCGTCGAGTTGAAGCTGATTCCACATCCGAAGATCGCACACAAGAGCGCCGTCGAGGCCGACTACGGGATGCGATCCGGTGCACTACAGATCAAGTGCCGCGCCGCGGTGGTGGGGTACGCCCTCCGGAGTTGGGGGGTCGACTGCTCTCGCGACCTTGGGTTGAGCGCTGCGGCCTTTCAGCTCGCGCTGGCCAACCGCGAGGTCCTCGAGACAATCAGCAGCTCTGCGTTGGCGCCTGGCTGGAGGTCTAATGCTTCTTGAACCGCGCAGGGGCGTGAACGGCGTCCAAAGACTGAAGGCCTGCAAGGAGGTTATTCGTGGACGTATTTGACCTCCGTGCGCGCCTTGTCGCGGACTACCAGAGTTACACGCGCAGTTTCATCAAAATTCGCGACCCTCGAATCGACGGGTTCGTCGACGACGCCCTCACGTCGGGAGCGTTCTGGCCGGAACCGCTACTGCAACTCAACCCTACGTTCCTGCCCGGCGGGACGATCGATGAACTCGTTGACAAAGGGGCACTGCACCCGGAGTGCGCGAGCATCTTCCGGATCGACAAGACGGACGCCGACCTGACGGGCAAGGCGCTCGTACTGCACGAGCATCAGCGCCAGGCCATCGTCAAGGCAAAGGAGGGGCGGTCCTATGTGCTGACCAGTGGCACCGGCTCCGGCAAGAGCCTGACCTACATCGTGCCGATCGTGGACCACGTCCTGCGGCATGGGTCCGGTCGAGGCATTCAGGCTATCGTCGTATACCCGATGAATGCCCTGGCTAACAGCCAGTTCGAGGAGCTCAGCAAGTTCCTGGAGAGGGGCTATCCGAAGGGCGGTTCCCCCGTGCGTTTCGCCCGCTACACGGGCCAAGAGAAGGGCGAGGCGCGCGAGGCACTGCGGCGCGAACCGCCAGACATCCTTCTCACCAACTACATGATGCTCGAGCTATTGCTCACGCGTGCCGAAGACCGTGAGCTGGTCCGTGCTGCGCAGGGGCTGCGGTTCCTAGTGTTCGACGAATTGCACACGTACCGCGGCAGGCAAGGGGCCGATGTGGCCCTGCTCATCCGCCGCTGCCGCCAAGCATTCGACGGCCAGAACACGATTTGCATCGGAACGTCGGCCACCATGGCCAGTGGCGGGACGACGATCGAGCAACGGAAAGAAGTGGCGCGTGTCGCGCAGTCGCTCTTCGGGGTCGAGTTCACGCCGGATCAGGTGATCGGCGAGACACTGGAGCGCGCCACGCGCCCGATCGATTTGGCTGACCCGCGAGCGATCCAGACGATCAAGGCAGCGATCGGCGCCGGCGAGAGTCCTCCGAGCGATTACGAGGCGTTTCGCCAGCATCCGCTCGCGTCATGGATCGAGTCCACCTTCGGAGTTGCAGAGGAGCCTGGATCGAAGGAACTGGTCCGACAGGTTCCCCGTCGGCTGACGGGCGAACCGATCGAGGGTCAGGACAGCGCCGCGGCAGAGCTCGCGCGCTTGACCGAAACAGAACCAGACCAGTGCGCGGCGGTCCTTCGACGGTTCCTCCTCCAGGGCTCTGCCCTTCGTCGGAGTGAGTCGAGTCGATTTCCGATTTTCGCCTTCCGTCTGCACCAGTTCTTCACCCGTGGAGACACTGTCTGGACCACGCTGGAGCCGGAGGCCGTTCGTCATCTCGAGCTCGCTAAGAAGGCCGCGAAGCCGGGCGAACCGGACAAGCGTCTCTTCCCTATGGTCTTCTGCCGGCACTGCGGTACCGCGTACTACCGCGTCAAGGTCATCCAGGACGACCAGGGCAAGAACTTGGTGCCTCGTCACGAGGACGGCAAGAGTCTGCTTCCCCGTGAAGATCGGCGCGAGTACGACGACGATGGGGAAGGGGACGCGTACGTCTACCTGTCGGAGCAGTCTCCTTGGCCGAGAGGCGATGGGGCCGCGTTGCTCGAACGCTTGCCGGACTTCCTGAGGGAGACCTCTGCGCAGGGCGTCGAGCGCATCCGCGCCGATGCCCGCGGCGATGTGCCGACGACCATCTTCGTCGAGGCGACGGGTCGCATCGTCTCGGAGGGCAAGGGAGTCCCCGTCGCGCTCATCAAGAAGAACTTCCTGTTCTGCCTCGAGCCGTCCTGCGGCGTGGCGTACACGCGGAGCCAGCGTTCGGAGCGCAACAAGCTGGCGACACTGGGCGTGGACAGCCGCAGCACCGCGACGACGATCCTTGCGGTCCGCGCGCTTCTCGAGCTGCAGCAAGACCGCGACTTGAAGCCAGAGGCACGCAAGCTGCTGAGCTTCACGGACAACCGTCAGGACGCGTCGTTGCAGGCAGGGCACTTCAACGACTTCGTTCAGGTGGCACTGCTTCGTTCCGCCCTGCACAGGGCCACACAGGCGCATGGCCCCAGCGGACTGTCGCACGGGGACCTCTCCCGCAGCGTCTTCGATGCGATGCAATTGCGCTTCGATGAATATGCCGCGGACCCGGAAGTCCGAGGGCCGGCGCGCAACGCGACGCACGACGCTCTGCGCCGCGTGATCGACTACTACCTCTATCGCGACCTTCAGCGCGGCTGGCGAGTCACCGCGCCCAACCTCGAGGACTGCGGACTTCTGCGCTTCGAATACGACGGTCTCGCCGGCGAGGACGGACTGCTCGGCGAGGCCCCCTTGTGGGCGGCCGGCTTCACGGTGAAGGATCGAGAGGGTGACCGGTTCGTCGAAGTCCCGGCGGCGCTGCGGGACTGCCCGCCGGAGACCCGGGAGGAAACCGTCCGCACGCTGCTCGATGTGATGCGTCGAGCGTTGGCGGTCAAGGTCGATGTGCTTGATCCCCAAAAGCAACTGGACCTCGTCGAACAGACAAAGCCTCGGCTGCTGGAAGACACGGTCTGGTACCTCGACGATGCGCGCGAGCTGACGAAAGCGGAAGTCGCGTATCCACGGCCCAAACGACAGCAGGACCGGTCAGGATTCTTCCTCTCGTCCTATGGAGCGTTCGGGCGGTATCTCAAGCGCTTGCTGACGCCATACGCGCAAGCGGGCCAACCGTTCGGGCGGGAGCAGGTCGACGCGGCCATTCGGTTCTTGCTGCTCGCCCTCAAGCGGTATGGAGTCGTCGAGCAGGTGCGCAGCGGCCGGGACGGGGACGATCCGGGGTACCAGCTCAATGCCGACGCGCTGCGCTGGTTGCCAAGCGACGGCGAGATCCGCCCTATTGATCGCACGCGCCTGCTCGCCGCTGGTGAGATCCCGCCGGAGGTCAATCGCTACTTCGTCGAGTGCTACCGGGGCTTCGTCGACCTGAAGTCCGTCCTCGAGGCCCGCGAGCACACGGCTCAGGTGGCCTCGGAGGACCGCGAGGAACGTGAGGACCGGTTCCGCAGCGGCGACCTGCCATTGCTGTTCTGTTCGCCGACCATGGAGCTCGGCGTCGACATCGCGCAATTGAATCTCGTCAACCTGCGCAACGTGCCGCCGACACCTGCCAACTATGCGCAGCGCAGCGGTCGAGCCGGCCGCGGCGGGCAGCCGGCGATGGTGTTCACCTATTGCGCGGGTCGTAGTCCGCACGACCAGTACTTCTACCGCGCACCGAGCCGCATGGTGTCGGGATCTGTCGCTCCTCCTCGCATCGACTTGCGCAACCGGGATCTCGTGCGCTCCCACATCCACGCGGTCTGGATGGAGGCCGCAAAGCCCAATCTTGGCAAGACATTGACCACCGTACTGGAGCTGACGCCAAGCGATGGCAGGCTCCCGTTGCCAGTGAAGGAAGCGTTGATGCGCGAGTTGCGCAACCCGGTGGCTCGGGCCGCGGCACTTGCGAAGGCCAATGCGCTGGTGAACAGCCTGCAGGCCGAGCTGTCCACGGCGGCGTGGTTCCATGATCGCTGGGTCGCGGAAGTTCTCGATCAGATCGAGCGCAGCTTCGACTCGGCATGCGAGCGTTGGCGCAGTCTCTACCGCTCGGCGGTCCGGCAACGCGAACTGCACCACCGCATCATTGGCGACCATGCGCGACCGGAAGCGGAGCGCAACCACTCCCGCCGGCTTCGCGCCCAAGCCGAGAGCCAGATCAAGCTGCTCACCGAGGCCGAGGGCGTGTTCGAGGGTGACTTCTACTCGTACCGCTACTTCGCTGCCGAGGGCTTCCTGCCGGGATACAACTTCCCACGGCTTCCCCTCTCGGCCTACGTACCCGGACGTCGACAACGAAAGGGACGCGACGAATTCGTCTCACGTCCCCGCTTCCTGGCCATTTCGGAGTTCGGGCCGCGCGCGCTGATTTACCACGAGGGCGCTCGTTACCGGGTCTACAAGGTCAATCTCGATTTCGGGTCCGACGAGATCGAGGCGACTCACGACCTCGTCACTGCAACGATGAAGCGCTGCCCCAAGTGCGGATACGCGCATCTGGAGCAGGGCAACAACCTTGCCGAGCTGTGCGACCGGTGCGGTGCGGCGCTCGAGGGCCCGGCGCGGATCGACAACCTGGTGCAGCTGCAGAACGTGAGCCTGAAACTTGCCCAGCGCATCACCTGCGACGAGGAGGAGCGGCAGCGCTTCGGCTACCGGCTGGCCACCTCGTATCGGTTTCCGGAGATCGGCGGCAAGCTCGATCGCAAGGATGCAGAAGTGTCGATCGATGGCACGCTTGCCTTGCGCCTCAGCTATGGCGACGCCACCGACCTGTTCCGCATCAACCTGGGCTGGGCCAGTCAGCGACAAGGGAGCCAGCCGCCCGGCTTCAACCTCGATCTGGAACGCGGCTACTGGTCACGTAATCAAGCCGACGAAGACGACCAGGACGATGCGGCCGCGCAAGGACGCGTCCAGCGGGTCGTGCCTTTCGTGAAGGACACGAAGAACGCGCTCGTGATGCGGTTCGAGCCGCCCCGCTCCGGCCCGGAGATGGCTGGCCTTCAGGCGGCCTTCAAGCAGGCCATCCAACAGCACTTCCAGCTGGAGCCGCGCGAGCTGTCCTGCGAGCCCATGCCATCGGCGCAGGATCGCCAGGAGATCCTCTTCTATGAGGCGTCCGAAGGCGGCGCCGGCGTGCTACGCCAGCTCGCGGAGGACCCGACGGTGCTCCCTGCGCTCGCCCGCCGCGCGCTGGAACTGTGCCACTACGACCCGGACACCCTCGAAGATCGTGGCGCCTCGACCTGCGGCAAGGCCTGCTACGAGTGCCTGCTGGACTACGGCAACCAGCCCGATCATAAGGACCTCGACCGGGCCCTCATCCGCGACCATCTGCAGGCGCTCGCAAGTGCCGAGTGCCGCCCGGCGGGCGGCGCCGGTTCTCGTGGCGAACGCGTTGCCGCTCTACGCAAGCGGTGCGACAGCCAACTCGAGCAGCGCTGGCTCAATCTAGTCGATTCCCTCGTGCTTCGCCTGCCGGACGAGGCGCAGTACCAGGTGCCGGGGCAGTACACGCAGCCGGACTTTTACTACCGCGAGTCGAACGCCGCGATCTATGTCGACGGTCCGCCGCATGACCAGCCCGACCAGATGAAGGAGGATCAGGCCATCACGCAGCGACTGATGGAAGCCGGATACATCGTGATCCGGTTCCACCACAAGGAGGATTGGCCCGCCATCCTTCGCAAGCATCCGGACATCTTCGGGGTGCCGCGCCCATGAGCACTGCTTCCTTTTCGAAGCCCGGCACGCTTGTCAACGCCCGCGGGCGCGAGTGGGTCGTGCTGCCCGATTCGACCGACGAGTTGCTGATGCTGCGGCCGGTCGGCGGTCTCGACGAGGAAATCGCCGGCGTACTGCCCGCAGTTGAGCCCGTTCAGTCGGCAAGCTTCTCGCTGCCCGGGCGCGAGGATCTGGGCGACTTCGCGTCGGGTCAACTGCTACGCGATGCGGCCAGGCTCTCGACCCGGGCGGCGGCGGGCCCCTTCCGTAGCTTCGGGCGCATCGCCGCCGAGCCGCGGCCCTATCAGCTCGTGCCGCTGATGATGGCCCTCAAGCTCGATCCCATCCGCATGCTGATCGCGGACGACGTCGGTATCGGCAAGACGATCGAGGCATCGCTGATTGCGCGCGAGCTTCTCGATCGCGGCGAGATCCGGCGCATGGCCGTGCTCTGTCCGCCGCACCTGGCGGAGCAGTGGCAGCGCGAGCTGGCGGAGAAGTTCCACATCGAAGCGGAGCTGGTCCTGTCCAGCACCATCCAGCGCCTGGAGCGCGATCTGCCGATCGGCGTCTCCGTCTTCGACCGTCATCGCTTCACCGTCGTGTCGACCGACTTCATCAAGACGCCACGGCGCGCCGAGGACTTTGCGCTGCGCTGCCCCGAGTTCGTGATCGTCGATGAGGCTCACGGCTGCACGCTCGCCGGCGGTGTCGGGCGTGGCCGGCAGCAGCGCTTCGAGTTGCTGCGTCGGGTCACCGAAGACCCGGCGAGAAACCTCGTGCTGGTGACGGCGACCCCGCACAGCGGCGACGAGGAAGCGTTCCGGTCTCTTCTCAGCCTGCTGGATAGCGACTTCGCCAACCTGCCCAACGATCTGGACCGCAGTGAGCGTGAAGGCGTCCGTCGCAGACTGGCTCGCCACCTGGTCCAGCGCCGGCGTGCCGACATCCGCCATTACCTCGAGACGGACACCGCGTTTCCGGAGCGCAAGGACAAGGAGGCGACCTACACGTTCGGCAAAGCCTACCGTGCGTTGTTCGACGACATCCTGGCCTTTGCAAGGGAGTACGTCGCGGAGGAAGCAGGAGGCGACCGGCGCCAACGGGTTCGCTACTGGTCGGCGCTCGCGCTGCTTCGCTGCGTCTCGTCGAGTCCGGCTGCCGCTGCGGCCACCTTGCGCAGCCGCGCCGCGGTCGATCAGGCCGAAGGCGAGGATGTCGATGAAGTCGGGCGCCGCACCGTGCTCGATCAAGGCGACGCCGACGACACCGTGGCGATCGACTTCAGCCCCGGCTCCGACACGGAGGGCATTCGTGACCCGACGCGGCGCCGGCTGCTCGAGTTCGCTCGCCGGGCGGAGGCCGTGGAGCCCGCAGACGATCTCAAGCTGCAAGGCGCCGCCCGCGAGATCAAGGCGCTGCTCAATGACGGGTTTCACCCCGTCGTCTTCTGCCGCTTCGTCGATACCGCGGATTACGTGGCCAAGCAGTTGCGGGCCATCCTGTCCGCCAAGGTGCGCATCGAGTCGGTAACGGGCCTGCTTCCGCCGGCCGAGCGCGAGGGCCGAATCGCGGAGCTTGTCGCGGAGCCGGGTCAGTTCGTGCTCGTCTGCACCGACTGCCTCTCCGAGGGCATCAACCTGCAGCAGCACTTCGACGCGGTGCTGCACTATGACCTCGCCTGGAATCCGACCCGCCACGAGCAGCGCGAAGGACGCGTGGACCGCTTCGGCCAGCAGAAGCGCGAGGTGCGCGTCGTCACCTACTACGGCACCGACAACCCCATCGACGGTGTGATCCTCGAAGTGCTGATCCGCAAGCACAAGGCGATCAAGAGCGACCTCGGTGTCACGGTCGCGGTGCCCGGTTCCAGCGAACAGATTGCCGAGGCGCTCTTCGAGGGCGCGCTGTTCCGCGAGCAGACCCGTGCGGGAAACCGGCAGCTCACCCTCGACTTCATCGACGACCTGGACAGCAAGAAGGCTCAGATTCACCGCGGGTGGGATAGCGCCCGCGACCGCGAGAAGGCAAGCCGGTCGCGTTTTGCTCAGCACACCTTGAGCCCGGAGGCCGTTGCCGCCGAACTGCAGGGCGTGCGTCGTGCCATCGGTCGCAGTGAGGACGTGGCGCGCTTCTTCCGTGCTGTTCTCCATTCGGCCGCGGTTCCGGTGCAGGAGTCTGGCGGCGCCGCGACGGTTCAGCTCAGCCCGGGAACTCCGCGTGCGTTGCGCCAGGCCCTGGGCCGTGACGAACCCTTCACCGGGCGCTTCGATCTTCCATTGCAGGACGGAGAGATCTATCTCGGCCGAACCAGTCCGGTCGTTGAAGGACTGGCGAGCTGGACGCTGGATCAGGCGCTCGACCCGATCGCCCGTGACGGCAGGCCAGTGGCGGCACGCTGCGGGGTGATTTCGACCTCCGGCGTGAACTCCCGAACCACGCTGCTCGTGGCGCGGTTTCGATATCACCTGCGCATTGGCGCCGCCGACGGCGAAACCTTGCTGGCCGAGGAGATCGTGGCATTGGCCTGCACCGGCACCGCCGAAGCGCCCACCTGGCTCGCCCCCGATGTCGGCGAACAGCTTCTCGCGGCCCGCCCGGAGCGCAATCTCGTGGCCACCGCCATCGACCAGCAGCTCGCGCTGCTGCTCCCCGTGTTGCCAAAGCTGCAGATCGCGTTGGAGGCCGTGGCCGCCGAGCGCGCGTCGCTGCAGCTGGCAGCCCACGAGCGCGTCCGTGAGGCTGCGCGAGCGAAAGGGCGGGTTTCGATCGCTCCCGTGCTGCCGGTGGACATCCTCGGCGCTTACGTCCTCTTGCCAAAGCTCGGGTGAGATCTTCGTGATGCCGCTCAAGTCGAACGAAATCGAGGCCGTCGAGGCCAACTTGTTCCCGCGCGTGCGGCAACTCGTCCGCAAAGCACCGGTGTTTCCTTGGCACCGCGACCAGGCTGGGCTTGTGACGGCGGGCCGACGTGAATCGTCTCAGGCCCTCGCACTCGATCTGTTCGTCACCATCGATTTGCTTGGATCCCGCGATGCGATCCTCAATGCTTGGATGACCGCGCTTTCGCTTCAGTCCGCTGCTCATTGGTCCATCGAGCCGGAGGTGTGCTTGCCTCGGGCGCTGCTCGGTGAACCCAGGCCCTCACAGATCGACGTTCGAGCACAGAGCGCCTCATCCATTGTGCTTTTCGAGTGCAAGTTCACCGAACCGGATGGCGGTGGATGCAGCCAGCCACGAACCATCACGTCTGGGCGGCACGCTGGGATGGCGCAATGCAGCGGTGCCTACGTCGGACAGGTCAATCCGGTCAATGGTGTTTCGGCCCGTTGTGCTCTCTCGGGCAAGGGGATTCGCTATTGGGAGTTCGTGCCGGAAGTTCTGGCATTCGATCCGACGAGTGATTACCGCCCCTGTCCATTCGCCAGCGGGTGGTATCAATGGATGCGCAACCTCGTGGCCGCGCGAGCCCTGAGCAAGGAATCGGGGCTGCCGGCGGCCTTTATCGTCGTCTATGCCGACGGACCGTTCCCCATGGCCGGGAAGGTCAGGTCCGAGGAATGGCAGCGGCTGATTGAGAGCACGGCAGGCCGCGCAGTCCCGTTACGGGCCGCGTCCTACCAGCAGCTGCTGGCATGTGCAATGACCGCGGCCGCGCCAGCCGAGCGTCCGATCCTTCGGGACCTGACCGCCTGGATCGAGCGCAAGTTGGCAGATTCGGCCGCAGTGCAGGTGCTGTAGCCGTGGCCCGCCGCAATCAGGAATTCCAGACCATCCGCTCCGAGGGCGGCCTGCTGCCGTCGGACGTGCTGCGGCGGGTCATCGATCCGCGCGGCAGTCTGAAGGGCACCAGACCTGAGGACTACGGCCTACCGCAAGGTGAGCGGCTGAACGAGGTGATCACGCAGTCGTGGAACCGGCTTCGCCGCCACTGGAGCGAGTTCCGCGCCGCCGCGGGCAAGCTGCCGGAGGGAGAAGCAGGAACCGGCCTCACCAACGACAAGTGGAGCCTGCCGCTGCTGCGCGAGCTCGGCTTCGGGCTGCTGCCCACCAGCGCCAGTCCCGCGATCGCGGGCCGCACCTACGCCATCAGCCGCTTCTTCGGCTCGGTGCCGATCCACCTGGTCGGCTGCGGCCTGAGCCTCGATCGCCGCGCCGCGGGGGTGCGGGGCGCCGCCGGCGGCAACCCGCACGGCCTGGTGCAGGAAGTTCTAAACCGCAGCCCGGACCACCTGTGGGGCATCGTCGGCAACGGTCTGCGGTGGCGCATCCTGCGCGACAACCAGGCGCTGTCCCGCCAGTCGTTCCTCGAGTTCGACCTCGAAGCAATGTTCAGCGCCGAGGCGTACTCGGACTTTGTGCTGTTGTGGCTGGTCGCCCACGCCACCCGCTTCGCGCCGCGGGACGGCAACCGCATCGAGACATGTTGGCTCGAGGAGTGGACCAAGGAGGCGCAGGAGCAGGGCACGCGCGCGCTCAAGGATCTGCGCGGCAGCGTCGAGCGCGCGCTTCAGGTGCTGGGCGAGGGGTTCACCAGCCATCCGAAGAATGCCGCCCTGCGCGAGGCGCTGCGATCCGGTTCACTGTCGCTGGTGGACTTCCACGGGCAGCTGTTGCGCGTGGTGTACCGGCTGATCTTCCTCTTCGTGGCGGAAGACCGCACGCTCGAGGGCCAGCCACTCCTGCATCCGCGCGACGAGTCCGAATCCGCGCGCATGGCTCGCGAACGCTACGCCGCCCACTATGGCACCGCGCGGCTGCGTGAGCTGGCCGGCAAGATCAAGGGCAGCCGCCATAGCGATCTATGGCGGCAGTTTCAGGTCCTCCTGCGCGCACTGGCCGGCGAGCCGGCGTTCGAAGGCACACGGCGCAGCCTGGCACTTCCGGCCCTCGGCAGCTTTCTGTGGAGCCCGGGGTCGACCGCTGACCTGAACGACGCCGAACTCACCAACCACGACTTCCTGGAGGCGCTGCGCCACCTTGCCTACACACGCCAAGGCAAGGTCCTGCGGCCGGTGGACTACCAGAACCTCGGCGCCGAAGAACTGGGCGGCGTCTACGAGAGCCTGCTCGCGCTCACGCCGCAGATCAGCGCCGACGGCGCGCGCTTCACGTTCGCCGAGTTCGCCGGCAACGAGCGCAAGACCTCCGGCTCGTACTACACACCCGATTCGTTGGTGCAGTGCCTGCTCGACTCGGCGCTCGACCCCGTGGTCGAGGATGCGATCAAGGGCAAGACCGGCGACGAGGCCGAGCAGGCCATCCTCCGCCTAAAGGTCTGCGACCCGGCGGTCGGCTCCGGGCACTTCCTCGTCGGCGCCGCGCACCGGCTGGCCCGGCACCTCGCACGCGTGCGTGCGCAGGCCCAGGGCGAAAGCGAACCGTCGCCGCTGCTCTACCAGCATGCGCTGCGCGATGTCATCGGCCGCTGCCTCTACGGCGTGGACGTGAACCCCATGGCGGCGGAGCTGTGCCGGGTGAGCCTGTGGCTGGAGGCGCTGGAGCCCGGCAAGCCGCTGTCCTTCCTTGACCACCACATTCGGGTCGGCAACAGCCTATTCGGTGCAACGCCTGCGTTGATCGCCGGCGGCCTCCCGGACAACGCGTTCGATGCGATTGAAGGTGATGACAAGAAGATCTGTTCGGCGCTCAAAAAGCGCAACCGGCTGGAGCGCGAAGGCCAGCGGGACATGCTGCACTTGATGGTTGCCGAACCCCCCGCAGCGTACTCGACCCTAGCGGATCAAAGCCGAGGGCTCGACGAGGTCCCGGACGCCACACTGGACGAGATCAAGCGAAAGGCAGAGCAGTTCCATCGCCTTGTCGTTTCTGAAGAGTATCGACATGCGCAGCGCATTGCGGACGCTTGGTGCGCCGCGTTCGTCTGGCTCAAGCACCCAAACATGTCGGCAGAGCCGCCGACATCGGACACGCTTCACCGACTGCGCGTGGACGGAAACGCTCTCAGCGAGCCGCAGGGTCGCGAGGTCGAGTGCCTTGCTTCGCAGTATCAGTTTTTTCACTGGCAGCTCGCGTTTCCCGAGGTGTTTGCGGCGGGCGGCTTCGATCTGGTACTGGGCAATCCGCCGTGGGACACGCTCAGCCCGGATGCCAAGGAGTTCTTCGCGGGATACAACCCGGAAGTTCGCTTTCGCGACGAGAAGGGCCAGAAAGCGCTGATCGCCGATCTGCTCGCCGAGCGTGAGATCAAGCAGAAGTGGGAACAATATCGCCGGGAGCTCTTCGGACTGGTCCACTTCCTGAAGGAAAGTGGGCGCTATGTCCTCTACGCCGAAGGCAACCTGGGCAAGGGTGACTTCAACATCTACCGAATGTTCGTCGAGCTGGCGCTGCGGAGCGTCAGGCAAGGTGGTCGGTGTGCGCAGCTTGTTCCCGAAGGCATCTACAACGGCGCCAACTGCGCCGCCATTCGTGCGGAACTGCTGACGAGGGCACGCTGGGAACGATTGCTAGGTTTCGAGAATGCCCGCGGCATCTGGTTTGATGGCATCGATACGCGAATGAAATTCGCGCTCTATACCGCTGCCGTTCCGGGTGTCACAGAACGATTGCCCGTTCGGTTCGGCATCCGCACGCTGGATGACCTCGCTGCGGCCGCGCGCGGAGAGACACTGGGCCTTCCAGTGAATCTCATTTACGAGTTCTCGCCCGACGCCCTCGCGGTCATGGAGTTCGGCGACCAGCGCGATATCGATATCGCAGCCAAGATGTATGCGCGATGGCCGAAGTTCGGCGACGAGTCGGCGGGTCCTCCTGTGCGCGAGTACATGCGCGAAGTCGACATGGGCAATGACCGCGATCTCTTCACAGAGGATCCCGCTGGACTTCCCTTGTACGAGGGGCGCATGGTCGATCAGTATGACCATCGCGCGAAGGGGTACCGGTCGGGGCGCGGACGCGCTGCTGAGTGGGTGCTACTGGAGTTTGGGCAACCCGGCAAGTCGATCCAGCCGCAGTGGCGAATCTTGCGCCAACGTGTGCCAGACAAAGTCGTGCCGCGCCTCGCGAAGTACCGCGTTGGATTCTGCGATGTGACCAGCCCTACGAACGAGCGAAGTCTTGTTGCCACCTTGATTCCGCCTGGCTGCGTTGCAGGCGACAAGGTGCCGACCGTTTCCTTTGCGGCGGAGGACGAGTGGGCGCTGACCGTTTGGCTCGCGGTGGCCAATTCCTTTGCGATGGACTACATCGCGAGGAAGAAGGTGGCGCTCAAGATGTCCTACACGGTCTTGGACAGTCTCCCGTTCCCTCGTGTTGGTGGTACCGACCCGATCGCCAAGACGCTGGTGCCGCTCGTCATTCGTCTGGCCTGCTGCGGCCCGGAGATGACAGCATTCTGGAATGCGCGTGCGGGGGAGGGCTGGTGCGAACCGGTGAGCGCCGATGGATCACCGCCGGGCGCAGAGGATCCGGACGAGCGCTTTCACCTTCGCGCTCAGATCGATGCCATCGTGGCGCGTGACGTGTTCGGCCTGACGAAGGATGAACTCGCCTGCATCCTCGATACGTTCCCGATCGTGCGCCGCAAGGACGAAGAGCGGTACGGGGAGTACCTTACGAAGCGCGTCATTCTTGAGTACTACGCCGCCGTTCCGCGCGACGACCTGTCGGGCGGTGGAAAGCCAGTTCTGCACTGGGATAGGCGCGCAGCCGAAACGCGTGCCAGCCGCACGCCGCAGTCATGAAGGCGCCGCCCCGAGCTCGCGCCAAAGTTGCACGGTCGGCCGATCGCCCTGTACTTGGCGCCCATCCGGCTCTGCCGCATCCGTTCGGGCAGGTTCTTGACGCCAAGGATGGACTGACTGTGAGCGAGGTGCCGCACCGCGCTCTGGTGGAACGGGACGGTCTCCGGGAAGCGACCGTCGGGCATCTTCGCGAAATGCTCGTCCGCCATCACGTGAGCCCGGACGCCCTGAGGCGGTCGGCGGAGCAGCGAGAAGCGTTGAAGCGTCTGGGTTTTGATGCGCAACAGGCTCGTCTCGGGCGCTTTCCAGCCAATCCGACAACGCAGAAAGGCAATCTCGCAGAGGTCGTCCTCGCGGAGTACGTGGTTGCGGCGAACGGCGTCGCGCTGCCGGTCTACCGGCTCCGCTACAACCCGAACGTGGATCAGGCCATGAAGGGGGACGACGTGCTGGCCTTTGACCTCGACGCAACGCCGCCCACGGTGCTTGTCGGGGAGGCCAAGTTCCGAGGAGCGTCATCGGCGGCGGCTGTCAAGGAGATCATCGAAGGGCTGCTGCGCTCGTTCAAGGGTGGATTGCCGGCATCCCTCCAGTTCGTCGCCGACCGCCTCTTCGAGCAGGGCGAAACGGAACTAGGCGTGAAGGTGCTGGATTGCGCGCGGTTGTTCGCGCTCGGCGAGCTCCGCATCGACTACGTTGGGATCCTGTTGAGCGACACGAAGGCTTCCCAGCGTGTCAACGATGCGACGCCGAAATCCCTCCGTCGCCTTGCCGTGATCTCGTTCGGCGTTCAGGAACCTGATGCGCTCGTCGAGGCCTGTTACGAGGGGCTGGTTTAGCCATGACCATCCCGCTGCAACTCGCCCAAGCGGCTCTGGCCGACTATGGAGCGTCGCGCACTGCAAATCTCTTCGCCCAGGCCCAGGCGAAGCACGTGCTGTACGAGGTGCAAGAACTTCCGGTGAACTTCCCCGCCTTCGACCCTGCTCTTGACGACAAGGTAACGTTCGCTGCCTACGGCATCCTTGCCGCCGCGTGCAGCGTCGTCGAGCAGGGAGAGCGTGCCCAAGGCGCATCCTCGTTGGAACGCGCGGCATCACTTCTCCAGTACGTTCATGGGCCACACGCGATCGCGTCTCGCGAAAGCGGCTTCCACGTGTTCATCGCGGCGATGGCCTTCTTCGCTGCCGGTCAGTACTCGCGCGCATTTGCGGCGATTCGAGGCGTTGAACAACACACGCTGGCTGCGCAGATCGTCGGTGCGTTCTTGCGCAAGGACGCAAGCGCGCTGGTCGATCGATTGAACCAGGTGCTCCTTCGCGAACCTGACATCGAGGACGAGCAACTGGAGCTCAACGAATGGGCGATAACAGTCGCCATCGCGCGCGCAGTCGCCATCGTCTCCGACTTCACGCTGACCGGAACCGAGCAGGCATTCGAACGCGCCGACCTGCAGCTGCGGGATGCGGGGATCGTGTCCTCGTCCGGTAGCCACCCTGCATGGTGGTGGGTCGTCCGTCTGCTTCGCCTGATGCTCGGGGATTTCAGGGGAGCCTCACTCTGGAACGTCTTGCCCCCGTTCTTTGGGCACGATTCTCCAGATGGTCTTGAGCGCTACATCCGCCTGCTTGCCTTCGGCAAGCCGCCGGTGACCGAGCTTTGGTCTTCGCAGCGCGCGGCGCTGCCACTGGCGCTCAATCTCTCCAACCCGGGCGCGGTGGTCAACCTCCGCACAAGCGCTGGGAAGACTCGCGTCGCCGAGTTGGCCATCCTTCAGACCCTGAGGGCAGACCCTACTGCGAGGGTCTTCTACCTCGCGCCGTTCCGATCCTTGGCGCTGGAGGTGGAGCATGCGCTTGGGGCGACGTTCGGCTGGCTCGGTCATCGGGTTTCGCACCTGTACGGCGGTTCCCGAGTCAGTTCAGTAGACACGGAGCTCGCATCCGAATCCTCGATCACCATTGCGACACCGGAGAAGGCGCGCGCGCTCTTCCGCGCCAGCCCGGAGCTGTTTACGAGCGTGAAGCTCGTGATCGTGGATGAGGGGCACCTTATCGGACCGTCGGAGCGGTACGTCCGCAACGAGGTGTTCATCGACCATCTCCGCTACGTGGCCCGGGTAACGGGCGCGCGGGTTCTCCTCTTGTCTGCGGTCCTGCCGAACCCGCAGGTCCTTGCCGAATGGGTGACCGGCGACCCGAGTCTCGTGGCCCGGTCAGCCTGGAAGCCGTCGGCCGAGCGGTTCGGCCTGCTGCGATGGAACGGGTCCCGCGTGAGGATTGACTGGCAAGGGGAAGTCGAATCCTTCAATCCGTCGTTCGTCGAGGCTAAGCGCCTCGGCTTTGGCCGCCGCCGCAAGCCGTTTCCGGACGACAAGAACGAAGCCGTGGCGGCGACCGCCGTGCGCCTGAGCGAGATCGGCCCCGTGATGATCTTCACTGGGCGCGCGGTGTCGGT
The DNA here is from genome assembly GCA_029782335.1 of Actinomycetes bacterium. Lineage (GTDB taxonomy): Bacteria > Actinomycetota > Acidimicrobiia > Acidimicrobiales > Microtrichaceae > JADLFH01. The sequence continues at coordinate 12,247 of JAKOVA010000276.1, read as the reverse complement.
ACCAACGCTCGCCGCAGCGGTCCTCCTTGCCCTTGGCGAGACACCGGCCGACCATCCGTGGCCAGACCACGAGTGGAGAGTCTTCGAAGCCGTCTGTCAGGAGGAACTGGCTCCTGATGCCATCGAGTTGCGCGCCGCTCGCGCCGGTGTGGTGTGTCACAGCAATCGCCTGACGCCGCAGGTGAGGTTGGCGCTGGAACATCTCATGCGATCGAAGCCGCCCAAGATCATTGTCGCCACAACGACACTGGCACAGGGGGTGAACGTCGGGATTTCCTCGGTCATCGTCGCGACGCCTTACATCAGCAACGAGACGATCGACAAGCGGGACTTCTGGAACATCTGCGGCCGAGCCGGCCGAGCCTATGTCGATGGGGAAGGCAAGATCCTGTACGCAATCGACGACACGAGAGAGCGCTGGCAGATCGAGAGAGATGAGGAACTCGCGCGAGGGTACTTTGAAGCCGGAACCGCGGATCCAGTCGAGAGCGGCCTTCTTTTTGCCGTGCGGGTAGTGCGACAAATGGCCGTCAAGGCCGGAGTCTCATTCGAGCTGTTGCTGGAATTGGCGTCCAACAACGATTTCGCGCCCCTCGGAGAGAATGCCGCAGCGTGTGCGGCGATCTGCGATCTCGTCGACGATGAGTTGCTCGCCTTGGACTCCGATCCGCTAGTGAATCCAGGCGAGGAGGAGGCCGAAGCGTGGGTAGAGAAGGCGTTCCGCCAATCACTCGCTGTGATCCAGGCGCGGTCAGGTGCGACGGAGACCACGCCAGACGACGTGATCTCCTTCTTACGCGCACGTGCGGCGTCAGCGCGTCAGCGCGTCACGAAGCCTGCCCGGAAGGCGGTTGTGTCGTCAGGCCTCCCGCTCAGCGTTGCGCTCCGAGCACACGAGCACCTTTCGGTTTTCAGCGGCATCGCCGAACGGTACGTGGCCGATGCAGGGTCCATCTCTGCGCTCGCCGAATGTGTTCGCGCTATAGAGGCATGGGCGCGTGATCACGCCGAAGCGGTGACTGGCGCCATGCCAGCCGAAGCAAGACTCGACGCGATTCGGGAAGACTGGTTGAAAGGCGTGGGGCTGCGGGAGCTGAACACGACTGATTCCGAAGCGAGTTCCATAACGCGCGAACTCTATGGGTATCAGTTGCCCTGGATCATTCACGCTGCTGCTCAGCAGCTTCGCGCCGCGGAGCAGGCGGACAACGCCGACGCGCTCGCGAGGATCGCGCTCCTGGTAGAGCTTGGTGTGCCCACTGAGGCCGCTGCGCGCATATTCCTCGCTGGTGTGCGCTCCCGCGCGGCGGCCACGGAGTTGGCTGGACTCGGCATCGATCTTGGCGCAACCATCGCGGCGATCAGCCGCAACCTCCAAAGCGAAGACGTCGTTGAGCGGTTGCGAGCGCTTGTGTCGCCTGCGACAGGCGAGTGGCTGGGGCTCATCGCGGCCGATGCGGCCCGTCGTACGCCGCAGCCCATTCCGCATATTCCCGCGTTCACGCTGAAGGGCTCTGAGGGGACCGACCGTCTGCTTGCGCGGAGAAGCGGAGAGCGAGTCTTCCTCACATCGATCGATGGTGGCATCAGACTGGAAGTCACGCCTACTGATCAGTTCCCCTTCGACAGAATTGCCAACGACCCGCGAATCGCCTTTGTTCGCGCTGGCGAAGTGTGGAGCGCGGTAGTGCGAGATCCGCGCGTGGACGGAAAGGGGCCATGAGATGAGCGATCACAGCGACGATCGTCCGGCTCCGGACCAAGACCTCTTCGGAGATCATGCGACCCGGTCGCTCCTGGATCAGCTGCTCGAGGATTCGCGGCTCTATAGAACAAGTAAGGACTACAAGGATCTTCTCGACTTTGTGGTCCGATTGCGCAACTTCGCTCCCTTCAACGCGATGCTGCTTCAGGTCCAAGAGCCGGGACTGAGCTACGCGGCTTCTGCGCGGGATTGGCGAGAGCGGTGCGGGCGGCACCTAAAGGACGGAGCGCGCCCGCTCCTGATTCTTTGGCCCTTCGGTCCGGTGGCGCTTGTGTACGACGTGCAGGACACGGAAGGAAGGCCCCTCCCCGAGGATGTGTCGAGTTTTGTGGCGCGCGGCGCCATAGACGAATCGGCGCTGCAGGCCTTTCAACCGCTTCTCACGAGGAAGAGCATTGACCTCGGTTGGGTTGACGCGGGCGATCGCAGCGCTGGACTCATTCGCGTGGTTCGGCGTGCTGCCAACGACAAGGAGGCGACTCAGTACCGCATCCACATCAATCGCAACCACGGCGCCCCGGTCAAGTTCACGACGTTGGCGCACGAACTCGGTCATCTGGTTCTCGGCCACCTCGGGCCAGACAAGAAGTTGAGCGTTCCGGCGCGACCGGCGCTTTCGCACGCGCAGCAGGAGCTGGAGGCTGAGTCGGTGGCGTACATCGTCTGTGAACGAAACGGTGTGCAGTCAAAGTCGCAGACCTATCTGTCCAACTTCGTCGGTGCGAACACCACGGTCAGGGATCTGGACGTCTACCAAGTAATGCGGGCGGCCGGGCAGGTCGAAACCATGCTCGGACTGGCCGCGCATGCACAGTTCGACCGGCCTGTGGCCGGCGCGCGCGGGAGGGAATCGGGTAATGGCTAAAGCCGAAGCGACGGTGGAAGAACTCGTCGGAATGATCGAGCGCGGCGAACTGCGACTTCCCGAGATGCAACGTCGCTACGTATGGCGTTCGACGCGCGTGCGGGACCTACTCGACTCCCTGTACCGTGGCTACCCGTCGGGGGCGATCCTGCTGTGGGAGACCGACGAGAAGGTCCCGCTGCAGGATTTCGCGGTCACCCAGCAGGCCAATCCGTACCAGAGCACGCGGCTGCTCCTCGACGGACAGCAGCGCCTCACATCGCTGTCGGCTGTCATCCGCGGCGATCCGGTGAGTGTCCGCGGGCGCAAGCGTCCGATCGAACTTCTGTTCAATCTGGAGCACCCCGAAGAACTGGTGGTTGTGACGGAGGTGAACGAGGACGGCGACGAAGAGGACGAGGATCAGGAAGATCTGATCGATGACGAAGCCGACTCGACGGAGGATGAGCTTCAGAAGCGGTTCGATCGCATGACCTTCGTTGTCGCCACGAAGAAGCTGGAGCAGTTGCCGCAGTGGGTCAAAGTGACGGAGGTGTTCAAGACGGATGAGGACGCACCGTTCCTCGAGCGCGCGGGCATCGAGAAGATCAGCGACCCACGCTACAAGAAGTACAGCCAACGTCTTGCGAAGCTGCGCGGCATTCGGAAGTACGTGTACCGCATGGACATCCTGGAGCGGTCGCTGTCATACGACGAGGTGACCGAGATCTTCGTGCGCGTCAACTCGCTGGGTGCAAAGCTGCGCAGTTCCGACCTGGCACTTGCGCAGATCACGGCGAAGTGGCGCGGCGCGTTGAAGACATTCCAGTCCTTCCAGGAGGCATGCGAGAAGACCGGCTTCGATCTGGACCTCGGCATCCACCTGAAGAATCTGATTGCCTTCGCCACGGGGCAGTCGCGCTTCCTCACCGTCGGGGGCCTTCCGGTCGACACGCTGAAACAGGGCTGGAAGGAGTGCGTCTCGGGGATGGAGTTCGCGCTGAACTTTCTCCGCAGCAACGTCGGCATCGAAAGCCCGGCACTGCTGTCCTCGCCGTTTATCGTCGTCACGCTCGGCTACTACGGACATAAGCGCAACTACCAGATCGCACCCGACGAAGCGAAGGGCCTTCGGCATTGGGTGCTCGTTGCAAACGCAAAGGGTCGGTACTCGCGCGGGTCGAGCGAGACGCTGTTGGACCAGGACCTCGCTACGCTGCGCCAGGGCGGTGGAGCGGATGCACTGCTGGACCGTCTGCGGCTACAGGTCGGGCGCCTCGACGTTGCGCCGGAGGAACTGGAGGGCCGGAACCAGCGCAGTGCTCTGTTCAAGACCATGTTCCTTGCGTTCCGTACGACAGGCGCGAAGGACTGGCAGTCGAATCTCGCCATCGCTCTCGGCCACCGCGGAGCGCAGCATCGCCTGCAGTTCCATCACATCTTCCCCAAGGCCGTGCTCAAGGGCAGCTATACGGCACGCGAAGCGGACGACATCGCGAATCTTGCCTTCATCGGCGGCAAGACCAACCGCCAGATCAGCGACAAGGCGCCGAGCCAGTACTTTCCGGCGTTGATCGAGAAGGCGGGGACGGCTGCGTTCGATGCGCAGTGCATTCCAACCGACGTTGGCTTGCTCGGCGCTGATGCGTACAAGAAGTTTCTTGCAGCTCGTCGCGTGAGCGTCAGCCAGCGGCTGAATGACTTCCTTCGGACTTCGTAGACGCGGGCGCGTGCATCGTCGTAGCATGTCTTCGGAAACGCAGACTTGGATGAGCGATGGACATCAGCAATAGGTCGATCTGGGCTTCCCTGGTTGAGTTCATCGCGAACCTGCGCGCGCAGGTTCGCGCTGCACTTGCCGTGGGGATCGACCAGGAACCTGCCGGGAGCGAACGCGAGCAGCACGTCGACCCTGACTTTGAGGGTTGGCTACGCAGCGACCCCATGGTGACTGGCGACGCTGCCAGCCGATATCACTCCCGAGCGCCTGGATATCTGACGCGTAACGGCCGAGGCAGCCTAGAGGTCGGTGCGGCCGAAGACTGAGCCGCGCGCCGGTCTACCGCCCATCAGTCTTGCCCTTGCCCTCAGCGGGCGCCGCTGTCTTCGGCTTCGGGCCGGCCACCGGGACCCCGTCCTTGTCAAAGTGCCATTCACCAATCGGCTCGACCTTGGGCGGAGTGCCGAGTTCGGGCTGACTCGCGTTGGCGCCGACCGTGTCCCAGACGGCCTGGTTCCCGCCGTGGTTGGGGCTGACCTTGCCGATGCGCACGGAGCCCTTGTAGCTCTCGCTGAGCGTTCCGGCGTCCTGCGACACCTGTGCGCGGCCCTTGGCGATCCTGGCTTTCGTCTCGGCATCGCCGGCGCTGACGCGATCCGCCAGGTCGTTGCCCACCGGTTGTCCGGGAATCGCTCGCTGCCGAGTCTGGCGTGCGCGGATCTCACCTTCGTTGGTAGCGGTCTGCTGGCGGAGCGCGCTGCTGTCCGCCGTTCGGGCACTGCGGTCGTACTGCTCGCGCAACGGCGACTCGGGCCAGCCCATGGTCTCAGGCAACGGCCTCGACGGACCCAGCGGGTTGTCGATCGGAACATAGCCGGTTGCCGCGCTTCCGCCGCGCGCGTATGAGTACGCGATCTCGGTCACGGCCCGCTGGAGCTTGATCGGGTCGTCCTCGCGCAGTAGCCCGCGCTCGGCGAGACGCCGCGCGGCGTAGTTGGTGAAGTCGGTCTGGGTTCCGCTGCTCCATTCACGCATGAACTGCGCGGTGCGGGCGAGCTCGCGCGCTCGGCCAAAGGCGGTGTCGCTCGCAGTTTGCCGCTCCATGGCCTCACGGGACGACGAGTCGTAGCCGGCGGTAGCCGTCGTGCGGCTGCTGCGCGCCCACTGGTAGGCATCGGAAGACCGGAAGTCCTTGACCAGAGCGCTGGCTTCCGAGAGCTGTGAGCTCTCCACCGCCTTGCGCGCGTAGTCGTAGGCGCTTTGCAGTCGCTGCTGGTCTACTTTTTGCCCTTCGAACGAGAGCCGTCCGCCGATCTCGGTCAATGGAATCTTCGCGCCGGCGGATGCGGCTGCCGCAATGCTTTTGCCAACCGTCGAGTCCTCGCTCAGCCCCAATCTTCGGTTCACGTCCTTCGCCACCGAGCTCAGCGTCTGCAGCTGGGTCGAGCTTGACCCGCCATCCGAGGTGGCCGCGGCCCCCAATCTCTGCTGCGAGCGCTCGTAGCCCTCCTGGATGGCGAGCGCGCGGGTCAGCGCCGTGGCCTGGCTGCGCTGCATGGCCTCGCGCTCGGTGCGGGCCAGCGTCTCGGCTTCGCGTGCGCTTTCGCCCAGGGCGTTCGCTTGCCGTTCAGTGAAGGTGAAGGTGCTGGCCAGGCGGCTCAGGTTGGCCTGGTAACGGAAGACGCCAGCGTCGGGGCCGATGCCCTGGATGGTGGTGCCGTGCGCGTCGCTGGTCGTCGACATGAAGGCGGACGATCTCGTGGGAGCCAGCTGTTGCTGATCCATCGAGACCGCGTTCTGGGTGATGCTGCCCTTCGAGGTGGCTGCCGCTTCGCTGGATGCCGCTGACTGGACGGCGCCGACGCCGGTCACCGCCTGGAACGCCACTTCGCCGCCCTTGATGATGGCGGTGGCGATGATCGGGATCGAGATCACCATGTAGCCGGCGATGGCCTGGTCCGAGACGGCGCCGCTGTAGATGCTGGCGGCGGTTTCGAGCGCCAGGCCCTGGGCGGCCGTTCCCATCTTCGCTGCCGCTTCGAGGTTGCGCGCGCTGGCTAGCGTGGCGACGTAGTTGAGGATCGCGTAGAGCGGGGGCCAGAGCTGGATCCACACCAAGCTCACCGCGAAGCTCTTGATGGCCATCGCGAGGCCGCGGCCCTGGGCCAGCAGGAACAGCAGGAACACGAACGGGAACACCGCGTAGATGACGGCTTCGATCACGTTCCTCACCAGCGGCAGCGCCTGTTCAGCGATCTTGCCCATGGTGAGGAACGCGGAGTTCACCGACGCGGTGGCGTTGGCGCGCGCGGTGGCGATCATCAGCGCGGCCGGGTCGTTGAGCTTCTGGCCGGCGAGGCTGCGGCTGTCCTGTACCAGGTTGATCATGATGTTCTGGCGCAGCAGGTCCGCGGCGCCCTGGGCCGCGGTGGCGATCTTCGTCTTGTAGTAGGCCTGCTCGATCTGCGCGTCGATGGCCGTGAGGGCGGCGGCCGGCTCCAACGTGGGGTTCAGCTGGAAGGCGAGAATCGATCGCGCGTGCGCCACTTCGGCCGGCAGGCGGGCGGCGAGGTAGGTGTAGGCGTTCGGGCAGGTGTCGACCTGCACCGGGTTGCCGTAGGTGGTGAAGCGCGCCGGGTTGGGAGTGCCCATCAGCGACCAGATGTCGGTGCTGCGCGCGAAGGCGGCCGGGTCGATCGTGCCGTCCTGCAGGTCGTAGACGGTGCAGTTGTGGACGAAGGCGATGAGGTCGGTGCGCAGCTGCGGGTCGGACACGTTCGCCGCGCGGGAGGCTTGGATCAGACGGTTGCCGAACATGACGCCGTTTTTCTGGTACGCGAGCTCGCCGGGGAGCTGCGCGTTGGTGGCCGGGATGACCTGGAAGGCGGTCTCGAAGAACCGCGTCATCACATCGCCCACCTTGCTGGTGGCGTGGCCGAAGAAGGCCACGCCGATCGGCACGTTGCCCACGGCCACCGGGGGCTGGCTGCCGAGCTTGTCGACGATCACCACGGTCGACTTGGGCAGGAAGAGCGCGTAGTAGACGAGAAGGAAGCCCATCAGCCAGCCCCAGCCGTGGAACTTGCCCGGCGTGAAGAGCCCGGCGAATGCCGCCACCAGCACGCCGGTGATGGCGATTGCCTTGATGAGGCCGAAGTAGTCGGCCCCACCCATGATGGCGGCGATCGCGTTGAAGACCCCCGTCAGGGTGTCGACGTTGCCGTAGGCGTAGATCTCGAACATGCGGGCGCGAGCGGCTCGTGCTCGGACTCAGGAGCCGCGGGCGCCGCTGCTGGCGCTGAAGTCGAGCATCGACTTCACCGACGAGGGCATCGAGCTCCAGAGCTGCCGCTCCAGCGTCTGCAGATCCTGCGTCATCGAGGAGACCGATCGCACCTTGGCGTAGGCGGCCTGCTTCTCGGCCAGGAGCTGGCGCTGGGCTTCCTGGGCGTTCTCTCTGATCGCGTCGATGTACTGCTGCTCGATCCCGGTGCGCTTGAGCGCCTGCGACAGAGCGCTCATGGCCTGGCGGATGGCGCGGTTGAGGAAGGTCTCCGCGTAGTCGAGCGCGATAACGTCCTTGTAGGTCTCGATCAGCGTCTCGGCGGTGCTCGATCCCGGCACGGCATTGGCCACCGACAGCATCTTGTAGACCGGCTCGGTGGTGTTGTTGACGAAGCCGATGTCGGCCGGCGCCTGCGGGCTGCGCGTGGCGATGTTGTCCGACATGCGGCGCAGCCGCTCCGACACCAGGCGCGTGAAGGGCTTGGCCGAGACGGTGGCGCGCGTCGGGTTCAGGCACTCCGCGGGCTCGTCGCAGACGTACACCTCGATGTCGACGTTTCCCTCCGTGGCCGAGGCGCCGCGGCCGAGCAGCAGGTCGCGCAGGCCCACGATGGTGGGCTCGGCGTAGCGCGGCGTGGCGCCGCTGCCGTCGTCCGCCGGCGGATACAGAATCACGGTGCCGATCACGCTCATGATCAGCTCCTTCTCCTGCTGGCTGATGCTGCCGCCCACCTGATTGAGCGCGAGCCAGGTGACGTTGCCCTTCACGAAGGTGGCGTTGCGCACGTTGGGGTCGGCGCTGTTGGCGGCGGTCTTCACGACGGCCGGCGCGTTGCTGGCGCAGGTGAGCCGGGCTTCGGCCCGGTCGGAGACGCTTCCGAGGTACTGGGAGATGTTGGCGCAGCCGCTCATCACCGAGTTGTCGTACTCGCCCACCACGCCGTTCACCAGCGCCTGCGCGGCTTCGCAGGAGTTGATGTTCATCGCGTTGATCTTGTTGATCTGGTCCTGCAGCTCGGTCAGCAGCTTGTCGATGTCGGGCGAGATTGACTGCAGCGCCAGCTTGAAGGCGTAGCCCACGGCGTTGGCGCCGATGTTCTGCAGCAGCGCGATGAACTGCTGCTTGTTGATGAAGGAGAAGGCGCCGCCGTAGATGTCGATGCCGCCGCAGCCGGCGCGCAGGCTGGGCAGCTGCACGGAGGCCAGCGGATAGTTGCGGCCCGGGGCGCGCATCATCAGGCTGCCGCCGGTGTAGAGGTTCATCGCCTGGCCGCGGAACGCGCCCGGCGTGGTGACGTTGCCCAGAGCGCCCAGGTCGTTGAACATCGCCTGCATCTCGGCGTTGAGGTCGGCGGGGTGACTCACCAGCGGTGTGGTGACCAGCGTCACGGCGAGCAGGCTGGCGATCAGGCGTCTGCCGAGGGGTCGGGCCGGGCGATCGTTCGGTTGGCGTGCCATGGTCGGGTCCTCAGGGCTGGCGGGCGCCGGCGGGAGCGTCTTGCGCGAGTGCGGCGATGCGCTCGACCAGGTCGGTCATCGACATCACGCCGAAGCCCACCGGGACGATCTGCCGGGTGGCCGGCGCGGTGAGGTAGAGCGCCGGCACCGCCGTGGCACTTAGGCGCGCGGCCATGCCGTTGTCGGGCCGGGCGTTCGGGTACTCGGGGATGGCGCGGCCGTCCATGCTGATCGCGAGCACGGTGAACCCGAACTCCTGCTCGAAGCGCTTCAGGATCGGCGCGAAGCGGTGGCAATGCGGGCAGTCGCCGCGGAACACGAAGACGAGCCCGTGGGTGGCGGCCAGGCTCTTGAGGGTCTGCGCCTGCCGTTCGCGCTGCTGCTCGTCGAAGACGTTGATCGCCATCGCGTTGGTGGGCCGTCCGCTCAGGCCGTAGTCGAGATCGGGCACCGTCCACACCAGGCGCTGCCAGCGTTCGGCGAAGTGCTCGGACTTGTTCATGACCATGCGCTGGTAGCGCATGTAGGCCGTGAGGTTGGCGTCGGTGGGGTTCATGACGGCAACGCGCTTCAGGTCTTCCAGCCGCTTCTGCATCGCTTCGAAGTCGGCCAACTCGCGCGGCGGCTTCGGTGCCGGCGGTGTCGGCCGACGGGCTGCAGCGGGCGGGTCGCGGTACCAGAACCAGCCTTCGCGGTTGCGCAGCCAGTACGCGGCGTCTTGTGGGTCGGCGACGATCTCCTTGGTGGCTTCGTTCGCGCCTTGCGCCCACGACGGCGCGGTCGGAAGCGCCGCGGACATGGCCAGGAGAACCGCGACGATTCGCGCGGTCCTGCAGGTCGTCGGAGGCTTCGCACGCATCTACCGCTTCTCCGGAAAACTGCCGTCCCGGCAGAAGCTCACCTGCCAGCGCAGTTCCTGATCGGCGCGCTTGCCTTGCTCCAGCACGTCGTGCTGGCGCGTGGTGACTTCGAGCCTCGCGCAGCCGGGCTGGGGCAGGGCGTGCAAGGTCGCCACGTCGATCTCGATGGGCGCGGTGGCATCGAAGCGGCGACGCATGTACTCGGCGCCGGGGCCTATGAGCACCCCATGCGCGGCGCCGCGCTCGGCGGCGAGCGCCAGCAGCGGCTTGATCTCCGAGACAGGAATGCGCTGCGTCGTCTGTGCCTGGCTTGGCATGGCGAGTAGCGCGCCGAGTGCGACCGCGGCGAGCGCGTGGCGACGCCTTGGGACGGACAGGATGGCAGCGATGGAGGTCATGGGCCGAAGTAGCTGTTGACCTTCTGCTGCGCGCGCTGCTGCATATCGCCGAGGTTCGGCAGCGTGGGCGCGATCTCCGCATAGAACTCGGTGAGGTCCATGCGCGAGAAGTCCAACGCCTGGAGCTGCGCAAGTGCGAAGCCGCTGCAGTCGGGGCCCTGGGCGCCGCCCCAGCCACGGCCGAGTTGCGCGCGACCCTGTTCGTTGATGATGCGTGACAGACGCGAGTTGAAGCAGCAGTAGGTCTCGGTGGTCTCGATGCAGGTGCGGATGATGGGCAGCCGCATCGAGCAGTAGCTGCCGACGCCGTGGCACAGGCGGTTGTCGCGCTTCATCGCGAGGACCTGCTCGGCGTCCTCGCAGGACAGCAGCCCCGAGAGCTGGATCGCGAGCATCGCGAGCGTCCACGGGCCCGGCACCAGCGAGGTCACGAAAGAGCCCACCGACAGGTCGCCGGCGATCAGCCCGGCGAGCGCCGAGGAACCGCCGCCGGCGCCGAACAGCGCCTCGAAGCCGGCGATCACCAGGTCGGGTGCATCGGCCGTGAAGAGGGCGTCGTAGGTGTAGCTCGAACCGATGGCGCCGATGGCCTGGCCGCCGGCGCCGGTGATCAGGCTGAAGGTGGAGAAGAGCGAGCCGTCGGTGCCGCCGCCCTTGCAGCAGTTCACCAGGCCGAACAGCTTCTTGCGGCAGCGGTTGTCGTAGCCCTTGAAGACCTCCAGCGTGTTCGGGTCCAGGTAGCGACCGGCTTCGCGCTGCGCTTCCAGTCCGGCAACGGCACGCGCGAAGTCGGCGTCCGGCGCGTAGCCGGTGTCGAAGCAGCGCCCGTCCAGACAGAACTGCTGGCCGCCGCAGTTCGTCACCGTCGAGGTGGTGCCCGTGGCGACGCGGCACTGCCAGGTCTGCTCGTAGAGCATGCACGCGCCCTGGGGGTTCGTGTCCATGCAGCGCGAATCGACCTGGCTGCAGCCGCGGTCGCGCAAGGGCTGGCAGTCGTCGGTGCTGTTCTGCGAGACGCAGGTGTAGGACGCGCGGTAGCGCCAGCAGTCGCGCTGCACCGGGTAGCCGCCGATGGTGCGGGTCTCGGGGCCTTCGACACAGGTCTCCGCGGTCTGGTAGCAGTCAGCGGCTATCGCCGGTGCGGACGCGAACAGGCAGAGCGCCAGCGCGCCGCCGGCGATCCAGGCGAAGCGCCGGGAGGCTCTCATTGCGAGCGCGCCTCCAGCGTCGCGCACTGGTTGTCCCAGGTGTCGCTGAAGCTGACCGTGGTCGGCATCGCGAAGGTGTTGGCGCCGTAGTAGCTCGTGCCCTGGCAGGGGTTGTAGAACCACGCGCCGATGGTGCAGTTGGGGCCGGCACAGCTCTGGCTGTAGTAGGTCTGGTAGCAGAAGAAGCCGTCGATCCGCGACGGGCCCGGTGTCTGCGGGATCTGCGTGTTCAGGCTGCCGGGGACGTCCTGCGAGCCCAGGTCCATGTAGACCTGACCGCTGCCCTTGTCGATCGTGAAGACGTGCATCGTGTAGCTGTTGGTCCCGCAGCTGAAGTCGAAGGCCAGGTAGTCGATGCAGGCGGGGCAGGGGTCGGCGGTGACGCGGGTGAGGAACTGACCGGCCGAGCAGCCGGGCGTCTGGATCGGCGTGACGATCAGCACCTTGTCGCAGGTGAGGGTCTCCAGCGTGCGGTACTGGTGGCAGATCGCCGTCTCGAAACGGTCGGGCGTGGTGACGGTCTGGACGGCGCAGCCGCTGTAGGTGCCAGCGATGTTTCCGGCGATGGCCTGCGGATCGGCGGTGATCGCGCGACCGCGGGTGAGCAGGGGGTCGGTCGGCGCGATGCCGAAGCTTGGCCGTTGGCTCGGATTGGTTTGCGAGAACTGCACTGCCGTGCAGGAGGGATCGGCGGCGGGGCCGCTCGCGC
>JAKOVA010000271.1 GCA_029782335.1 Actinomycetes bacterium | reverse complement strand
GTTTGCGCAGTTGTTCAGCGTGCCGAGCACCCGCGCGCCCGTCGGGTCGGCTTCGGTGCGCAGGGCCGGGGCGCCCGCTGCGGGCCCGGTCAGCTCGATCGGCGTGTACCCGGTGATGCGGCGGTTGTAGCTCGATCCGCGCACCGTGGACCAGCTGCCGTCCGAATTGCGGCGCACCTCGACGATCGAGACGCCGTGGCCAGCGAGCGCCTTCCTGGCCTTGTCCGCCGTCCAGGGCGCGAGCCAGTCGGTGGCGTCGTTGCCCGGCGCAAAGAAGTACTCGTAGTTCACGTACTCGTGGTTCATCGCCAGCAGGCCCGATTCCGAGGCATTCCGGCCGTTGCCCACGAGCGGGAAGAACGAGATCCCGTCGTGGTTGTCGCCCGCCTGATGTTCCTGCTCGACCCAGGTCTCGGACGCGTCGCCACGCCACTCGTGGGCAACCGCATTCGTCAGCGGATCGCCCCAGCGGTACAGGACGTCGGCGACGTAACCGTCGGCGACGACGATCGAGTCGCCCGACCCGGCCGCAACCGGCGTGAATGCGTTGCCGAGCGGCTTGTACTGCTCGACGACGTTGGCAACGCCGATACCCTCGGAACCGCCGCCGCAGGCGGCCAGCGCACCGAAGAACGGCAGCGTCGCGACGCCGAGGCCCGATTTCAGGATCGTGCGACGCGAAATCGCGCGGCCGACGACCTGCTCGAGGCTGGGGTTGGCGGAAGGGTTGACCGGGAGATCGTCGTGATCGTGCTTCATGGGTTCCTGCTCCTGGAGTGAGGTCGTTGCGACCGCACAATGCTAGGAACCCGGGATGACGTCCCGGTTGCGCGGCGATGAAGCCTCGATGACGACAAGGCGAAACGGAGGGCCCCCGACGCGCAGTCGCAACTCATTGAATGCAAACGCGAATCCCGAAGCCTCCCGGGGACACCCGAGGCGCCGACGCACCGGTTTCCGAGGACGGCGGGGCCCAGCCCGACAGCGAATTGGAGCCCGGTCTCGACCCGCGCGTTCTATGCTTGGCCGCACCGATACCCGAACGGCCCGAGCCGACCATCCATGAAGCCCGACGACGGAACCCCCGACCCCCGCACCCTCCTCGAAATGCAGCGCGGCGCCCATCGGACGTCGCCATTTCCCGAATGGGACGTGCGGCGCGACCGGCTCGAGCGCCTGCGCAGGCTGCTGCTCGACCACGAATCCGCGATCGAGGAGGCGATCGACGCCGACTTCGGCGGTCGCCCGCGCGTCGAGACGCAGGTCGCCGAGCTGTTCCCCTCGATCGCGGAGGTCCGCGCCGCGCTGCGCGGCGGACGCCGCTGGATGAAGCCGCGCGGCGCCTGGGTCTCGAAGTGGTTCCTGCCGGCCCGCGCGTGGATCATGCCGCGGC
>JAKOVA010000257.1 GCA_029782335.1 Actinomycetes bacterium | reverse complement strand
ATCACATGGCGGGTGGTCTCGTCCCCGCCGATGAGGATCAGCAGCGACTCGTGGATGATCGACTCGTCATCGAGGCGATCGCCGTCGACCTCGGCATGCACCAGCACCGACATGAGGTCGTCGCGGGGGGTGTCACGACGCTCCGCGATCGCTGCTTCAGCGAAGCTCCGGTACCCCGTGTACGCGGCGGTCGCCGCCTCGAGCGCCGAGGGGTCCGTGCCACCGACGAGCCCCTTGACCATTCCGTCGGACCACTCCAGCAACTCGCCACGCCGCTCGGGAGGTACGCCGAGCGCGTCGCCGATCATGATCATCGGCAGCCACGCTGCGATGTCTCGCACGAAGTCGCACTCACCGCGCTCGCACACGGAATCGATGATCTCGTTGCAGGCGCGGCGAATCGCGCCCTCGCTCTCGCGAACGCGCCGTGGCGTGAAGCCGCGATTCACCAACTTCCGGCGACGCATGTGTTCGGGGTCGTCGAAGTCGATCATCATCGGCAGCGGGAACGCGTCGGGCCGGATGCCCTGTGCGCTCGAAAAAACGTCGGCCCGCTTCGAGATCTCGCGGACCAACTCGTGGGTGGTCGCCGCCCAGATGCGGCCGTCGTGGTAGAGCGGCTCGTTGGCGCGCATCCAGGTGAAGGACGGGTGAAAGTCTCCGCCCCAGAAGGCACCGGACATCAGGTCGATCTCGGGACGGGATTCGACGGTGGTCATTCATGCCTCCAAGGCGTCGGGTAGGTCATTCAGCGGGACGGTAGGCCGGGGTGGGGCACCGCGCCGAAGTCGCCGCCGGGTGCGTTGCGGGTTGTCGACATACGGTGCGGTCGATCCGATGAACTCGTCGAGCTGGGCGATGAAGCGGGCAGGGTCCTGGTGCTGGGGGAAATGGCCCGCTTCGGGGTACAGCTCGAGGCGGCTTCCGGGAAGCATCTCGTGAGCGATCCGAGCATGACGCACCGGGATGATGGCGTCGTGCTCGCCCCAGACGATGAGGGTCGGCATTCCCTCGACGAGATACGCACGGTCGAGCATCGTGACGAGTTGGCCGCGCCAGTCGACCACCGAGCGCAACGTCCGGGTGAACGCGTGGCGTGATGATCCGTCGGGCATCCCGTCGATGACCCGTGACACCTCCGACGAGTCCCGCCCGAGGTCGTGGCCGACGAGCCGCAGCCCGTTGACGAACGCCCGAGCCAGCCACTTGCCCGGCGGGGATTCCATCAGGGGAAGCGACAGATCCGTGAGCGGCGCGGCCGCAAAGCGAAGCAGCGGGGAGACATCCCGTGCGACCCCGCCGCTCGACACCAACACGAGCCGCTCCACCCGCTCGGGATACTGGTAGGTCATTTGCGCCGCGACTCCACCGCCGAGCGAGTGACCGACGACGGTGCAGCGGCTGATCCCGAGCACTTCGGTGAGGTCACGCATGCCGTTCGCGAACGCGGCGACCGAGTAGTCGGCGCGTGGCTTCGCGGAATGCCCGTGGCCCAACAGGTCGGGAGCGACCACCGTGTAGCGACGGGCCAGCGAGGGGATCAATGGGACCCAACTCTCGGAGCTGTCGCCAATCCCGTGTAAGAGCAACAGCGGCGGACCCGACCCGGCCATGCGGTACGCCCGACGATGGCCATGGATGGTGACGTACTTGACCGAGACGTCCGCAACGGCACCTCGACGGCGTTGGCTCGGGCCCATCCCCTCAACGATACGGATGCGGCGCACACTCACGCTGCCTCGAGGCGCTCCGGGCCCTACGTTGAGGTGTATGCCTCTCGACTCCGGCGAGCTCGCCCTCGGGATCGATATCGGCACGACGAACGTCAAGGTCGTCGTGCTCGACTCCGCCGGCGTCACCCACGCTGGTGCCGCACGACCGCTCACCACAACCACCGACGGTGCGACCTCAACGCAGGACCCGACCGCGCTGTGGGAAGCCGTCGTCGGAGCGGCACGCGAGGCAACCGACGCGCTTGGTCCGGCTGCGGAGGGGATCGTGGCCGTCGGCGTGTGCAGCCAGTACTCCTCAATCGTGGCGGTCGACGAGCACGGCAACCCCCTCAGCCCGCTGCTGATGTGGACCGACACTCGAGGCACCGACCACTGCTGGGCGATCATGGAACGACACCCCGAGGCGTTCGCGACGTGGGTGGAACGTCACGGAATCCCGACGGTGGGCTCCGGTCTCAGCCTGGCGCACCTGTTGCACCTTCAGATCGACCAACCCGATCTCCACCGCCGGACGGCGACCTACCTCGAACCGATGGACTACGTCGTCGCGCGGCTCACCGGTGTTCGCTGTGCGACGCAGGCGTCGATGTTTACCGCGCAGCTCTGCGACAACCGCGCCCTCGATGCCACCACCTACGACGCCGACCTCCTGGCCATGTCCGGAGTCGATCCGTCACGACTTCCGCCGATCGTCGCGCTCGACGCCGAGATCGGCACGCTGCAAGCGCCGGTCGCTGCGGAGCTCGGTGTTCCTGCTTCGGCCGTCGTCTGGCCCGGGATCAACGACAGTCAGGCTGCAGCGCTCGCGACGGGCGCGTTCGGCGCTCGCCGGCTCGGGTTGATGATCGGAACCACCGCGGTGCTCCTCGACACGGTCGGGCACGCAGCCGCAGACCTCGACCACGAAGTGGTCTCCATGCCGGGCCCAATCGCCGGGCGGTATCTCGTCTGGGCGGAAAACGGGGTCGCCGGTCGTTCCGTCGAACAGGTCGCGACGCTGCTCGACCTGCGGATGGATCAACTCGACGAGATCCTCTCCGAGGCAGACAGCCCCAGCCGGGTGATGTTCCTGCCCTGGCTCGCAGGGTCGCTGGCTCCTGCTGCGAACCGGGCGATGCGCGGCGGGTTCCTCAACCTCGGCCTCGAGGACACCCGCGCCGGCCTCCTCCGCTCGGCCGTGGAGGGAACGGCGCGCAGTCTCCGTTGGCTCCTCCCCCACGTCACCGACTTCTCCGGAAGCGAGCCCGACGAGATCGTCTTCGGAGGCGGCGCGGCGCGCAGCACCGGCTGGTCCCAGGCGCTCGCGGACATCCTCGGGGTTCCGATCGCGGTGCTCGACGCCCCAGGGTTCGCCGCTGCCCGCGCGGTCGGCTCGCTCGCCTTGTGTCGCCGCGACGGCATCGACCCGCTCGCGGCTGCTCCGATCGTGACTCGACGTCACGAACCCAACGCCGCCAACGCCGCGTTCCACACCGAGATGCAGCAGCAGTTCGAAGCTGCGTTCGAGGCGACGCTGCCGATCTGTCAGGCTCTGAATCCGCTGCAGTGATCGCCGTCTGCTCGCCCGCCACGACACCGCCCATGAGGAGGACCCGATGAGCTACTACCCCTACACGGACCGATTCGAGGTCCATCGCTCCATCCCCGAGCACTCGGTTCCCCGCGACGAGGTGATGGCGACGTTGCGGCAGATCGCCGCCGAGGAGGACGGGAGCTGGGAGACCGGCCAGGTGTCGGGTTCGTACTACTGCGGCGACCATGAGCACTACGAGCACATGACCGGCGTGTTCGGGCTGTTCGCCCATGTGAACGCGCTCCAGCGTGACGTCTGCCCGAGCGCGACGAAGTTCAGCGGCGAAATCATCGCGATGACCCTGGACATGCTGGGCGGCGCAGCGATCGACGATTCGACCCCGGGCGGCATCGTGACCTCGGGTGGCACCGGCTCGATCCTCCACGCGCTCATCGCCTACCGCGACCACGCCCGCCAGACCCGAGGCATCACCACGCCCAACGTGATCAAGCCCGAGACGGCACACGCCGCGTTCGACAAGGGCGGGCACCTCTTCGGCATCGACGTGCGACGCGTCCCCGTCGACCCCGACACCGCAACGGTGCGCCCCGAGGTGGTCGCGGATGCGATCGACGAGAACACCGTGGCGATCATCGGCTCTGCGTGCAACTACGGCTACGGCACGGTCGACCCGATCCCCGAGCTCGGCCAGGTGGCGCTCAGCCACGGCGTCGGCCTCCACGTCGACGGCTGCCTCGGCGGTTTCATCCTCCCGTGGGGACGCGAGCTGGGCTACGACATCCCGCCGTTCGACTTCTCCGTCCCCGGCGTCACGTCGATCTCGGCCGACACCCACAAGTACGGCTACGGGTTCAAAGGCTCGTCGGTCGTCCTGTTCCGCGACCAGGCCGTCCGCAACGCGCAGTACTTCTATCTGACCGACTGGTCGGGCGGGAAGTACTGCTCGCCCGGCATCGACGGTTCCACGTCGAACGGCCTGCTCGCCGCCACCTGGGCCTCGCTGCTCGACTACGGCAAGGACGGATACCGCAACGTCGCACGCGGCATCTTCTCGACGGCGTTCGCCATGCAGGATGCGGTTCGCTCGCACCCCGAGCTGCGCATCATCGGTTCGCCCACGTTCTGCTTCAGCTTCACGAGCGACGAGTTCGACATCTACCACGTCAACGACTTCATGAAGCTGCGCGGCTGGCGCTTCAACGGCCAGCAGTACCCGAACGCGATCCACATGGCCGTCACCGGCCCCCAGACCCAACCGGGCGTCGCCGAGCGATTCGCGTCGGATCTCGACGAGGCGGTCGCCTATGCGAACGAACGTCGGGGCGAATCCGCCGGGTCGGCGGCGATCTACGGCGGTGTCGCCGGCGGCATGACCAACGAAGCCGACGACTTCATCCGCATGATGATGGCCGACATCATGGACCATCAGCTCGCCGTTCCCCCGCTCGAGGGATGAGCGGCTGGCTCCCTGAAGGTTTCGTCGCCCCCGGGCGGGTGGACGTCGGTGAGGCCCATCACCTGCGCCCCATCCGGGAATCCGATGTCGAACTCGACTACCCCGCCGTCATGGGATCCCGTGACCGGCTCTGGTCGATCTACGGGTCGGCGTGGGGTTGGCCACCCGCGTCGATGACCCTCGAGGCGGACCGCGAGGATCTTCGCTACCACGAGGAGGAGGCCGCAGCGGGCTCCTCGTTCAACTACGCCCTCTTCGACCACGCCGAGACCACGCTGTTCGGCTGCTGCTACATCGATCCGCCCGAACCTGACGACGAGCCGGGCGGTGCGTCAACGAGCCCGCTGCCCGCAGGAACCGACGCGGTCATCTCGTGGTGGACCGTCGACGAGCTGGTCGGCACCGACCTCGCGAACCTGCTCGATGCAACCGTGCCGGCGTGGATCACACAGGACTGGCCGTTCCGGCAGCCGTACTTCGGCGTGGTTTGAGATCGCTCGAGCGAGGGGCGCGACGGCTCAGTTCAACTTCGCGGCGATCGACCCGGCGGAACGCAACGCGCGACCGTCGGCCCCTGCGGTGGTCCATCGCCGAAACGCCGGCGCCGAACGCGCCTCGTCGATCGCGTCGAGGAGCACCCGCCGAGGGTCGACGCCGCTCGCCTTCCAGAGGTAGAGCGACATGGCTCCGGGGATCGAGTTGACCTCGTTGAAGACCACCTGGTCGCCCTGGTCCCACAAGAAGTCGATCCGGGCGATGCCGCTGAGGCCGAACACGGTGACCATCCTGGTCGCAGCGTCGCGGATCGCTGCCGCGACCGCGTCGGGCAGCTTCGCCGGAAGCTCTCGCGGTGCGCTCTCGATCCCGCTGCCGCCCTGCAGGTACTTGGACTCGTAGGAGTAGACGCCATCCGCATCTCGCAGCGGCCGCTCGATCTCGGACAGCTGCAACGTCGGTGCGGTGCGCACCGCCACGTTCACGTCGACCCATCCTTCGAGCATCGGCTCGATGACCGCTCCGTCGCGAAGGTGTGGGCTCGTGGCACACAGATCGAGCGCCGCATCAACCTCCGACACCGTCTCGATACCGATGGATGATCCACCGAAGCGAGGCTTGACGATGTAGGGGCCGTCGAAGGGCACCTCGAGGCCAGGTCCGAGCAGCGCGTGCGGAGCGACGGGGACTCCCGCAGCGCGGGCCATGCCGTTGGTTGCGTGCTTGTCCATCGCGAGCACCGCCGCCGCGTGACCCGGCCCGGTGCACGGCACACCCGCGACGTCGAGCACGCCGGGAAGCGTTCCGTTCTCGCCCGGTCCGCCGTGACAGCAGTTCACCACCACGTCCACGCCGAGCGACGCCACCTTGCCGAGCCGCTTCCGTTCCAGAAATCCCCGCTCGGGGCCGGCGACCACCAGCTCCACCGGCCGTGACCGGGCCGGCTCCGGATCGAGGAAGTCACGCGCCTCGGCGTCCGCGGGAACGGCGAGCCAGTCACCTGTCTTGCGCCAGTAGAGGCCGACGACGTCGCTCCCTCCATCCGCGAGGAGTCGGGCCGCCTGCAATCCGGTGAGGATGCTGATGTCGTGTTCGGGTGACGGACCCCCGAATGCGACGCCCACGGTCATGGCTGGCTCGTCACGGTCATGGATTCCTACGGATAGTGGTCGGGAAGGTCGTTCTCGTAGAGGACCGCGTCGCCGGCGACGAGGTTCGCTCGAACCCACGCCACGGCCGCGGCCCGGTTGGCAACGAGCACGGCAGGGCGCCCGGCATCGTATCCCTCGACGAGCGCCGCCCGATTGACCCGACCGACGACCACCAGCTCCGCACCCGCCGCCGCGATCCGCTCAGCGAACCGACGGTTCTCCGACGCCTGTTCGACACCGAGTTCGACCATGCCGGGGGTGACCACCACCTTTCGGCCGCCGGCGGCGCCGTGCTCCATGAGCGTGTCGAGTGCCGCGGCGGCACCGGTCGGGTTCGAGTTGAAGGTGTCGTCGAGCACCAACACCCCGGCGTCGGTGGTCGTCGCGTCGAGGCGGTGCGACGGCGGCACCAGCGACGACACTGCAGCCGTCAGCCGCTCATCGACGGTCACTCCCAGCGCCACCGCGACTCCCAGCGCCACCGCCACGTTCGACGCGTGGATCCCCGACGGCACCTCGACGCCTTCGCTGACGGTCGCTCCGTCGATGA
>JAKOVA010000215.1 GCA_029782335.1 Actinomycetes bacterium | reverse complement strand
GCCGGCGACACCAATCCCCAGATCACCACGCTGGCGACGATGGCGACCGCCGCGTACAGCAGCGTCGCGGGTCGTTTCGCTTCGAGAGAGTCGTTGGTCATCATGTCGTTCGATGGACCGAGTGTCAGCCTCTACCGGGCTCGACGAGCGCATAGTGTTCGACGACCGGAAACGGCTCGTAGAAGTGATGCAGCAGGCGCTTCCACTCCTGGTACTGCGGTGATCGGCGAAAACCCAGCTCATGATCCTCCACGCTGCGCCAGCGCACCAGCAGCGCGTACTTGTCCGCCACCTCCAGGCAGCGCTGCAGCTCGTGGCCCAGGTACCCCGGCATGGAGGCGATGAGAGACTGTGCCTCGGCGAAGGCCGCTTCGAACTCCGGCGATTGCCCGGACCGGACTTGGAGCATCGCAATTTCCAGAATCATCGGATCCCCTTGCTGTCCCGAGTGGCGAACGTTCGAGCGGCGCCGAGCGGGCAGTTCAGCGAGCAGAAGCTCTGCACGCCGCTCGTCCGTGCCATAGGCATCGACGCCTGGAATTGCTCGTCAGGCGTCACCGGCTGCCCGGCTCGAGGGGACCCGATAGCGCAGTTCCGCAAAGCCGGTGCCCACCTGCCTGACCGAGACCAGTGTCAGCGGCGGGCGGGTGAGCCGGCGCGGGAACAGCGGCTTGCCCCTGCCGAGCGTGACCGAGCCCACCTGGACGATGAGCTCGTCCAGAAGCCCGGCATCGTGGAACTGGCCCGCCAGGTCGCCGCCCCCGACGACCCAGATGTTCCTGCTTCCCGCGGCCGCGCGCATGGCCGAGTGCACTGGCCGCACGTCGCCTCGCACGAAGTGCAGGTCGGCGCCCGGCACTGCCGGCAGCGTTCGGTGAGTGAAGACCCAGACGGGTTGGGTGTACGGCCAGGGTGAACCGGCTTCGGCGGCGACCGTCTGCGCGTGACGCAGCATCCATTCGTACGTGGCGGAGCCCATGGCCAGCGCGCCGACCCCGGCGATGAAGTCCGGGTAGCTCGTGTCGTTGACGTCGCCCAGCGGGAACAACCAGTCGAGCGAGTCGTCTTCGGTCGCGATGAATCCGTCGAGGCTCGTCGCGGTGTAGTACTGGGTCTTCATGGGATCGGATCGCGTGACGGGCGGGGTGTCAGCGCCGCGCTCAGGCCTCGACGATCTGTCGCGCAACCGTCATCGTCGGCGGGCGAACGAGCGTCTGGTAGACCACGCAGTAGCGCTCGGTCAGGCGCAGCAGCGTCTCCAGCTGCTCGTCGGACGCGTCGGTGTCCAGCGTGAAGCTCAGGCGGATACCCTGGAAGCCGACCGGTGCGTCCTTCGACACTCCGAGCGTGCCGCGGAAGTCGAGGTCGCCTTCGGCTCGAAGCTGGGCGTCGCGCAGCTCGATGCCGAGCGCCGTCGCGACCGCGTTGAGCGTGACGCCGGCGCAGGCGACCAGCGCCTCGAGAAGCATGTCGCCCGAGCAGGCGCCGAGCCCGCTGCCCCCCGTGGCCGGATGCAAGCCGGCCGTCACGAGCGCCTTGCCCGTTTCGATCTTGCAGCTCAGCCCGTCGGCAAGCCGGCCTTGTGCCCGCAGCGTGACCAGCGCCGCTTCGGGGGACTGGCGGTA
>JAKOVA010000212.1 GCA_029782335.1 Actinomycetes bacterium | reverse complement strand
TTGACCGGCTGGTCGGGGGCATCGAGAAGCAGTGTCACGACGCCATGGGCGTCCTTCTCGTAGCGGATGCTGGACATGCGAACTCCGGACGGGGCTGGAATGATCGGAAGCGTCCAATCATAAACCGTCGCGGCTGCCGTCCGTCCGCCGCAGGAGGGTGGCTGCCCGATGCGGGGCAGCCGATGCCTTCAGGAGGCCTCAGATCGGCAGCGTGAGCCGCCGCGAGGCGTCGCGAGAGCCGATCGCGCTGCCCAGGATGATGTCGGCGGTCTCCTGATCGCGGATCAGCGTCACCGCGTTGGGAACCGCGAGCAGGCGCTCTCGATCGAGCGGCCGGCAGACTCCATAGCCCTGCGCATAGTCGACCTGGAGTTCGATGAGCGACTTGACGATGCCCGCGTTCTCGGCCCATTCGGCCACGCAGCCCATCCCGAGCTCGTGCGCCAGGTCGACCACTGCGCGCGTGATCGCGAAGTTCGCCCGATTCAGGTTGACGTCGCGGATGAAGTTGCCGTCGATCTTGACCAGGTCGCCGGGAAGCTCCTTCAGGTAACTGAAGGACGTGTAGCCCGCGCCGAAGTCGTCCAGCGCGACCATCGCGCCGAACGACTTGACCCGATCGACGAACCGTCGAGTCGTGTTCAGGTCGTAGAGAGCGACGCTCTCCGTGATCTCGAAGCAGATCTTTCTCGTCGACTCCGGATGCGAGCGGATCAGCGCGATCGTGTCCTGAAGGAACTTCTCGTCGTTCAGCGAGGCGCCGCTCAGGTTCAGCGTGCAGAAGTCGACGTTGTCGCGGTGGGCAGGTTGGGAGTCGAGCCACTCGAGCGTGCTGCGGAGCACCCAACGGTCGATCTGCGTCATCAACCCGTTGCGTTCGGCAGCCGGAATGAAGCGGGCGGGCGGCAGCACCTGCCCGCTGTTGTCGCGCATCCGGATCAACACCTCGTAGCAGAGGCTCGACTCGGGGTTGCGCAAGGAGACGATCGGCTGCAGTTGCGTGAAGAAATTCTCGATCGGCAGGCGTTCCTTCATTCCTGCCACGAGCTTGATCTCGTCGAGGTAGTTCAGCAACTCCGTGCTGCTCGAGTCGTAGGAGATGACGGTCGCGCCCCCGGAGGCTTTGGCCTCGGAGCACGCGCGGTCACTGGCGGTCAGGGCGTCGGCAGGGCGCATGTTGTCGAGCACGCGGATCAG
>JAKOVA010000201.1 GCA_029782335.1 Actinomycetes bacterium | reverse complement strand
GCTCACCCTCGACGCCGACTTTCTCGCGACCGACCTGCCGGTCGTGCTGCACCCGAAGCGGCGCGCGCGCCGCGCGTAGCGCCAGACCGACGAGGCCCTCCCGATGAAGATGCGCGACATCCCGTTCGGCACCACCGACTGGTCCATGGTCGAAGCCACCGAGCACCCGGGCGACACCGGCGTCGCGCGCTGGCGCACGCGCCACTTCGGCCCCGCCGACGACCCGGTCCGCGTGCGCATGGTCGAGTACACGCCCGGCTACAGCGCCAACCACTGGTGCAGCAAGGGCCACGTGCTGCTGTGCCTGGCCGGCGAGCTCGAGACGCTGCTGCAGGACGGCCGCCGCTTCGTGCTGAAGGCGGGGATGAGCTACCAGGTGGCCGACGGCGCGGAGGCGCACCGGTCTTCGACGGCAAGCGGGGCGACGCTGTTCATCGTCGATTGAGGCAGGTTCGCGGGCGCCGGCCCGCTACGAGCACTTGCCATCGGCCATCGCGCCGAATCCATCCGAGCCTTTCGGCGTACCCGGAGACGCCGCAGCTTGCGGCAGACTGATCCTGTCGAGCCTCCGTCCAGTTGTCAATTGGCAATTGACGCTTTACATTCTGCGGAACGAACGGTGCGAGACCAACGATGCAGATGAAGAACCCGGCACACCCTGGCCGCATCGTGCGCCAGGAGTGCCTCGACGCCTTTGGCCTCTCGGTGGCCGAGGCTGCCAAAGCGCTCGGCGTCACCCGCCAGGCGCTGAACAACGTGGTGAGCGGCAGGTCGGCGATCACGCCCGAGATGGCCGTGCGCCTGTCGAAGGCCGTCGGCAACGACCCGGACTTCTGGCTGCGCCTTCAGCGTCAGTACGACCTCGCGCAGGTGCTGAAGAATGCTTCCCGGATCAAGGTTGCCCGGCTGAAGAGGCCGGTTTTTGACTCCGAAGTCGCTCGCTGACCGCGTGCTTCGGCCGGGCATCTGGCCGGTTGGGCCAACGACTATCCCTTCACCAGCGAAATGTTCAGCCGCTTCCCGACCGCCCCGGCCGCTCTCACCAGCGTCTGCAGGGTGGTCGATGGATTGTCCGGGTCGAGCAGGCGGTCGAGTTGCGCGCGGGTCGTCCGCATACGTCGCGCCATCTCCGACTTGGTCAGGCGCGCCTTCCTCATGCTCTCTTCGAGCTGGAAGGCGAGGACGCGCTTGGCGGCGATCGCCTGCACGGTGTCGTAGCTGCCGCTCTCCCGCAGGAAGTCGTCGAGGGTCGACCCGACGTGGGGATTTCGTTCCATGCGTTCTCCTGTGGGGGCGTGCGGCATTGTATCTATTCTGATACGTCCCATGAATCCGGTCCCACAGAAACTCGTGGGGACCCACCACGCATCAGCCACCGCTCCGAGGCCAATCGGCCTACTTGCGACGTGCCCGGGTCCCGCGGGCTGTGCCACGCTCTGGATGCCCCGACCAAACACCTGCACGCCGTCGGCCCCGGAGCTGGCTTGCGCCCCTTTGGCTGGTTGCCGAAGGGCGCCGTGTCGGCATAGCAGATGTGATATATACTGAATGGCTTGGAAACTCGAGTTTCACAGCGAGCGCCTGGAGCGCGAGCTTGCAGCCATGCCGCCCGGACTCCTGGCCCGCCTGCTCAGGTACGCGGAGCGGCTCGAGGTCTTCGGGCCGGACCTGGGCATGCCGCATACGAGGGCGATGGGCGACGGCCTGTTCGAACTGCGGATCAAGGCCTCCGAGGGAATCGCAAGGGTGTTCTACTGCACTGCCGCGGAGCGTCGCGTGATTCTGCTCCACTGGTTCGTGAAGAAGACCGACAAGACGCCCGCGAGGGAACTCGCAGTCGCGATCCGCCGGATGAAAGAGGTGAGGCATGAGTAGCCCTCTGCAGAGGTTCAAGGCGCGGGCCTTCAAGCGCCCGGAAGTGAAGAGCGCCTACGAGGCGCTCGCGGACGAGTTCGCCTTCATCGACGAACTCCTGAAGGCGCGCGCGAGCGCCGGCCTCACGCAGGCGCAACTTGCCGAGCGGATCGGTACCACTCAATC
>JAKOVA010000187.1 GCA_029782335.1 Actinomycetes bacterium | reverse complement strand
TGACAACCGAGCGGATGATCGTCGCATCGCGGCGGGATCAGCCCCTCAACCGCGGTCCAGACGGCATCTACCACTTCGGGTTCGAGCGCGCGCATGATGACAGGAACCTCCACCGTGTCGTCGTGATTGGGTCGCACTCGGAATCAAAACCGAGCCAACCCGGCGACCGGTGGATGGTCACCTATCCGCGCGAGTCCTTAGGGGCCCAATCGACTAGAGGGCCACCGCGGCGGATTGACACGACCAGAGGTGGCCCCTCTGCCAGATAGGGGGAGATCGACGCTACTGGTACGGAGGTGGGGTTCGATTCAGGCGTCTCGTACTCGAAGATCACCTTCTTCTTCGGTGGTGTCAGTGACTTCGTCATTCCGACGATGACGACGTGGACGTGTGCCTTGCCTCTCGCGTCGCTCGCCCAGGCAAAGGTGCGGTGCGCGAACGAATATTGGACGCCACGTCTCGCCAGTTGCGGCCAGAGGACAGCGGCGTTCTCGCCCTGCGAGATCGAGTTGGTCGCGACGAACGCCGCCTCGCTGTTGGGTGCGAGGTAGTCGGCGGCACGGACAAGCCAGCAGGTCACGTAGTCCAGGACGGCGACGCCTTTCGCTTCCCCGAAGACCGAAGCCATGTCTGTCCGTTGTTCGTCGGTCCGGTACTGGCGTCCGACGAATGGTGGGTTGCCGAACACGTAGTCGGCTTGGTCGGCTGGGAGGACGGTGTTCCAGTCGACGCGGAGCGCGTTGCCGACGACGATGTGCGGGGCGGCGGGGATCGGGAATCGGGCGTACTGCTCACCGAACTCGGCCGAGATATCACGATTCGCGAGGTGGTCAGCGAGGTAGAGCGCGGTCCGCGCGATGAGCGCGGGGAACTCCTCGATTTCGATGCCGTAGAACTGGTCGACACCCACCTTGCACAGCAGGGCGAGCGACATCGCCCGCTGGCCTTCGCGTTGGCGTTGCGACCGGCGTCCCGCGGTCGCGAGGCGGCGGAGGCATTCGGTTTCGAGTCGACGGATCTCCCGGTAGGCGACGACGAGGAAGTTGCCGCACCCGCACGCCGGGTCGAGAAACCGCAGCGACCCGAGTTTGTTGTGGAACGCTTCGAGTTGGGGTCGTGACGTCGCCGCGGCGAGTTCCGTTTCGAGGTCGTCGAGGAACAGTGGGCGGATCGTGCGGAGAATGTTCTCTTCGGTCGTGTAGTGGGCGCCGATCTGGCGGCGTTCCCGCGGTTCCATGACCCCCTGGAACAGCGACCCGAATATCGACGGGGAGATCCGACCCCAGTTGAACGAGCAGGCTCGCAGCAGGGCGTCGCGGATCGCCGAGTCGCACGCCGGGATCGGGAGTTGGCGGGCGAACAGGTCACCGTTGATGTAGGCGAACGACGCGAGGTCGTCGTCGAGGTTCTTCGATCGCCGCTCAGGTGGTGTGTTCAACGTTTGGAAGATCGTCGCGACGGTCGGGCCGAGGTCGCTTCCGTCGGCCCGTGTGTTCCTCGCGATGTACGCGTGGAACAGGGCGCGGTCCCAGATGCTGGTGTCATCAGCGAACAGGCAGAACAGGATTCGGGTCACCCACTCGCGGGTCGCGTGCGCGTCGAACCCGGCATCCAACAGGCCGTCGTGGACCTTTTCGAGCAACGCGGTGGCTTTGAGGTTGGCGTCCTCCTCGGTGTCGTGCTGCTCGCCGGGTTTGGCGTGCCCGGCGAGCCACCAGAACAGGTCGAGGTGGTCGGGCAGATCATCGAGCGCGAACTCTCCGGCCTCTCGGGTCTCCAAGTTCTGCCACCGGAACAGTCCGAAGTCGCACACGATCAACAGCCACGGCATCTCCGCGTGTGGGAGCGACGGTAGGTAGTCGAGGAGTTGCCCCATTGCCGCGTCGAGATCGGCGCCCGCGGACTTGTGTTCGACGGCCATCTCGCCGGGGTAGAGGAAGTCGATCCAACCGACGTTCCCGGTTGATGCGCGTTCGGCGATCGCCTCGAATGAACCGACGACCTTGCGGTCGATGCCGAACATGGCGAAGAACTCGTTCCAGAACGTCTGGCGTTCACCCTGTTCGCTGGTTGTCCCCGCCCACCGGGACGCGAACGCGACGGCGTTGCCTCGGATCGTGTTCTTCGCGATCGCTGCTGGGGTAGACGTGCTGTCCGTCACAGTCGGTCACGGTACGCGACCGCGCCGACGCTGAGGACTGACCACTGCGTTGTGGTTTCGGGGTTCACGCGTTTCGCGGCCCCAAGCCCGGCCGCTGATCCCCTTGCGCCGCAAAGCCCCAGCAGTTACCTGCCACTCCCGTGCACATCACCGCCGACTCAGGAGTCGGTCATCGCGGCGAGCGTGCTGAACCAGGAGTCGTCACCGAGCATCTCGTGGAAATCCAGGACATCGTCGTGGGTGATCGGCGCTCCGATCGGACGTTCGGCGAGCTCTGCCGGCAGATGCCATTCGGTGCAGCGCACACCGGCCGCAGCGAGGATGTCGACGATCTGCTCGTCGGCCCCTTTGACCTCGGTCATCCGGCAGACCGGGCATCGGAAGAGGTAGGTGCTCGTCGACGTCTCGGCGCAAATGCGGACCTCGAGGTCACGCGATCGCAGTTCGACGTCTCCACATTCGCTACACGTTGCACGAATCAGTGCCATCTTCCCGGCCTCCACTGGACAACTCTCCTTCATTCGGCAGCGCGCCGGGGAGGGTTGACCTTTTCCGCCGGGATCGATGTGAAATGGTGCGCATGGATGTGTCCCTCCCGCCGCTGAACGGTGCGACGCAACTGATCGGTGACGGTGGAGCATCCGCCCACGCCGAGGACCACAGCCCCGCCGCAGTGCAACTCGCGCTCCGCCTCGGGGCACACGGCGTGAGCCTCAGCGCGTGGCCCGAGGACGGGCGACTCGTCGTGTCGCGTTCCCCGCAGCGACGCCGTCGACGGCGAGCCAAACCCACCACCTCGCCGGCATCGGAACGACCCGAGCTCCGCGATGTGCTGGGGGCGACCCCGCCGGGAACGCTGATCTCGCTCACGGTCGATTCGGATGACGCATTTCGTCGAGCGGTGGAGATCGCCGACGCCGAAGGGCGCATCAACGATCTGTGGATCGGGGGCGCCAACCTCGAGCGGATGGAACGCTGGCGTTCGGAGCACCCGACGCTGCACCTGGTGCTCACCTTGGACCGAACCCCCCAGGCGGGCGGCCTGGAACGTGACGTCGCCGCCTTGCGTCGTCTCGGTGTGGAAGCGTTGCAGCTCCGGGCCTCGGACTGGACTTCCGGCCACGTCGCGCTCGCCCACCGGTTCGGCCGCGCCGCATGGGCACGCGACGCCGACTACCCCCACATCGCGGCGCGAATGCTCACGATCGGCATCGATGTGCTCGCCGGCCGAGATGTCGATGTGCTCGTCGATGCCGCTCGGGCCGCCCGACCCTGACCCCTCGGCGAGGGCTTCGACCGCTCAGAGCTTCCCGAAGCGGCCGATCGGCCAGATGCGGAGGATCGCCCGACCGACGATGAGCCGCTTGCTGATCGGGCCGAACACCCGACCGTCCTGGGAGACCCGCCGGTTGTCGCCCATCACCAGATAGTGCCCGGCGGGAACGTCAATCGGCTCTGCGATGTCGGTCATGGTTCCTGTCGGCAGATAGGCCTCACGGAGCGGCTTGCCGTTCACGTACACCTTGCCGTCGGTGGCCGACACCGTGTCGCCAGGCATCCCGATGACCCGCTTGATGAGCACGTCGGGTGCGTCCGGGCCCGAGGCGGGGTCATTCGCGGGGCGTTCGAACACGATGATGTCACCGCGGCCCGGGTCGGTGTTGAGCTTCGAGACCACCACACGGTCACCCACTTCGAGGGTGGGCACCATCGAGGTCGAAGGAATCGAATACGGCTGGTAGAACCACGTCTTGACCACGAGGGTGATCCCCAACGCCACGACGATGGTGACCGCCCAACTGCGGATCGCCCGATTTCGGGCACGGCTCGCCGCTCGCGCCTCGACGGCTCTGCGCCGGGAACCCGTCTCGTGGGTCGCGCCTTCGGTCGTGTCGGAGTGGGTCACAGGTAGCCCAATCGTCCGAGCGGCCAGATTCTCGAGAAGGCCCGTCCGAGGACCCGGTCGACGTCGAGGGGCCCAAACACGCGACTATCGGCGGAGTTGGTGCGATTGTCGCCCATCACCCAGACGTGGTCGGGCGGGATGAGGACCGGCTCGTCAATCCCCTGGGTCGGCACACCCTCGGCAAGATACGGCTCGACGAGCCGTCGGCCGTCGATGTACACCGAGCGGTCATGGGTCTCGATCGTCTCCCCGGGGAGGCCGATCACCCGTTTGATGAGGTCCTCGGGAGCGTCAGGGCCACCGGGGGCGTTCGGCGGCCGCGTGAAGACGATCACGTCACCACGGTGCAGGTCGTGGGTGTCGTAGGAGAGCCGGTTCACGAGCACCCGGTCCCCCTCCTTGAGAGTCGGCCGCATCGAGGCCGAGGGAATCTCGAAGGACGAGATGACGGCGAACTTGATGATCAGCGCGAGCGCGGTCGCAACGACGATGATGCCGACCCACTCGGCGAGCCAACGGCGTCGGGATGGGGTCGACTCCGTCATCGGACGCACGATACCGCCGAGCCCGCTCAACTCTGGTAGCGCGCGAGGATCTCCCGAGCGGCGGAGCGTTGTTGCGACAGGATGGATTCCACGCTCGTCCCCGACCCGTCGAGCACATCGATCAACGTCGCGTCGGGCCCGAGGCGCAGCAGCAGCCGGAGGAGCCACGGCAACGCCGCCACCGCCATCGTGACGACGAGCGAACCGTCGGCCTCCGACTGCGAGTCGAGCACCGGATGATGCTCCGCGACCCACCGGGCCCCGGGGGCGAGGCGGAGCCGCACGCGCAGATCACCGGGAGCCGCTCGATACCCGACCTCGCCGCTGGCCTCGCCCCTCGGCTCGAAGGTGGCCTCGGTCACCTTCGCGGAGGCGATCCGATCCAGGCGAAACACTCGCTCGTCCTGCGCCAGATGGCACCACGCAACGAGGTACCACGCGCCGTCCTGGGCGGTAACCCTGGTCGGCTCTACGAGGCGCACGGCGTGTTCGTCGCGGGCGAAGCTGTAGTAGTCCAACTCGACGAGGCGCCGGTTGCTGACCGCATCGCGAAGCCGGTGGAGGAGGTCGGTGGGGGCATCACCGAGGGAGACGTCGAGTTCGCCATCGCCGCCGAGCCGGACGCCGAGCACCGAGGCCAGCTTCCGGAGCCCGCGGGCCAACGGATCGTCGTCGCCGAGGCCGACGGCGGTGGCCTCTCCCGCAGCGAGCAGCGCGAGGCCCTCGGCCGGCGAGAGGCGCAAGGGGCGACGGAAGTAGTCCCCGAGCTGGATCCACACGCGGTCGTCCTCGATCACGACGTCGATCAGGGTGTCGGGTGTGTAGGGCGGGATCCCGACCATGAACACGACGTTGAGATCCGCGAGCAGCGCATCTCGAGCGATTCCGAACCGTTCGCAGATCTCCTCGATCGTCGGGCCGTCGCGCTCGGCGACCCACGGCACGATGGCGAGGATCCGTCGGAGTCGATGTGACGACGTGATCCGTTCAGCCACGCGCAACCACCGCCTCGAGCCAACGCCGCATGTCGTCACGCAACTCGGGTGGGTCGAGCACCTCGGCGTGGTGGAGGAACTGCAGGACGAAGGAACGGAACCCCGCAGGGTTGTTCACCTTGATCGTCCCGACCGCGGACCCGTCGGGCCGCAGCTCCCACGGCGTGTGGTCCGGTAGCTGTTGGCGGGCCATCGGAACGTGCGCCGCGTCGACGAGCAGTCGCGCGACCACCGGCTCGCCCTCGCCGAGCTCCCACGGCTCCACACGAGCACCCGCAACATGATCCGGGCGGTCGAACGCATGCGGGGGGCCGACACGCAACGACCCTTCGATCCGGTCGAGGCGGAAGCGGCGACTCGCAGCCCGACCACGGTCGAGACCCGTCACGTACCAGCGTCCCTTGTGGAAGTCGAGACGATAGGGCTCGACCTCTCGCGGGACACCGCTGTAGACGAACTCGGCGACGCGGCGTGCGGTGACGGCGTCGAAGAGCACATCGAGGTGCTCCGGACGTGGGAGCGCGGCGAGCTCCACCGCGGCGTGCGTCACCTCACGGCCACCGATCTTGCGCACCGCGTCGAGGTCGAGGTCCTGGTCGAGATCACCCATCCGCACCGAGACTGCGGCGATCTGCAACGCGGCGAGCTCATCGGCTTCGAGGCCGGGATCCGCGAGGTAGTACTGATCAGCAGGGATCCGGTAGCCGACGACGGGCACCTCATGGTCGAGCGTTTCGACGAGTTCGATGGGAATGCCCATCTCCCGGAGGTCGTCCTTGTCGCGTTCGAAGGTGCGCCGGAAACTCTCCTCGCGCTCGGGATACCCCGGGATCCGAGCGCGGATGTCCTCCGCGGTCAACGGCCGGCGCGTCTCGAGGAGCGCAGCGGTGAGGTTCAACAGACGCTCGAGTTTGCTCATCGGCCTGCCAGAAGATCGACGGCGACGGCTCCGGCAGCGCCGGCAGCCTGGAAGTACAACGGGTCTTGCTCCGGGAGTCGCCCCATGGTCGTCACCCGAAGTTCGAGATCCGCGAGCAGCCCGACCGTGTCGGGAACCGCAATGTCGCGAACCTCGGCATTGGGCAAACCGCGCACCTCCTCGGGGACCGGCGCAACCCAAACCGGCCCGCCGGCGAGTCGCAGGATCGCCTCGCTGTGGTGACTCACGCCCTGGTGCCGAGGACGAGGGTCGCCGCTCGAAGCCCGGAGCGCGAGCACCGCTTCAGCACCCATCCCACGGGCCGCAGCGAGCGTCCACGCCGCGTCGAGGCCGGTATGACCGAAGGTGGTGCCCGTTCCGACCACCCCGGGGCCGAGGCCGGCGATCACGACGTCGGCACCGGCGACGTGCACGGCGAGCTGCAACGCGGAGGGCACCCCGACGGCCTCGAGATCCCCGCCGAACGCGTGGCCGGCAGTGACGGTCGCGTCGATCAGCGAACGGCCGAGGAGATCGTCGACCAGGTTCGACAACGCCAAGGGAAGCGCGGCGCCGTCCGTCATCACGTAGACCACCGTGCTGTCGGGCCGGAGATGTTTGATGACTGCCGCCACCGCCGCCACCTGTGAGTGCACCACCGTCGCGACCACCGGCGTGGCGGTAATCGAGGGAGGGAGGTCGGGGTGGTTGAGCTCGTCGGTGCCCACGTCGGACTGCAGCGACGTGTAGCGCAGCTTCATGATGTGATCGGGACCAGGCTGATGAAGCTCGCGGCGGGTGAGGTTCCAGTGGATGACGTGCCATCCGCCCGTGCCGAGACCCAACTCGACAGCGGTGGTGTTCACGATCACCTCGTCGCCGACCTCGACGACGCCTACCTGGCGGGTGAGGCCGTAGGCGAGTTCTCCTTCGGGCAGGCCTCGGACTCGGACGCGCTGCAAACCCGCACGTTCGCCGACGATCTCGGCGACGGTCGCGGTCCGAAACGTTGGCATGCCCGTGGTGTCTAGCCGATTGCCCGAGGGGTTCAGAGCGATTCGATGAGCTTCTCGACGCGCTCGTCGTGGCTCTTGAACGGGTCCTTGCACAACACGGTGCGCTGCGCCTGGTCGTTGAGTTTCAGGTGCACCCAATCCACCGTGTAGTCGCGCTTGCGTTCCTTGGCGCGCTTGATGAACTCGCCACGCAGCCGGGCGCGGGTCGTCTGAGGAGGGGTCTCGACCGCCTCGGCGATCGCCCGGTCCGAGACGATCCGCTCGACCATGCCCCGGCGTTGCAGCTTGTAATAGACGGACCGGCTGCGGTTGATGTCGTGAAACTGCAGGTCGAGCAGTGCCAGGCGTGGATGGGAGAGCGGCAGGTCTTCGCGGCGGCGATAGGCCTCCACGAGGTTGTGCTTGGTGACCCAGTCGACCTCACGATCGAGCGACAACGGGTCGTTCTCGAGGCCGGCCATGACGTGCTGCCACATTTCGAGGGCCTGCTTCTCCTGAGGCTGCAGGTCGTGTGTCTCGGCGTATCGCAGGGCCCGTTCGAGGTACTCCGATTGGATCTCGAGCGCCGAGACCTCCCGGCCGTTCGCGAGTCGCACCCGCCGCCGGCAGGTGAGGTCGTGGGAGATCTCGCGGATCGCCCGGATGGGATTCTCCAGGGTCATGTCGCGCAACACGACCGCGGGGTCTTCCAACATGCGCAACAGGATCGACGTCGCGCCGACCTTCAGGTAGGTCGGGTACTCCCCCATGTTCGAGTCGCCGACGATCACGTGAAGACGCCGGTAGCGGTCGGAATCCGCGTGTGGCTCGTCTCGGGTGTTGATGATGGGGCGGCTTCGAGTGGTCGCGGACGAGACGCCTTCCCAGATGTGTTCGGCACGTTGGGAGATGCAGAACATGGCGCCGCGTGCCGTCTGGAGGATCTTTCCAGCGCCCGCGTAGATCTGCCGAGAGACCAGGAACGGAATCAGGACCTCGGTGTAGTGGGTGAGTTCGTCACGCCGCGAGGTGAGGTAGTTCTCGTGGCATCCGTAGGAGTTCCCGGCGGAGTCGGTGTTGTTGCGGAACAGGTAAATGTCACCCCGAATGCCTTCTTCGGCGAGGCGCTGCTGTGCCGAGTCGAGCAACTGTTCGAGGATCCGTTCGCCGGCTTTGTCGTGCGCGACGAGGTCGTAGAGCGAATCGCACTCCGGGGTCGCGTACTCGGGGTGGGAGCCGACGTCGAGGTAGAGCCGTGCGCCATTCGCGAGAAAGACGTTCGAGGAGCGTCCCCACGACACGACGCGCCGAAAGAGATAGCGGGCGACCTCGTCGGGGCTGAGCCGGCGTTGCCCGCGTAGCGTGCAGGTCACCCCGTACTCGTTTTCGAGGCCGAAGATCCTCCGCTCCATCGTGGCCAACCTAGCGGCGCGGACACGCTTCCCCACCGACACCTCACCGTCGGCCGGAGCCGGGAGCGGTCAGTCGGTGAGCAGTTCGGCGAGGTCGGCTCGGGAGATCCGGCGGAAGCAACGCCGTCGAGCGTTGCGGTCGAGCACGGCAACCTCGAGTTCTCCCGCACCGAGTGTCCGCTCAGACCCGGCGAGGGCCTGCACGGCGGCACGGAGTGCGACGTCGAGCGCCGCGCCCGGCTCGTAGGAGGCGGCAACCCGATCACGCACCGCGTCGGCGTCCCCGCCGAGGACGGTGAAGTCGGCTTCGTCGATGACGAGTCCGTCGTATTGGATGTGGAAGAGCTGGTCGTCGACCGGCTTGCGGCCAACTTCGACCACGAGAATGTCGACCTCCATCGGCTTCATCTCGTGGGTGAAGATCTGGCCGAGCATCTGGGCGTATTGGTTGGCGAGGCTGCGGGCGTCGACGTCCTCGCGGGAAAACGAGTAGCCCTTCAGATCGGCGTGGCGGACACCGGCGATGCGGAGCTGGTCGAACTCGCTGTACTTGCCGACCCCGGCGAAGGCGATGCGGTCGTAGATCTCGGAGATCTTGTGGAGCATCTGCGACGGGTTCTCGGCGCACAACAGGATGCCGTCGTCGTAGGTACACCCGACCAGGCTTCGACCCCGGGCGATGCCCTTCCGCGCGTAGTCCGCACGGTCCTTCATCACCTGCTCAGGTGCTACATAAAAGGGCATGCTCATGGGCGAGGCTCCGAGCCCATGAGTCCATCAGGGGCGGGTGGTCGCGAGGCGATCATCATTCGCTCCCGTTGAGTCGTTCGATGAGGGACCGGAACCGCTCGGCGAGTTCGTCGTCGTCGAGTTGCACGAACCCCTCAGCGGTGATCGTCGCAACGATCGGGTAGATCTTGCGGATCAGGTCGGGCCCGCCGGTGGCCGAGTCTTCATCCGCGGCCTCCCACAACGCCCGGAGCACCAGATCGACTGTCTCGTCGCGGGTCATTTCCGGTTTCCAGTTGAGCTTCACCACCGTCGACGCGTGGAGCTGACCCGAACCGGTGGCGGTGTGGTCTGCCTCTTCGTAGCGGCCGCCGGTGATGTCGAACTGGAAGAGCCGTCCGTCGCCCCGGTTGAGGTCGTAGCCGGCGAAGATCGGCACGACCGCCATTCCCTGCAGCGCCGCTGGGAGGTTCCCACGGATCATCTGGGACAGCTGGTTCGCTTTGCCTTCGAGGCTCAGCACGCTGCCTTCCACCTTCTCGTAGTGCTCGAGTTGGAGTTGGAAGAGTCGGACCATCTCGACGGCGGGGCCCGCCGCGCCGGCGATGGCGACGCCGGAGTAGCGGTCTGCGGGGAACACCTTCTCGATCCGCCGGTTGCTGATCCAGTTGCCGGAGGTGGCGCGGCGATCGCCGGCCATCACTACGCCGTCGGCGTAGCGGATCGCGACACAGGTGGTGCCGTGCGCGTACAGCGTCGGGTCGATCGGCGTCGACAGTTGTGTCGCAGGGCTTGGGGGTGAGGTTCGCCGGAGCAGCTCCGCGAAGTCTGGGCCCGGATCGTCACCCGGGGAAAAAAAGGGCATTGCCATGAGCGGGCTACTCGCCGCCTTTCTGGATGTACGCCTTGACGAAGTCCTCGGCATTGGTCTCGAGCACGTCGTCGATCTCATCGAGCAGGTCGTCGAGTTCTGCCTTGATCTTGTCTCCCTGCGCAGTATTCGCGGGCGTCTCGTCGATCTCGGCATCGCGTCGTTGCGGCGCGGTCTTCTTCTTCAACTCACGTTCCGACATGAGGCACCTCCGAGCCCGGCCCAAGGTAGCGCGAGGACTTCACCGCGCCGCGCAGCCCACGACCGGTCGTCGATCTGCGTCATCACGATGCGAAACCCTCAGCGTGACAGTTTGGCGATCAGGTCGGCCGCTGAGGTCGCGTGGTCAACGAGGTGACCGACCTGATCGCGGGTTCCGCGGGTCGGTTCCATCATCGGGACGCGCTGGAGCGACGCGGCGCCGGTGTCGAAGACCATCGAGTCCCAGTTGGCGGCCACCACCTGATCGGAGAATCGCTGAAGGCAGCGACCACGGAACCATGCCCGCGTGTCGGGCGGCGGCTCGGTGATCGCGCGACGCACGTCGTCGGGCTCGACGTAGGTTCGCAGCCCCAGCCGCCGGGCCAGTGAACGTTCCGGTCGCAGATCGTGGTATTGCAGGTCCATCGCCCGCAGCCGGGCGTCTTCCCACCCCAGCTGGTGTCGGTCCCGGTAGCCCTCGAGCACGCGGAGCTTCGCGACCCAGTCGAGACGGTCGGCCAGCGTTTCCGGATCCCGTTCGAGCCCGCCGAGGACCTCCTCCCACAGGTCGAGACCCAGCCGACCGGCCTGCTCACCGACGGCGTCGAGGCCGAAGCGTTCGGCCCACCGCCGGCAGGTCGCGAGGAGATCCCATTGGATCTCCAACGCGGTCGCAGTCCGTCCGTTGGCCAGTTCCAACGGTTGGGAGAGGGTGAGATCGCGGCTGACCTGACGCATCGCCGCGACCGGTCTGGCGAAACGCCATTCGCGCTCCACAGCGCCGTCCTCCACTGCCGCGAGCCACATGGCGGTGGTCACCAGCTTGAGAAAGGTGGCGGTTTCGCTGATGTTCGCGTCCCCGACGATCACGTGAAGTCGCCGGTACTTCTGGGCGTCCGCGTGCGGCTCGTCACGAGTGTTGATGATCGGCCGCTTCAGCGTCGTCTCCAAGCCGACCTCCTCCTCGAAGAAGTCGGCGCGCTGGGTGATCTGGAACGGCACATCGTCGATGCGGACTCCGGGGGCCTCCGCGCCAACCTTGCCCGCCCCCGTGAAGATCTGCCGGGTGACGAAGTGGGTCGTGGCATGGGTGACGATCCGGCCGAAGGGCAACGACCGTGCGAGCAGATAGTTCTCGTGGCAGCCGTAGCTCTGACCCTTGCCGTCGGAGTTGTTCTTGTAGACGACGATCTCCTCGCCTTCCGGCAGGAGACGGCGCGCCCCGGCCATCGCACGGAGCAGGATCTCCTCGCCCGCCCGGTCGTAGAGCAGGGCGCCGAGGGCGTCCGCGCACTCCGGCGTCGACAGTTCCGGGTGTGCGTGATCGACGTAG
Organism: Actinomycetes bacterium; assembly: GCA_029782335.1. Classification (GTDB taxonomy): domain Bacteria; phylum Actinomycetota; class Acidimicrobiia; order Acidimicrobiales; family Microtrichaceae; genus JADLFH01. The sequence goes on along the minus strand of JAKOVA010000187.1, from coordinate 11,225 downwards.
AACCGACTGCCGTTAGTGAGCACCGCGTTGACGAGGTGGGTTTCCACCTCGGGCGCGTAGCTCAACAGCAGTGAGTCGCCGCGGGCGTCGTTGCCGGGCGTCTCATCCTCGAAGTCCCACCCGATGCGATGCGGCGCGCCTTGGCCGGGCTGGAGGGCGACCTCGGTCACGTATGCGTTGACCAGCGCCGAGGACGCCGAGATCGGATTCGACTCCGCAGCGCCGCGGTGGATGATCCCGTACTCGGTCTCGATTCCGAGGATCTTCGCGACGGCCACGACCTCGACCCTAGATGGTCGATCTCCGCTTCACGCCCGAAGCGGTGGCGTGGCCCGGCCAGGTGTGCTCAGAGATACTGGCCGGTGGTGACCCGTTCGATCGAACGCCCACCCTCGGCCACGTTCTCGGTGGTGTGGACGAGGGTGCGCACATAGACGATGCGTTCGCCCTTCTTGCCGGAGATCTTCGCCCAATCGTCGGGGTTGGTGGTGTTGGGCAGGTCCTCGTGCTCCTTGAACTCCTGGTGGATCGAGCGAATCAGATCGTCGGTGCGGATCCCTCGTTCGTCGCCGGCGAGTTCGCGTTTGATCGCCAGTTTCTTGGCGCGCCGGACGATGTTCTCGATCATGGCGCCGGAGGAGAAGTCCTTGAAGTACATCGTCTCCTTGTCACCGTTCTGGTAGGTGACCTCGAGGAACTCGTTCGCCTTGTCGGTCCGGTACATCTCCTCGACCGTGCGTTCGATCATCGCCTGGGCCGCCTTGGCGGGATCTCCGCCGCCCAGCGATGTCACCTCGTGCGCGTCGAGGGGGAGGTCCGACTCGAGGTACCGCGAGAAGATCTGTGCCGCGGCGGTGGCATCGGGCCGGTTGATCTTGATCTTCACGTCGAGGCGACCGGGTCGCAGGATCGCCGGGTCGATCAGGTCCTCACGGTTGGAGGCGCCGATCACGATCACGTTGCGCAGCGTTTCGACACCGTCGATCTCGGCGAGCAGCTGCGGAACGATCGTCGCTTCCATGTCGGAGGAGATGCCGGTGCCGCGGGTCCGGAACAGCGATTCCATCTCGTCGAAGAAGACGATGACGGGCGTGCCGTCCTCGGACTTCTCGCGTGCCCGCTGGAAGACGAGGCGAATGTGTCGCTCGGTTTCCCCGACGTACTTGTTGAGGAGTTCGGGGCCCTTGATGTTGAGGAAGTAGCTCCGCGAGTCGCGCCCGGTCACCTCCGACACCTTCTTGGCGAGCGAGTTCGCGACCGCCTTCGCGATGAGGGTCTTGCCGCATCCCGGGGGCCCGTACAGCAGGATGCCTTTGGGCGCCGGGAGGCGGTAGTCGGCGAAGAGTTGCTGGTGCAGGAAGGGCAACTCCACGGCGTCGGTGATCTGCTCGATCTGTTCGTCGAGGCCGCCGATGTCGCCATAGGAGATGTCGGGGACCTCCTCGAGTACGAGGTCCTCGACCTCGGGCCGAGGGAGCCGTTCCAACAACACCCCGGAACGTCCGTCCATGAGCAGCGAATCGCCCGCACGGAGCTTCTCGCCGATCAGCGTCTCCCCCAGGTCCGCGACGCGCTCCTCATCCGCCCGCCCGACGACCACCGCACGGTTGCCGTCGAGCAGTTCCTTGAGCGACACGACCTCGCCGGAGCGTTCCTGATCGCGCACCATCACGACGTTGAAGCTCTCGTTCAGCACGACCTCCTGGCCGCGGCCGAGCGAGGCAGCGTCGATGTTCGGCGAGATCTCGACCCGCATCTTCCGCCCCGAGGACATGACGTCGACGGTGCCGTCCTCGTTGAGCGACAGCAGCGTGGCGTACGCGGCGGGCGGTTGGGTGAGCTTGTCGACCTCGTCACGCAGCGCCGCGATGTGGTCGCGGGCCTCTCGCAGGGTGAAGGTCAGCTTCTCGTTCTGGCTGACCGCCTGGGAGAGCTGACCTTTGGTTTCCAACAGCCGTTCCTCGAGTGTGCGAACACGCTTCGGGGCGTCCTGGAGCCGTCGGATCAGCGACTCGACCTCGTCTTCGAGTTCCGCGACCCGGCGGCGGAGCTCCGCGACCTCGTCGACCGGTTCGTCCGTCGTCGGCTCGGCGGCATCGGCGTCCATTGGGTGTCGACCTCCTGGAGCAGTCCTGGGGACGATCGCGACCCCGCGGCGAACCTACACCGCCGATCGGAAACGTCAGCTCACCCTGTCGGCAGAACCCACACCGATTCCAGCGCCAATGTGACGGAGATTTTGTTCTCAATTTCCGTGGAAATCGGGGCGGCGGAGTATGCTGAGCCCACATCCCCTCCACGACAAGGCAGGAAACTCCCATGGGCATGAAGGTCTGGATCGATCAGGATCTCTGCACCGGTGACGGGCTGTGCGAGGAAATCGCCCCCGATGTCTTCACGCTCCTCGACGACGGGCTCGCGTACGTGAAGGAAGGCTCGAAGGTCTTCTCCGACCCGGGCGGTGCCGAGGGGGTCGCGAACGTCCCCGCCGGCCTCGAGGAGGCAGTCATCGAGAGCGCCGAGGAGTGCCCCGGCGAGTGCATCTACATCGAGATCGACTGACACTTCCGCCGCGGCGTCAGTGCGCAGCGGCGTTGCGAACTACGACGTGCACGGACCGGTTTCCACCGGCGTCGGTGATCGTCGCTGAAGTATCGATTGCACCTGATCGTTCGTGATCGCGTAGGCGACCGTCGAACGGTCAGGTGCAATCGCGAAGACCACCCCTGCGACCCGTCCATCCGCGTCGAGCATCGGTCCGCCGGAGTTCCCGGGATGGAGGTCGGCACCGAGTTCGTAGATGTCGCGTTCGATCAGCGCCCGGTCGTAGATGTCGCGCCCGAGCGCCGAGATGCGACGGCTGACAATGAAGTTCGAGATCGTGAGCGGGCCGCCGCCGGGGTACCCGAGCACGGCGCCCACCTCGCCCGGCTCGGCGTCGCCAGTCGGCAAGGGGGCTGCGCTGACCCCGGGCGCAGCGAGCAGGGCGAGATCGTGACGTGGGTCGAAGGCCACGACTTCCGCGGCGAAGCGCGTCCCGCGTGCGTCTTCGAGGTGAACCGCGCTCGTGCCCGCAACGACATGGGCGTTCGTCACGAGCAGGCCCGGGGCGACCACCCAGGAACTCCCGCTCTGGATCTCGCCGCACGCCGGACCGACCACTTTGAACGTCGAGGCCTCCGCCGACGCGAGGACCTCGGGGGTGACGCTCGAATCTGCCGGCGGTCGCACATCGGGGGTCTCCCGGAGATCGGCGAACACCTTGGGGAGCCCGGAGATGCCGACGGTCCGGCCAAGGTTGTCCAAGAGCCCTGGCGGTGCCCCGAGCGTGTCGTCCAGCCAATGGGCGACGGCAGATCCCCGGGTTTCGCGGGAGGGCCATCCGGGGATCTGGGCCATCGTCGGGAGGGCGACCCACAAGGCCACGACGAGTCCCACGACTCCGGCGACCGCCCCGAGCACCGAGTCGGGGCTCCCAAGGTTCCGAGCGGTCACCGCTCGCTTGAGGCGAGCACCGAGCAGCGCCCCGGCGAGCTGACCGATCAGCGCCCCGACGCCCAGGACGACCGCAACCGTCAGCAGACGCCTCGGACCCTCACGCGCCAGATCGGCATCGTGGGGAAGGCGACCGAGAAATCGTGGCAACAGCCACATCGCCAGGAGGACGCCACCCAAGACCCCGGCCCACACGGCGACCCGTCGCACGAAACCGAAGCGCCAGCCGCCCACGAGAGCGGTGACCGCCAACAACAGACAGACGACGTCGATCCGGTTCACGTGGCGGCGACGATGTGCTTGGCGGTCACGCCAACCGGCGTGCCGAGGTCAAAAAGCCGGTGTGCGCGACCATGCGGTGATCCGGACGCACCGCGGCGCCCTCCACATACCAGCCGCGCTGCATCACCTCCATGGTCTCGACCAGCGCGAAGCACCCCGCCGCATCGAGTGCGTCTCGGAAGCGGGTGACCTGCACGATCGACGGCGAGTAACTCGCGATGATCCCGCCCGGACGCAGCGGGGTGGTGATGTGCGGGACGACCTGCCACGGCTCCGGCAGGTCCAACACGACGCGGTCGACCTGATCCTCGTCGACAGACTCGTAGCTGTCGCGGATCTCGACGCGATAACGGCTCAGCGCCTCGTGCCCCAGGAACCGTTCGACGTTGCCCCTCGCCCGGTTCGCGAAGTCTTCACGGAGCTCGTAGCCGACGATCGATGCGCCGGCTCGAAGCATGCCCATCGACAGGGCACCGGAGCCGACACCACTCTCGAACACACGGACCCCGGGGCCGATGTCGGCGAGCATGAGCAACGGCCCGATGTCTTTGGGGTAGATCACCTGGGCGCCACGGGGCATCTTCAGGATGAACTCGGAGAGCGTCGGCCGCAGCACGGTGTACGCACCCCCGCGGGTGGAGCGAAACGCTGAGCCCTCCGCCGCGCCGATGAGCTCGTCGTGTGTCACCACGCCGGCGTGGCTGTGGAACTCCCTCCCCGCTTCGAGGGTCACCAGGTAGCGGCGGCCCTTGGCGTCCAACAACAGCACCAGCTCCCCCTCACGCAGGATCTGGGCGTCCGAAGCGGTTCCGTCATGGGTCATGACGTGAACTCGACCGGCTCTTGGGACGGCAACGAGCCCCCCGCACGTTCCACCAGGCGACAGAAGGCGCAGACCTCTGCGTCGGTCGGCGCCCCACAGCGGGCGCATGCGCCGATCGCGTCGCCGGTGGGATTCAGCAGCGAGCGGAACGCGTCCATGCCGCGTTTGAGGAAGCCGAAGTAGAACGCCGCCTTGCTCCCTGGCGACACACGCTCGATGTCGTTGAGCGCCTCCTTGTAGCGAAGGTGGCGATTGCCCTCCGCCATCGGGCACTCGTCGACGAGGTAGTCGATCCCGCTCAGGACGCAGTAGGCGGCGGTCTCCCGCTCGGCGAGGCGAACCAGCGGCTTCACCTTTCGTGGGAAGCCGTTCGCCGCCGCCAGCACCGGCAGTTGGCGGGCGAGATACTCGGTGTTCCACTGCAACACGTTGCCGAACAGCACCGCGGCTTCGTCGTCGAGGTTGTGGCCGGTCACCACGACGTCGTAGCCGCCGTCGATCGCCGCTTTGTCGAAGAGGTGTCGCTTCGTCAGCCCACAAGCGGAACACGGCACGCGGCGTGCCGCCCGGGACCCCGAGGGAATGTCGTAGCCGTAGGTCTCGGGGACATCGACGGCGTGCAGGGTCAGGGACCGATCCGCTGCGAAACGACGGGCGTAGTCGTAGGAGACATCGCTGTAGTCCCCGATCCCCAGCCCCACATAGAACCCATCGGCGTGATAGCCGAGGTTGACGAGGAGATCCCACACGGCGAGTGAATCCTTGCCACCTGAGACGGCGACCAGCACGCGATCGGCGGGCTGCATCATGTCGAACTCGGAGATGGCGCGCTCGACCTGGTCACGACAGAACTTGGTGAAATGCTCCGCACAGAAATTCGAGTTGTGGCGTCGCAGATCGATGACCGCCGGGCCCCGGCACACCGTGCACTTCACGCCGCTCCCCCGGAGATCACCGGACGCACCTCGATGACGTCGTCCGCGTCGAGGGTCGCGTCGCCGGGTACCAGCGTCCCGTTGCGAATGACCAGAACCGCGTCGCGGTGCAGTTCGAGGCGCCCCAGGAGCTTGGTCACGCTCATCGGTCCGTCGATCTCGATTTCACGGGTGGGATGTCGCAGCCTGACGATCACGACACCATTGTGGCTGACACCGCCGGCAACGCTGTCAGCGGAAGGTGCGACGCCGAGGCGGTGGGACCTTGCGCTTCGCTCGGGTGAGCGAAGCCTCCCGCGCCGCGACCAGCGCGTTCAGGGCGTCGTCACGGCGGGCGACGAGACGCTGCTGCTTCGGGGTCAACGCCAGGGAGGACTCGTGCGCGGCACGCCGAAGCGCGAGCTGTTCGTTGCGGCGCCGACCACGAGCGCTGTTGGGATCGACCCGACGCACTCGCCGCTCGGCCCGGCGAAGCTCGGCCGCGCTGTGGCGTTGGCGGCGTGTCGGTGCGGTCGCCTTGGCCGCACGTCGGTCGGCGCGGACCGATTTGCGTTCGAGCTTTCGCTCCCGCCGGGTCGGCGCCGGCCGTGTGACCACGGTGTACTGCTCACCGGGGACGAGCTTGGAAACGTCGAGCACCTCGGCATCGCGGCGCAGGCCGTCTCGGAGCTTCCGGAGCCCCCAACCGAGCACGCTCGCTCCGATGACACCGGTCATTCCATCACCGAGCCACCGGCTCAGCAGCCGCCGACGGGCCATCGCGAACATTGCTCAGTTCCGACGGAGTTCGATGACCGTCGAGCGACGTGCGCCAGAGCGTTTCCCGAGGAGGTAGATCCCCACCACCACCACCACGCCGACCACCGCCGCCACCCCGATGATCGTCGCCTTGGCATCGTCAACCGCGGAGGTCGCGTCGTTTTGGATCTCGGCGAGCTTTGCCTTGATGTCGTCGCGGGTGATCTTGCGGTCGTCGATGGTCATCGTCCCGTCCTCTGCACCGTCGTCGTGTGCTTCTTCGCGACCGGCCGCCGAGCGGCGTACAGCGCTGCGCCGACGACCACCGCACCCACCACGAGTGTGATCGTGTAGATGAGCCACGAGCCGTGCCATCCGTCACGCTGGGTCCGCCCGTTGAAGAACTCGATCTGCTGCAGTCCACGCAACAGTCCCAGCAGGAGGAATGCGACCCCGACGCCGACGCAGAACGCACCGGCGACCCCATAGAGGAGGAAGCGCTTCAGCCGCTTGAGCGGATCCAGCGTCTCCTGTTTCGCGTAGCCGACCACGAGCTCACGGAGCTCAGCAACCCGGTCGCTCGGCGTGGCGCGGCGGGGGCGCATCGATGGCGTCGGCATGGGGTGCATTCCTAGCGGTTCCAATGGCTGCGGAGCAACGACCCCCGGTGCGACGCCGTCAGCCTCAGCTCTCGGCCAAGCGACGCTCGAAGGTGTCCGTCAACTCCTCGAGCAACCCGTTGAGCCGCTCGGCAAGGGTCGCAACGTCCGCGCAGCGCAGCAGCGACTGGCGATCGAATGGCCCCAGTGGCGCCGACCCACACATCTGGTACAGGGCCACGACCGGATCGTCGGAGAGTTCGATCCCGAAGGGCACGGACCAGGCGTCGAGTTCTGCCGCCATTGCCAGCACCCGCCGGAACCGGCTGACGAGCAGCTCCAGCGACATCGGAGGGCTGCCACCGAGCTCTGCAACACACCACGGCTCCACCCGGGCACGCGGGTAGGGGTCGTCCTCGAGCCACTCCACGACACGAATGCGGCTCGTGCCGAGTGCCATCAGCAGCCACTGCCCGTCGCGTTGCTCCTCGGCCTGCATCACCGTCGCGGCACACCCCACGTCACTGCGGACGTCGCCACCGCCAACCTCGTGGCCCCGTTCGATGAGCACCACCCCGAAGCGGCGATCCGTGTCGAGACAATGCCGGATCATCGTGCGGTAGCGGGGCTCGAAGATCCGCAGCGGCAGCAACATCGACGGGAACAGCACCGTCCCCAGCGGAAACATCGGCAGCGCTTCGGCGCTCATGTCACGACGGTCCCGCCGGCAGCGGTCCCAGGGTTTCGGGATCCGGCGCGTCGGGGTAGTTGCGCAACGCCGCAACGAGTTGCTCTTCGGTCTTCAGGTCTGCCGCCGAGACCGTGCGGCCCTTCGTGTTGAGCACAAAGCTGAACGCCACCTTCGTCCCTCCCCGACCGTCGACCCAACCGGAGAGGGCGGCGACATCGCGGAGGCTGCCGGTCTTCGCCGCAACATGGCCACGCAGGTCGCGGCCACGCATCCGGTCGCGCAGGGTTCCCGACGTCCCCGCGACCGGCAGACCGGCAGCAAGATCGGAATCGTGGCCCGAAGCGACCAGGATGTCCTGCAAGGTCCGGCACGACACCCGGTCACCTCGGTCGAGCCCCGAACCGTCGGTCTGAACGAAACCCTCCACGTCGAGCTGCGCCGAACGAAGGACCTCCGTGACGACCTCGGTTCCGGCGAGCGTCGAGGGCTGTTGCCGCTGACGGAGACCCAGTTCTTTCAGCAGCAGCTCCGCCGAATTGTTGTCACTGAAGGTCAGCATCTGGGCCACGAGGTCCCGGACGGGCAGCGACGGCATGTCCACCAGTGTCGTGCGCTTGGTCGGGGCTTGACCCGTCGCCGCCTCGCCGTCGACGGTGACACCACGAGCACGGAGCAGATCGGTGAGCGCCGCTGCCGCGTAGCGCGGCGGATCGTCCGAGGGCCGCGGCGGGCCCGCGGTCGCGGCGCCCACCGGATAGGTCCGTGCGTCGTTGACCGACAAGGCGCTGAGCGGGCCGACCTGGTTCTCGCTCAGGTAGCGGGAGGGCCAACTCGCCACGGTCCGAACCTCGTCGTAGCGATGGTCGTCGCCCCGCACCGCTCCCGTGACGCGGCGCACGCCCGACGCGACCACCTTGTCGGCGATCGTGTCGAGCGACGTGTAGGGATACGGACCGTACTTGTTGGTCGCCACATAGTTCGCGGTCGCGATCAGCGGGTCCCCACCACCGATGAACCACAGGTCGCCCTCGACGGTCCCATCGCTGCGGGGTTTCGCCCCCGCCGCGACCTCGGTGTGCAGCACCGAGTCCGCTCCGAGGACCTTCAGCGCTGCGAAGGCGGTGACCAGCTTGAGGTTCGACGCCGGCATCAGGGCGGTCCCACCGGCGTGATCGATGATCGACACGCCCCCGACGGCGGCCGTGAAGCAGAAGTCACCGTTGATCGTCGCCGCCCTCGGGCCGAGGGCCGCCTCGAGGCGCCGCTGGGCGGTCCCCCGAGCGATGAACTCCGGGATACGCCGGGCGGACAGCACCGGCGTCTCGACGCGTCTGGTCGAGACGCCATGAGCGACACGCTGATGGCTGGAGGTTCCACTGCGGATACCGATGACCAGCGCCGCGACGCCCACCACTGCGAGGAGCAGCGGGAGTCGGAGTCGTCGTGGCACGGCCGTGACGTTAGGTGAGTAACCCCGGCCGGACGCGTTCAGTAGCCGCGCGCCGAGCGCCACGCCGCACGGCGACAGAGATGCTCCAACGCCACCACCGCACGGTTCGCCGAGGAGTAGCACAGGCGTCCGCTCGCTCGGACCGCTGCCGGACCCGCGTTCGCCGGGTCAGCGACGGCGAGTTCGGTCGCCGTGAGGATCGGTTTGTCGACCGCCGTGGAGATCGCGGCCGCCGCCTCTGCGAATCGAGCGTCCTGCCGTTCGTGGTAGGCGACGATTCGTTCGAGGCCGTGATCGGGGTAGAACGGGCCCTGTCGCATCATGCGTGCCTGGTTCGACTGGATCCCGAGCCCCAGGTAGATCACGGCGTCGACCGACGGGTGCGCGGCGATCAACTCGAGAACCTCGGGAATGGTGTCCCGGGTTTCACCGCCGGCGAGGTCCACGGGATTGTTCCGTGACCAACGGGGCGGCAGTTTGGCGTCGATAGCCGTCAGTAGGTCTGCGGGGAGTTCCGCCAACTGCAGGACCGGACTCGCCGAGATCGCGTCCGCGGTGACCACACCCCAACCGCCGGCGGTGGTCATGACGACCACCCGGTTGCCCCGTGGCAACGGTTGGGTGGCGAAGGTGGCGGCCGCCTCGAACGCCTCCTCAATCGTCGCAGCGCGGGTGATGCCCGCCTGCCGGCACGCTCCGTCGAAGACCCGGTCGTCGGTCGCGAGTGATCCGGTGTGGCTCGACGCCGCCCGTGCGCCGCCCGTGGTGGCACCGCCCTTGACCACCACGAGCGGCATCGTCTCGGTCACCTCACGCGCCACCTCGACGAAGCCGCGTCCGTCGGTCAACCCCTCGACATAGGCGAGGCCGACCTTCGTCGCCTCGTCGGTCGCGTACCAGCCGAGGAAATCCTCCACACGGGTCGCCGCAGCGTTTCCAGCGGACACGGCACGACTGATCCCGATGCCGGTGGCGACCGACCAGTTGAGGAAGGAGGAGACGAAGTTCCCCGACTGGCTGGCGACGCCGATGGAGCCTGCGGGCGGGTACGGGGCGACGATCTGCGCGCAGAGTTGCGCGGGGGTCGACACGATCCCCTGGCCGTTGGGGCCCGCGAGCAGGATCCCCAACTCGTCGCAGAGGGCAACGAGTTCCTCCTGGTCGGCGATGCCCTCCGGTCCGGCTTCCCCATATCCGGCCGAGGTGATGAATGCGGCGGAGATGCCCTTGTCGGCACAGCGTCGGAGCAGCTCCGTGTTCGCCGACTTCGGCGTGCACACGAAAACGAGGTCGGCCTCGCCCGAGGGAAGTTCCTCGATCGAGCGCATCGTCTCGAGGCCCAACACCGGCGCACCTTCGAGGTTCGTGGCGAAGATCCGGCCCTGGTAGCCGCTCGCCAGGATGTTGTGCAGGCAGACGAACCCGAACTTACCCGGGTGGGTCGACGCGCCCGCCACCACCACACCGCGAGGCTCGAACAGCGCCCGGAATCGGGTATCGGCAGCGCTCATCGGGGATCTCCCATCTCGACAAGGGCGTCCACGGCGACCGGGCGGCCACCGCTCACGATCAACGGGTTGAGGTCGATCGACTCGATTTCGGGGTGCGCTTCGGCCGCAGCGGACAACGCCAGGAGGATCGAGCCCAGCGCGTCGCGGTCGACGGGCGGTTCCCCGCGCACCGATGCGAGCAGCGCCTGGGAACGCAGATCGCCGATCATCTCCGACGCGTCGAGCGGGCTGAGCGGAACGAGACGCACCACGGCGTCGTCGAGCGCCTCGGTGAGTACCCCGCCGACTCCGACCATCACGGTGGGGCCGAACTGTGGATCACGCGACATCCCGGCGATCAGCTCACGGCTTCCCGACACCATCGGAGCGACCAGGAGCGCCACCTCGCCGTCCTCGGGACGTGCCGCAGCCAACAGCTCCGTTGCCGCTTCCTCGACGGCGTCGCGACCACGAAGGCCCAGACGCACCAGGCCCCGCTCGGTCTTGTGAGCGATCTGGTCGCCACACAGCTTCACCGCCACCGGAAACCCGAGCCGCTCCGCGGCTGCGGCCGCATCGCGCGGGTTCCCGACCTGTTCCTCGGGAGCGAAGGGCACCCCGAAGGGAGCGAGCACGGCCTTGGAATCCGATTCACTCAACGTGTGACCCATACGGTTCGTACCGTAGGCGCTCATGTCACCCAACCTGGTCGGCGCGATCGA
>JAKOVA010000168.1 GCA_029782335.1 Actinomycetes bacterium | reverse complement strand
CCGTCACGGCCGCCGCGTCCCTTGCCGACCAACTCGGCCGACACGAGCTGATCGGGGAGTGGGCGCCGATTCAGTTCGATCCGCTCGAATCGGTCGACCCGCTCCGCCTTGGGCGGCAGGACGGCCGTGATCTCGATCCCGTCGAGCAGCTGTTCGGCTTCGACACGCAGGACATCTCCGACCTTGGCTCCGGCGGGGAGCAGCGACCCGGCGACATCGCCTTTCGGCTGCCGTGCGCCGGCCTTCCGCCAGGTCCACGTTCCGTCGTCACGTGCGCTGGTGAGTTCAACCTCGAGACGGGGCATAGTCCGTCAAACCTATCGCCATGGTCCGTTGAGACTCCTAACCGGATTTCGGCATGGGCCCTTCGGCCCTGCGTACTCAATCCCGTTCCCGCGCGGCCGATGTTGTCGGAGGACCGCTCGGCCCGACATGCGAACCCGAATCGCGGAGGAGTGATGATCGAAGTCGGTTTCGGCGACATGGAGTCGAACCGGGAGCATCAGCAGGCGGTCGTCGCGGAGCTCCAGGTGGACCGGGCCACGGTGTTGCTCGGGGAGTTGCAGGAGACCTGGGACTTTCCCATGGAGATGTTGCCGTCGCGCGTCGAGATCGGGACGTTCCTCACCGTCACCATGGTGCACGGACGTCCCGTGGAGGTTCAGGTGAACCATGAACGTGAGGCGGAGTCGCGCTCGGGGCTCGACACCCGTCTCGCCCGACTCGCTCGCTATGAGCAGCTGACGGGCCACGAGGTGCGAATCGGCTGAGGGCCCCGGATCGCCGACTGCTTTACCGCAGATCAACGATCCTCGAGCCGCTCCGACAACTCGAGGAGTGCCTGTTCCACGACCTCGCTCAGGGCCGGGTGGGGATACATCTGGGCTCGTGCCATCTGGTCGACGGAAACCCCGACGGACATCCCCAAGACGAGCGGTTGGAGCAGGAGCGACGCGTCCGGACCGACGATGTGGGCGCCGAGCAGACGGCCGTCCCTGCGGTCCGCGACGAGCTTCACGAAGTCTTCGTCATCCTCGAGTGCCCACCCGTAGGCGGTCGCGCCGTAGGAGCGCGTGGCGGTGACGACGTCGGCGCCGGCGAGTCGGGCGTCCGGTTCGGTGAGGCCGACCGCGGCAACCTGCGGCGAGCCGAACACCACCTCAGGCACCACGTCTTCGGAGATCCGCTGCGGGTGCGTGGGGGAGAGGAGGTTGTGTTGCACGACTCTCGCCTCGTGATTCGCGACGTGCTTGAGCATCAACGGTGTGCGGGCGTCACCGAGCGCGAAGATCCCCGGGACGCGGGTCTCGAGTGTGGCGTCGGTGGGGATGAAGCCGTCGTCATCGAGTTGGAGTCCGGTCGCTGGAAGATCGAGCTGGTCGCCGTTGGGAACCCGCCCGGTCGCGATCAGGATGAGGTCGGTCTCGACCTTGGTGAAGCGTCCGCGTGCATCCTCGATCGCCGCCAGCACGTGGCCGCGCTCGTTGGTCACCGCGCTGAGCGTGGAACAGGAGTGCAGGCGAACCCGGCGGCTCATCACTTCGGTGACCCGCGCGGAGATGTCGGGGTCGTGGTGGGAGAGGAACCCCTCGCCCCGGGTCACGACATCGACCTGGACGCCGAATGCGCTGAAGACGTGTCCCATCTCCGCAGCGATGAACCCGCCCCCCACGATCAACATCCGCCGGGGGAGGTCGTCAATGCGCATCACGGTGTCGGAGGTGTGGTAGCCGACGTCGTCGAGACCCGTGATGTCGGGGACGTGTGGCCGAGAGCCGACGGCGAGCACGAAACGGTCGGCGGTGACGGTCGTGGTGGTCGCGTCCTCGTGGTGGACCACGAGGCGCTTGTCGTCACTGAATCGAGCGTTCCCGCGCAGCAGCGTGACACCGGGCTGGTCGCGTCGGTAGCGCTCACCGCCCTCGGAGATCGGGTCGATTCGGCCGAAGATCCGATCGCGGATCTCCCGCCACCGGACACCGTCGAGACGAAGATCGACCCCGAGGCGTCGTGCCCAGGCGCCGCTGTGGGCGAGATCCGCGGGAACGACGTACATCTTCGTGGGGATGCAGCCCCGATTCAGGCAGGTGCCGCCGAAGACCCCTCGCTCGACGATCGCGACCTTCCAGTCGGCGAAGCGTTCGTCGAGAATGGTGTTCCCCGACCCGCTCCCGATGATCACCAGATCGAAATGGTCGGTCACCGCTACCTGCTCCCTTGCCCCGGGAACGGTCCACGGAACTGGAACAGGTTACAGTTCCACCCTCGCACCGAACCGGGGGACATCCATGCGGCTGGCCTATACCGACGAGCAGGAGCAGCTCCGTCAGCGTCTCGCTGACTACTACCGAGACCTCCTGACCGACGACGTTCGCGACGCCCTGATGGTCGAGCACGGGGTGGGCCCCGTCACGCGGCGGATCGTCCGACAGATGGGGGCGGACGGGTGGTTGGGCATCGGTTGGCCCGTCGAGTACGGGGGACAGGGCCGCAGCCAGATCGAGCAGTACATCTTCTTCGACGAGTCGATGCGCTCCGGGGCTCCGGTGCCGATGCTGACGATCAACACCGTCGGCCCGACGATCATGGCGAACGGCACTGAGGAGCAGAAGTCGTACTTCCTGCCGAAGATCCTCGCCGGCGAGATCCACTTCTCGGTCGGGTACTCCGAACCCGAGGCCGGCACCGACCTCGCGGCGCTGAAGACCCGTGCGGTGCGTGACGGCGACGAATACGTCGTCAACGGCCAGAAGATGTGGACATCGCTCGCGTCCGATGCCGATTACTGCTGGCTGGCGGTTCGGACCGACCCCGACGCCCCCAAGCACAAGGGCATCTCGATGCTCGTGGTCGACCTCAAGAACACCCCCGGGATCACCATCGAGCCCCTCCACCTGCTGTCGAGCCACGACATCAACGCGGTGTATTACGACGACGTACGCGTGCCGGCGAAGTGGCTCGTCGGCGGCGAGAACAACGGGTGGAACCTCATCGTCAACCAGCTCAACCACGAGCGGGTCACGCTGTGTTCGGCCGGCCTTTTGGAGCAGTCGTATCAAGAGACCCTCCACTACGCCTGCGAGACCCGCACCGCAGCAGGCGGGCGGGTCGCAGACGAGCCGTGGGTTCAGCTCAACCTGGCGCGGGTTCGCGCTGGCCTCGACTTTCTCCGGCTCATCAACTGGAAAGTGGCCTGGAGTGCAACCCAGGGCCACCTCGACGTGGCAGACGCATCCACCATCAAGGTGTTCGGCACCGAGTTCTATCTGGAGTCGTTCCGGCTGCTCATGGAGATCCTCGGCCCACG
>JAKOVA010000131.1 GCA_029782335.1 Actinomycetes bacterium | reverse complement strand
GCTCAGTTGTCCACGACGTCGGGACGCAACGACTCGTGGTCGGGTCCGATGCCTGCGGCCCGGAGCTCGGCGTCGACACGCGCGGAGCGGAGCCGACCCGACAGCAGCTCGCGGCGGGTGCGGCCCATCGCTCCGTCCGCCACCGCTTTGCCGAGCAGGTTCCGCAGCTGCACCCACGACGCGGCGGCGCCCTCGCCGATGACTCGACCCCCGTCGAGCAGCACGAAATACGGCGACACCGGGACGCCGTAGTCTTCGAAGGCCTCGGAGCTCATCAACGTGGTCAGCGAACTGCTCGTGAGCGCCGCGACCTCGGCGGGGCTCTCGTCCGCGGGTCCGCGGGTGATGGCGACGACCGCCGCTGAGCGTCCCCCAACCTCGAGGGTCTCCCCTCGCCCGAGCATGTCCCAGAAATCGCGGCAGGTCAGACAGCCCGAGGACAGGAACGCGAGCAGCGTCGGTCCCTCACCGCCGGTGTTTCCAGCCAAGCCGATCGCGATCGCCTCACCGTCGGGGGACGTTCCCATCAGATCGAACGCGGATCCGAGCGGTCCCGGCTTCGGGTCGGTGATTCCCCCGGCGGTGCCGGAGGTCGAGGAACGCAGGTCGAACACCGGCGTCGTCGAATCCGGGTTGGCGGGGTCCAACGACACGCCGAGGTCGTGCAGGGCGCGGAGGATCTCGGCGTGGCTCCGCAACAGCGACACCACCAGCACGCTCAGCACCACCAGCGCCACCGACTCGGCGAGAACGACCACCGTCATCTCCGTGCTCCTTTCAGGTCCACCATGGGAGGAATCGCCCGGCCCTCACGGCGCCGTGACGACGACATCGACACAACCGAGGTCCGCGAAGCCGCCGCGCGAACCGAGAACAACCACGCACACCCGGTGCGGCCCCGGTGGGAGATCCAACGGGAAGTCGAAGCCGTGGTAGATCCCCCGATCGCCGAGCGTCTCGGCGAGATCCGGGCGGATGTCACCGACCTGACGGAGCAGCACCTGGGTTCCGTCGACGTTCACCTGGATCGTCGCCGGAGCGATCCCGGCGGCCGGATCGAATGCCCAGCCGATGAGGCGGACCTTGCCCGGCTCATCGGCGGTCACGAAATCGAGGTGGCCGGTCGGCCCCGCGACGGGCAGGGTCCCGAGCCCCAGGAAGGTCCCGAAACCGGTGACCGCAGAGACGGCGTAGACACACACCAGCCGGTTGTCGCCCGGAGGCGACGGGATCGTCACCGTGAACCCGTGGTTGCCGCCGAAGCTCCCGAAGTTCGCCGCGATATCCGCGCGGTGGTCACCGGCCGAGACGCGTCCGGCGTACGCCCCGTCGAGGAAGATCCGGACCTCCGTGGGGCTCTGATCCGACGGGTTGATCGCCCAGCCGCTCACCCGGATCGCACCGCCGACGTCACGCACCTCGTCGACCGCGCCGAAGGGCTGATCGGCACACGGTCGAGTGTGGAATCGAGTGGCGTTGTCGGTGCGGGAGGCCGTCCCGCACGACGGGTCGAGAATCCACGGCGGCGTGCAGGTCACCACGCGACACACGATCGGGCCGATGCAGCGCATCTCCTGGTGGCACTGGCCGTAGCGGAACATCGTGCAGCCGCTCTTGCGGTTGCCGCAGCTGCCGTTCGCGCACCCACACGGCGTCCCCGAACAGGCGCCGGAACAGATTCCGTTCCCGCCGCAGTCACACGGGCCGCACTGGGAGTTGCAATCGAGGTAGTAGCGCGCCGCGCCGCCGCAGAACTGCGACCCGTCGACCTTCCACCAACCGCCGGTGACGGTTCCGTCGGGGCAGCGGTTCTGGCCGTTCAGCGTGCAGCAGAACTCGGTGTAGCCGTCGCAGCACAACGATCCGCACGCGCATCCCGGGCCGCACCGGCAGACCGCCGCATACGCCGAGGTGGGACGCGTTGCGTAGCGCAGCGGCGCCACGGCCATCGCGGTACCCACGAGCGCCGTCTTGCGCAGGAGCTCACGACGGCCCACGCGCCACGAGACGATTCGCGACGCCCGCTCGGCAAGTGCGCCCCTCACGACGCAAGCCTCGCCGGGCGCGGCGCCGGGGGTTCCTCGGCGAGCAGGTGACGTGCGCGCGTGACCTCGCCGGCAACCGTGCCGAGTGCCACCGTCAGCGCGGTGGCGGCGCCGACGCTCAGCAGGTACGCGAGGCGCAACGGCCAGCCACCGCCCGGCGGAGCCCACACCGCGGAGCTCGGCGCTCCGAGTGCGCCCCAGAACACGACGATCGCGGCGGCGAGGTTGGCGAGCACATGGCCGACCGTCGGTGGCGTCGTCGAGGCACCGAAACACCCGCATGACTCGAGCCCTTCGGAGCGAGCCGTCATCAGCAGTTGTGCGAACAGCGCATAGGCGACGGCGACGACGAACGCGGCGACGCGGTTCCCGGCGAGGCACGCGAACCCGATCAGCACCTCAACGGCGCCGAGGAGCCGGCCGGCCTGGGGCGAGAGCAGTCGCCGGTAGAGCGAGGGAACCTCGAGGCGGAGCCGTTCGCCCACAACCGCAAGCAGCGGCCGGACCGACCCAGGGTCGCGCAGCTTCGCAACCCCACCGACGAGCAGGGTTGCGGCCGCAACGTGGGAGAGAACGCTCAACGCCCGCATTGCCACGGAACGCTAGGCCCGCGCTACTCTCCGCGCGTGGACCCTTTCGGGTCGAGCTCACAGGGGGAACTGACCATGGCAACCGCAGCCGAGATCCGCGCGCAGCTCACGGGGCCCGGTGGTGCCTTCGAGGTGACGGCCGAGACCGTCGACGGTGTCGACATGAAGGTCTACGCCAACCGCTTCCCGAGCCTCCGGAGCGTGTTCCAGTTCGGCCAGGCGCACGGCGACAAGGAGTTCATCGTCTACGGAGAGCGGCGGATCACCTACCGCGACTTCACGCGTGCTGCGAACTCCGTCTCGGCCCATCTCGCCCTCGACGCCGGCGTCGGTGCCGGGGATCGGGTTGCGGTGCTGTCCCAGAACAACCCCGAGTGGTGCCTCACCTTCTGGGCGACGGTGAACCTGCGCGCCATTCTCGTCGGCCTGAACGGCTGGTGGACCACCGACGAGATCCTCTACGGCCTCGAGGATTCCGGCGCCAAGGTGCTCGTGGTCGACGCGAAACGCCTCGAACGGATCGCGGACCACCTCGATGCGTTGCCCGTCGAGCGGATCTACCTCGTCGACGGCGACGCCACAGCGGTGACACACCCGAAGGTCCACCCCTTCGAGGAACTGACCGTCGACCCGACCGACGAACTCCCCGATGACGAGCCGACCGAGGCCGACGCGGCGGTCATCTTCTACACGTCGGGCACCACCGGCCGCCCGAAGGGTGCGATCTCGACGCACCGCAACATGATCGCCAACCTCCAGAACACGGTGTTCGTGCTCACCGCCGGCCAGATGGAAGCAGCCGCCAACGCAGCAGGTGACGAGGGCGCTGGCGGCGCAGCCGCGGCCTCGGGCGGCCAGCCCGTTGCGCTGTTCACCTCTCCCCTGTTCCACGTCTCGGGGTGTCACTCCACGCTCGTCGTCGGGATGATGGCGGGGATGCGGCTCGTCATGCCGGTCGGCCGTTTCGATCCGATCCGCGCCTTCGAACTCATCGCCGACGAAGGGGTGATGATCTGGGCGACCGTTCCGACGATGATCTGGCGGGCATGTGAGCACCCGGCCCGACACGACTACGACACGTCCACGGTGATCTCAGTCAGCTTCGGCGGTTCCCCCTCGGCCGACGAGTTGCAACGGAAGATCCGCGAGACGTTCCCCAACGTGAAGGCGACCACCAACGCGTACGGACTGACCGAGTCGTCCTCGGTGGCAACGTGTCTGACCGGCGCCGACGCGCTGCGTCGTGCGGAGTCGGTGGGCCTGCCGATGCCGACGGTCGACATCGCGGTCGCGGATCCCGACGGCACACACCTCGGCCCGAACGAGACCGGCGAAATTCTCATCCGCGGCCCGATCATCATGGCGGGCTACTGGAACAAACCGGAGGCGACCGCATCGACGGTTGTCGACGGGTGGCTCCACACCGGCGACCTGGGCCACCTCGATTCGGACGGCTACCTGTACGTGACCGATCGGGCGAAGGACATGATCATCCGCGGCGGCGAGAACATCTACTGCGTCGAGATCGAGAACCGCCTCGTCGAACACCCCGCCGTGGCCGACGCGGCGATCATCGGCGTGGCTCATCCGAGCCTGGGCGAGGAGGTCAAAGCCGTCATCCAGGTTGAGCCGGGCGCGTCGCTGAGCGAGGACGAGGTTCGAGCGTGGGTCCGCGAGACGCTCGCGGAGTTCAAGGTGCCCACCCACGTGGAGCTTCGTGACGAGAAGCTGCCGCGCAACGCCTCGGGCAAACTCCTCAAGAACGCCCTCCGCGGTGAGGGTGACGTGTCGTTCCTCGAGACGATGTGAGCGACGCGACGTCCGGCGGAGCGATCCGACTGGGTTACAACAACCGCCGGTCCGTCGCCCACCGGGTGAGCTCGTGACGGCTCGAAAGCTGGAGCTTTCGCAACACCGCCGACGCGTGGGTTTCCACGGTCTTCACGGAAATGGTCAGCTCCCGCGCGATCTCCTTGTAGGCGTACCCGCGAGCCAACAGGCGCATGACCTCCTTCTCGCGAGCGGTGAGCTGATCCAACTCGGGGTCGGTCGTCGCTCCCCCGGCGAACGCGTCGAGAACGAACCCGGCGAGCTTCGGGGAGAAGACGGCGTCACCGTCGGCAACCCGTCGCACGGCGTCGATCAACTCCGGAGCGGTGATCGTCTTGGTGACATACCCCCGGGCGCCCGCGCGGACCAGCCCGATGACATCGGCTGCGGAGTCCGAGACCGACACGGCGAGGAACCGGGTCTCGGCCGTCTCCCCCGAGACCGCCTCGATCACGGCCTGTCCGCCGCCGTCGGGGAGATGGACGTCGAGCAACACGACGTCGGGGCGTTCGGCACGGATCGCCTCCACCGCGCCGGCCACGGTGCCCGCCTCACCCACCACCTCGAGCGACTCGCCCAACTCGGCGACCACGCCCCGCCGGAACAGCTCGTGATCGTCCACCACGACGACGCGCAGCATCAGGAATCCTCCCCGCTCGAGACGAACAGACGCACCTCGGTTCCCTCGCCGGGCGTCGAGCGCAGTTCCGCCACCCCACCGACGCGCTCCAGGCGACCCACGATCGACTCGGCGATCCCACGACGATCCGGAGCAACCGCCGCCGGATCGAACCCAACGCCCCGATCCCTGACGAAGACCTCGAGGCGGGTCGGCTCGGCCTCCGCGTAGAGCGAGACCCGCGGTTCACCGGAGAACTTCGCAGCATTCACGAGCGCTTCGCGTGCAGCTGCGACGACGGCCTCAGAGACCCCATCGAGGGGCCGGTCTCCCACCACCACGCACTCAACGGCGACGCGGTGGAGCGCGTCGACCTCGGCTGCTGCCGCTTCGAGCGCGGAGCGGACGGTTCCGCCGGCCGATTCGCGTTCGCCGTAGAGCCACGTGCGCAACTCGCGTTCCTGGCGACGCGCCAACGAGGCAACCTCGGCGGCGTCCTCGGAGCGTTTCTGAATGAGGGCCAGCGTCTGGAGCACCGAATCGTGCAGGTGCGACGAGATCACCGCCCGCTCATCCGCCCGGATGCGCTCGCGTCGCTCGGCCAACAGGGCGGTACTCGTCGCACGGATCGTCGGCCCGAACACCAGGGCGAGGCCGGCGACCGCGGCCGCCAGTCCGAACGCAGCGCGGAGTCCGTCGCCGAAGCTCAGCTCGACACCCAACAGCGAGAGTCCTCCGGCCACGAGCAGGCCGCCCCCGGCCAAGACCCGCGCCGTGGTGGAACGGGCACCGGGCGCATCGTCATCGAGTACACCGGCGAGTTCAACCGAGCCCATCCGCCGCCAGACCACACCAACGGCGAGCGCCAACAACATGACGGGCCACACCAGGGTGTCGCTGAACCCCCATCCCCAGAGCCGTGCCTGCAGGGCCAAGCCGAGAACGATCAGCGCAACCCCCACGTCACGCCGAGCGTCTGCGGGCGCCAACGGATCTCGCCGGATCGGAGCGACGACCGCGCTCGCGAACAGCGCCCAGGCTGCGGCGTAGAGCACCACCCCCCAACCGCCCGCGACCGCGAGGACGACGAATGCGAGCCGGGTGACGATCGGATCAACCCCGGCCCACGCGGCGAGCGCGGCAGCGGTGCCCGTGAGGATCCGCCCCTCCCCGCCCACACTCGCTGCACGCTCGGCGCGGATCTCCCACGTGCGCGGCGTCGCTCGGGGGGCGCCGGTCGCGGAGGCCATCGGTGGATCTTTCCAGACATCACCGTCCACCCACATCGGGGAGGAACCCTGAGTGCGTCTCAGGGTCGTCTCAGGACAGGAACCGGGAGATTCCCGATACCGGGACGAAGGATGGTCCTCGACGATGCAACCATGAGTGACACCATGACCGACCAGCCCCCCAGTGGACGTCCCTGGAGCGGCCTACCCCGCCCGATTTCCGACCTGCGGCGTTCGGCTGATGACCGCTGGATCGCCGGTGTCTGCGGTGGCATCGCCCAGCGCACCCACATCGACACGTGGATCGTCCGGCTCCTCGCCTTCCTCCTCACCTTCACCGGCCTGGGCGTCCCGTTGTATGTCATCGCCTGGCTGCTCGTGCCGACCGACACCGCACCGTCGGTTGCCGACACCAAACGCTGGAACCACACCACCGTGCTCGCCGTCTGCGCGCTGGTGGTCATCGCCTCGCTGGTCGCCTTCGGGCCTGCAGACATCGCCGCACCCTGGCGAGCCCTGCCCTGGGTCATCGTCGGCGTCGGGGTCTACCTCGTCCTCCGAGCCGACCGCGACGCCCGGCCAGATCAACGCGACCCGATCGCCCCCAACGCCACATCACCGGCCCCGACGACCGAGACCGGCGGGCCGCAGGTGCCGCAGGTGCCGCAGGTCCCGCTGCCGCCACCGCCGCCACCCCCGCGACCACCTCGAGCGCGATCACTCCTGACCCCGCTGACGCTCTTCGGTCTCCTTGGCCTCTGCGGAGCGGCGATCATCGAAGGCGGGCGCGGGTGGGCACGACCCGAGGTCGTGGCTGGGATCGCCCTCACGGGAATCGGGGCAGTGCTCGTGGCCTCGGCGTTCGTCGGTCGCGCTCGCGGCCTGCGGTTCCTCGGGCTGCTCGTCGCTGTCCCACTCCTCATCGCCGTGGCCGCCGGGCCTCGCTGGCGCGACTGGTCGAACCGGACCTACCGGCCGACCAGCCTCAGCCAGCTCCACGAGCGCTACGAACTCGGGATCGGACGAAGCCGATTCGACCTCCGGGATCTCACCCTGGCCAGCGGTGATCGCGTCACCGTCGGAATCGACCAGCTCATCGGCCAAGTCGTGGTGTGGCTCCCGCCGAACGCGACGACCGAAGTGCGAGCGAACGTCGCGGCGGGGGAAATCACGTTGGGAGACGACGATGACGACGACGCCGCAGCAGGCGACAGGTTCGGCGACGACCGCTTCGAGGACGGCGGCCGCCGGTTGCACCGCAGCTTCGTCACCGGTGGCGGCGAGGGCCGCGTCGTGCTCGACATCGAACTCGGAGCCGGCGAGATCGTGATCGAACATGCGGCGGCGGCGGTGACTGCTCCGGGCACGACCGCTCCGGCGGCACCCGCTCCTGCCACGAGCACTCCGACCACGACGACTCCGACGACCACGACCACAGAAGGAACACCACGATGACCGGAACATTCGCACGTCACCGCCTCGAGATTTCCGCCCTCGTGTGGGGAATCGCATTCATTGCCGTGGGGATGGTCTGTCTCGCAGCGGAGCTGGACTGGCTCGAGCTCAGCGGCCCGCGGTTGGCAGGCGTCACCCTGTTGTCGATTGGGATCGCGGGCGTGTGCGGAATGATCGCCGCAGGCGTCCGCGACCACTCCGGTCGACGCCCGACCGTCGAGTGACGGCCGGGCGTCGACCGATCAGGCCTTGGCTGCGGCGAAGCCCAACTCGAGGTCCGCGAGGATGTCCTCGATCGACTCGAGCCCGACCGACAAGCGGACGAGCCCCGGCGTCACGGCCGACAGCGCCATCTCCTCAGCGGTGAGCTGGCTGTGGGTCGTGGACGCCGGGTGAATCACCAGCGAACGCACGTCACCGATGTTCGCGAGGTGGCTGTGAAGCTTCAGGCCCTCGGCGAAACGGCGACCGGCATCGGCGCCGCCGGCGATCTCGAAGGCCAGCACGGAGCCGTAGCCCTTGCCCTCGAAGTACGTGCCGGCACGCTCATGCCACGGCGAGGACGGATCCCCGGCGTACGCGATCGACTCGACCTGGGGGTGATCGCGGAGGTACTCCCACACCTTGTGGGCGTTTCGCCAGTGGCGCTCCATCCGCAGGCTGAGCGTCTCGATCCCCTGGATGATCTGGAAGGCGTTGAACGGACTGATCGCTGCGCCGATGTCACGCAGCAGTTGCACGCGGGCCTTGATGATGAACGCCCCGTGACCGAGCGCCGGGAAATAGGCCAGTCCGTGATAGCTCGGATCGGGCTCGACGTACTGGGGATGGCGCCCGGACGCCGCGTAGTCGAACGTTCCCCCGTCGACGATGATGCCGGCGATCGACGTGCCGTGGCCGCCGAGGAACTTCGTCATCGCGTGCACCACGATGTCGGCGCCCCACTTGAACGGCTGCACGCCGTAGGGGGTGGGCACCGTGTTGTCAGCGATGAGCGGCACACCGATTTCGTGCGCGACGCCGCTGACGCCCTCGATGTCGAGCACGTCGTTGCGGGGGTTCGCCAGCACCTCGCCGAAGAACGCCCCGGTGTTGGGTCGGGCGGCGTCACGCCACTGGTCGAGGTCGTGGGGGTCGTCCACGAAGGAGACCTCGATGCCCATCTTGGGCAGGGTGTGGTGGAACAGGTTGTAGGTGCCGCCGTAGAGGCTGGGGCTCGCGACCACGTGCCCACCGGCTTCGACCACGTTGAGGATGGCGAGCGTGGTGGCCGACATGCCGGAGCTCACCGCGAGTGCGCCCGGCAGGCCGACGGCGGTGGTGACCGCTCCTTCGAGATCCGCGACCCGGGCCTCGACCACCGCCTGGGTGGGGTTCATGATCCGCGTGTAGATGTTGCCGATCTCGGCGAGGGCGAAGAGATCCGCGGCGTGCTTCGCATCGCGGAACTGGAACGACGTCGTCTGGTAGATCGGTACCGCACGGCTACCGGTCGTCGGGTCTGGCTCGGCGCCGGCATGGATCTGTCGGGTCTCGAAACCCCAAGTCTCACTCATGGGGCGACACCCTATCGAATCCCGACTTTTTCACTCAAGAATTCAGCGCGATGTCACCCGAATCGGCGAGCGGTGACGTCTCATCACCATGCAGCCGCATCCGGCGGAGCCCACCGGCACGATTCCGAGGTCAACCCCCCGAAATGAGACCGCCAAGATGACCATCATCAGCAGCGATGAGGCCGAGGAGATGTACCGGCGCCATGCCGACGAACTGATGCGCTTCGCCACGTCACTCGTCGGACCCTCCGACGCTGCCGACACAGTGTCGATCGCCTTTCTGGGCGCGCTTGGGGCCGGCGCCCTCGCCCGATCGGAAAATCCGCGGGCATACCTCTACCGCTGCGTCCTCAACGCCGCCCGAAGCACCGCACGCTCCTCGGACCGGCGCCACCGACGCGAGCACGCCGTCGCCTCGAACCACCCGACCACCTCCCCCGCGCCCGAGGCGGATCCGGAGGTGTGGTCGGCGTTGGGCAGGTTGAGTGAGCGACAACGCGCCGTGTTGTACCTGACCTACTGGCTCGACATGGACCCAGCGGGGATCGCCGACCTGCTCGACATCACGCCGGGCGCCGTCAAGAAGCACCTCGACCGGGGGCGTCGCGCCCTCCGCCCCATGCTGGGAGGGCACCAATGACCACGCCACCGATCGACGACGCCATCCGCGACCTGTTTCGCCGCGCTGTCGCGGCCACCCCGACCGCTCCCGCCTACACCGCCATTCTCGAGGAATCGCAGGACTCGGAGCTCGCCTCCGGCAGGCCGACGCCTCGCCCCGCTGGAGCGAGGCGAGGCGTTCGGACCTTCATCGCGACACTGCTCGCGGTGCTGAGCATCAGCGGAGGCGGCTACCTCGCGTACTCCAACCTCGTCGGCCCCGACGGCTACGACTCGCCGATCGAGGCCGCCGAGGGTTTCGTCGACGCACTGGCGTCTCGGGACCTGTTGCGCGCCAGCCGGGCGCTCGTCCCCTTCGAACGCGAGCACATGGACGTCCGGCTCCGCAACGTCTTGTCAACGGTCATCGCATCCAAGACGCTGCGGGCAAACAACCTCTCCGACGCCCAGCACATCTCCCTCCGAGCGGACGGCCTCCGATGGCGAGAGCAGGTCGTGGTTGCAGGAGTGAGCAGGGTGTCCGCGGTGGATGGGCATCTGTGGCTCCGCTACGAGTCCGAACTCTTCGGCGAGGCGGTCGGCGCCGGCAAGGACGCGACGGTTGACCTGGTGGACTTGCTTCGCCCACCCGACGACGACCGAGGGCACCCTGCATCCTTCATGGTCTTGCGTCGCAACGGCCGATGGTACGTCTCGCTCAGCACATCGATCCTCGACGCCGCCGTCGGCGCGCGCCGAGACGAAGTCGACTTCCACACGGCGCCGACCGCATCCGGCTCCGCCTCACCCGAGGCGGCTGCGACCGCCGCGTATCTCGCCATGTACAACGCGGGCGGCCCCACGCCGGAACTGCTTCAGCAGCTCGACCCGGTGAGCGGCGAGGCATTCCTCCGCTATCTCCCGCTTCTGTCGGCCGATTCCACGCCGGGCTCACCCGGGATCCGTGCGCCCCGGTGGCGGGTCGACGGCTCGGGCCAATGGCGAGTCGCACAGCTCACGTCGGTGGAGTTCCCGAACATCTTCGGCGACGGCGAGGGCTACGCGACGGTGTCGGATGCGACGTGTCGACGCTCGTCGTCGCAGGTCTCTGAGGAAGATGATGCCGCGGCGATGCAGTTCGCCTACTGCGCATTCATGCGGGCGACTTCGGTGGCGTTGGTCGAGCGTTCGGGACGCTGGTTCGTTGATCCGATCGAGTCGGCGGGTCGGGTCTTGCTCAACTCCGTCATCGGGCGTACGCGCTCCGAGCGGGCAAGCGCAGCACCTGAAGTCGTGGCGCCTGGCATCGCGCCACCGGTGTCTGTCGGACCGTCAGACAGCCTCGCGCCGACGCCGACTGCGGTCGGCACGTCTCCAGCCAATGAAACGCCACCGACCAGCGACCCACAGGCGACCACCGACCCGCTGGCAACGACGACGCCGGGGGGCGACTGATCAGCCCAACACCTGCGCCCCTCGCTGGTCGACTCCGAGGATCCGTGTTGTGCCGGCCGTGGGCAGCAACCGCGCCACCCGGTCGCCCTCGCCAGCGCCCTCACCAGTACCCACGGCGACGAGGCCGGCGACGGTGGGGCCGGACCCGCTCAGCCAGCAGGCCACGACGCCCGCGTCGCGCATCGAGGCGAGTGCCTCCCCCGACACCGGTGACATCGCGAGTCGGACGTCGGTGTGCAGCCGGTCTTCCGTCGCGGCCCCCAACGCGTCGAGATCACCCGTGGCGAGCGCAGCGACGAGCAGCGAGGAACGACCGACGTTGAAGACGGCGTTCTCGAAGGGGACCGTCGACGGTAGTGCCGCTCGCGCCCGACCCGTCGACGTCTCGGAGTCGGGCCACCACACCACGACCTCGACCTCCACGCCCAGGGGAACGCGCAGCGAATGTCCGGCCGCCGAGACGACGAATCCTCCGAGCATCGACGCCGCGGCATTGTCGGCGTGGCCTTCGAGGCGAACGGCGATCTCGAGCGCCTCGCGACGTGCGGCGGCCTCCTCGACGCCACACTCCAGACGCCCAGCCAGGGCTCCGGCAGCACGCGCTGCGCCGGAGAAGCCCAGACCCCGCCCCGGCGGGATCGGGCTCCTCCAGTTCAGTCGTTCCGACCGCCCTCCCGCACTCCGGTAGGCCACGGCGGCGGGGTGGCCCGGCTCGCAGGCGAGCAGGGCGTCGTCCGCATCGTCGACGGCGAAGAGGAACGGAAGGTCGAGGGCGAGGCCCAGGGCGTCGAACCCCGGGCCGAGGTTTGCTGAGGAGGCGGGGGCGACGATGCGCACCCGGCCGAGGCTACGGCGCTTCGAACCGCCAACTCTCCGCGAAGAAGCTGCCCGGCACCGCCCCTTCCTCGCTGCCCATCACCTCGTCGCTGATCACGCGGCCGGCGACGTCGATGTCACGGGCGAGACGGCCGGTCTCGGCGGAGGTGATGGGAGCCGACGGCGCCGCGTTCATCGAGGCGACATGCCGCCACCCGGAGCCGTTCCGCTCGTACGCGCCGAGCACGCTGAGGGTGGACGTTCCCGAGGATGAGCCACTGGGAAGGTTGACGAGTCGGGTGATGGTCACCAACAAACCGTCGTCAATGGCGACCCGGGTGCCCATGTAGGCCCCGTTGGTGATATCGGTGAGGCCGCTCGGCGCGCTCAGCGTCGCCGTCCGTGACCACGAACCCGCATCGGGCTTGGACACAACGAGCACCTTGCCCTTCGGTGTTCCGGTGGCGTTCAGCGCGCCGATCGCGACCCGCAAGGTGGTGCCGTCGCGGTCGATGCTCGCCTGACGGGGGGCGTAGCCGGTCGTGTGATACACCTCGGTCAGCGTCGCTGTCGTCGGGTCTGTGAGACCGACCGTCGCGACGGTCGTGCCGCCGACGTCGGAGACCACCACGAGCGTCGACCCGTCGAACGCTGCTCCGCGCAGATCGGCGACGTCCCACGTGGCGGGGAGCGCAACGTCAACCGGAGCACCAACGGTCACGGTGGTCCCGCTGGTGGTCACCGGGTACACGTGAAGCGGCGCTCCGGTGAGGTTCTCGCGGGTCACGATCTGAGAGTCGTTCACGGCGAGAACCCGTTCGGCCCAGCCGAGCGTGAAGGTCCCCGCCAGTTGCCAGGTTCCCGCCACCTCCAAGAAGAGTTGGTTCGGTCCCGTCGGGGTGGCACCACCCGCCAACAACAGTTGATCACCCAGATACGGCTGATCGACGAGCGGCGCGCCGGTGAAGCCGGTCATGAACTGGTAACGGGTCGGCGAGAGCACCTGCGGAACACCCAGGCCGGCGAGGCCCGCGCCCGTGCGGGGGGTCAGCGTGGTCTCCTCGGCCGTCACCCCTCCCGGCGTCGCACCGGTGCGCGCACGTGCGATCCACCCGTCGTTGTGGGCGACCGAGCCCCACTCGGAGCCGTCGAGGCCCACGGTGCGATCCTGGATGAGACTCCCGGTCCACGTGGCGTTCAGAGGTGGAGAAGAGGATGTCTGGTTCGGCGTGCACGCCGCCCCGAATCCCAACACCACAACCAACGCGCCGACCAACGTCCGTCGCATCTGTCACCCCCATTCGGATTTCGCCCCCGGGGGAGTCGTTCCCCCGGCTGGGACGCCCGACGCGCCCCGGCCGACGGTATCACATGCCACTTGGGCTAGTTCTGACCACCCGCCGCCTCGGTCACCGACTGCTTGCCGGCGGAGATCCACGGCATCAGCGAACGCAGTTCCTTGCCGACCGACTCGATCTGGTGGGCTTTGCCCTTCGCTTCGAGCTCGTGGAACTTCGCCCGGCCGGATCGGCTCTCGGCGATCCACTCCTCGGCGAAGCGGCCGTCTTGGATCTCGCTGAGCACACGGCGCATCTCGGCCTTCGTCTCCGCGGTGATGATCCGCGGACCGCGGGTGAGATCGCCGTACTCGGCAGTGTCGGAGATCGAGTACCGCATGCCAGCGATGCCCTCTTCGTAGATGAGGTCCACGATGAGCTTCACCTCGTGCAGGCATTCGAAATACGCCGCTTCGGGCTGATAGCCGGCCTCGACGAGGGTCTCGAAGCCCGCCTGGATGAGCGAGGTCAGCCCACCGCAGAGGACCACCTGCTCACCGAAGAGGTCGGTCTCGGTTTCCTCGGGGAAGGTCGTCTCCAACACCCCCGCGCGGGTGCCGCCGATCGCGTCGGCATACGCCATCGCGAGGCCGCGGGCGTTGCCCGACGCGTCCTGGTGCACAGCGATGAGACACGGCACTCCGCCGCCTTCGGTGTAGGTGCGGCGCACGAGGTGACCCGGCCCCTTCGGGGCGACCATCGCGACGTCGACGTTGGCCGGCGGCACGATCTGACCGAAGCGGATGTTGAAGCCGTGAGCGAAGAACAGCGCGTCGCCGTCGTTGAGGTTCGGCGCGATATGGGCTTCGTAGATGTCGGCCTGCTCGGTGTCGGGCAGCAGGATCATGATGAGGTCCGCGTGGGCTGCGGCTTCGGACAAGCCGAGAACGGTCAACCCGGCCGCCTCGGCCTTGGCCTTCGAGGAGGATCCGTCGCGAAGGCCCACCACGACGTCGATGCCGGAATCCTTCAGGTTCAACGCGTGGGCGTGACCCTGGGAGCCGTAGCCCAGGATCGCCACCTTGCGGTTGGCGATGAGGGAACGATCGGCGTCTTTCTCGTAGAACACGTTGGCCATTGCGGCAACCTCTCAGGCGATGACGGGCACGGGGAGCGCAATCCTCGCAGGGGACCCGTCATCGCCGCCATCCCGGTCGTACGATCCGCAGCATGACCAAGCGATGGAACCTGCGCCTGACGCTGCTCGCGGTGGCAACCGTGGTCACCCTCCTGGGATGCAGCAGCGCTCCCGACCGCGTCACCGCCGCGGACCGCGCACGAGCCGCCGCAGCCGCGACCACCACCACTGCCGCCGACGCGGTGAAGACCGCGGCCGCGCAGTGGACCAAAGTGATCGCTCCGGCCACCTGCCAGTGCAGCGACGGGACGACCTTCACCTACTGGACCCGGGCCGCGAGCCCAACCAAGGTGCTGTTCTTCCTCGAGGGAGGCGGCGCGTGTTTCAGCGAGGGAACCTGTGGGCCGGCGAGCACGAGCTACACCCGCAATCTCGCAAAGGCGAACGGGCCGATCGGCAAGGGCGCATCGGGGATCTTCGATCTGACCGATGCCAGGAACCCGTTCCGTGACTATTCGATGGTGTACGTGCCGTACTGCACCGGCGACGTCCACCTCGGCAACACGACCCACGACTACGGCAACGGCGTCGTGATCCACCACAACGGCTACGTGAATGCGTCGACCGCGCTCGCGGCGACCGCCGCGATGTTCCCCGACGCGGAGCAGGTGGTCGTTGCCGGTGCGAGCGCCGGGTCCGCAGGCGCACCCCTCTACGGTGGCCTCGTCCACGACGTCCTGCCCGATGCCTCGGTCACGGTGCTCGCCGACAGCTCTGGCGCATATCCCGGCTCACCGGGCATCACCGCCGCGATCGGCACCCTGTGGGGCACCACCAACGCGATCCCGCCGTGGCCGACCAACGCCGGGATGACCGCCGAGCGGTGGTCGCTTCCCGGCCTGTTCGTCCAGGCGACGAAGCACGACCCCGACATCGTGATGGGGCGCTTCGACTACGCGTACGACGACGTGCAGGCGGCGTTCTCGTCGCTCGCCGGGGTGGGGGCGGACGATCTGCTGACGGCAATCGACGGCAACACCAAGATGATCGAGGACGCAGGGGTGAATCTGCACAACTGGGTGCAACCCGGGGTCGATCACACCGTGGTCGGCAAGGCGGCGTTCTACACGACCGAGCAGAACGGCACGAAGCTATCGGACTGGGTTGCGGGGCTCATCGCCGGTCGCGACGTCCCCAGCATCCACTGCACCGACTGCGGCAAGCCCGCCTAACGACCGGCTCTCCCCCCACCCCGGTTCTCCCCCCACCCCTTCCTTCTGTCCCGTGTGGTGTCACGGACCCGTGACACCACACGGGACAGAACCGGGGGGCTTCACGGGACAGAACGAGGGGGGGCTTCACGGGACAGAACGAAGGGGGCTCAGCCGGCGATACGGAGACCGGGGGGTGGCGTCCGCTCGAGTTTCGGCAGGGCGACCCGACCGGTGCGCTGCATCGAGAGGATCCCGTACGGCGCCAACAGCGAGGCGAGATCGTCGAGGCGCTCGGGGGACTCGGCGACCGAGATCGTCAGCTCGTCGAAGCCGACGTCCTCGATGCGGCCACCGAACACCTCGGTGAGCTCGATGATCTGGTGCCGAGCGGCCGGCGCGGCCTGCACGGTGATGAGCGCGAGCTCGCGCTCCACCGAGTCGGCCGGGTCCAACTCGCTGATCTTGATGACGTTGATCAACTTGTGGAGTTGCTTGACCACCTGCTCGAGCAGCTCTGGGGCGACATCGACGACGACGGTGATCCGGCTGAGCGCCGGGTCGTCGGTCGGAGCGACCGCCAGCGAATAGATGTTGTAGCCACGGCGGGCGAACAGGTTCGAGACCCGCGCCAGCACACCGGCCTTGTTCTCGACCAGCACCGAGAGCGTGTGATGAATCGTCGCAGCCATCAGCGGCCTCCCTCGCCACCCGAGGGGCCGACCACGATCTCGGAGTTCGTGCGACCCGCCGGAACCATCGGAAACACCTTCTCGGAGCTGTCGGTCCGGAACTCCAACACGACGGGACGATCGTCGATGTCGTTCGCCTTCTCGATCGCCGGGCCGACCTCCTCGGGCGATTCGACCCGCAGCGCGACGCACCCCATCGCCTCGGCCCACTTCACGTAGTCGGGCAGGTCCGGCGACAGGTACACCTCGCTGTAGCGCTCGTCGTAGAACATCTCCTGCCACTGGCGAACCATGCCGAGATAGGCGTTGTTGAGGATCGCCACCTTGATCGGGATGCGTTCGGTCGCGGCGGTGACCATCTCCTGGGCGGTCATCTGGAAACACCCGTCGCCGTCGATCGCCCACACGGTGCGATCGGGCATGCCGACCTTCGCTCCGATGGCCGCGGGCACTGAGAAGCCCATCGTGCCGAGACCGCCAGAGTTGATCCACGTGTAGGGGTGACGGAACGTCCAGTACTGCGACGCCCACATCTGATGCTGACCGACGCCGGACGCCACGATGGTGTCCTCGGGCGACAGGTCGCGGAGTTGCTCGAGCACGAACTGCGGTTTGAGCAGCTCACCCGGCTCGGATGGCGCGTAGGTGAGCGGATACGTCTCCTGCCAACCGGAGATGCGCTGCCGCCACTCGCTGCGATCCGCCTGCGCGTCGCGGCCACCGAGATTGGTGATCGTGCGCACCAACTCGCCGATCACCTGGCGGCAGTCGCCGACGATCGGCACGTCGGGTGTCCGCACCTTGCCCAACTCGGCCGGGTCGACGTCGACATGGATGATCTTGGCGTCGGGGGCGAACCCGTCGAGCCGTCCGGTCACCCGGTCGTCGAAGCGCGCACCCAGCGCGACGAGCAGGTCTGCCTCCTGCATGGCCGTGACCGCCGTGTAGTTGCCGTGCATTCCCGGCATGCCGAGACACAGCTCGTGGTCGTCGGGGAACGCGCCCCGCGCCATCAGCGTGGTGACGACGGGGATGCCGGTGAGCTCAGCCAGCTCTCGCAGCACCTCCGCGGCGCGGGCCTTGAGGATCCCACCACCCACATACAGCACCGGCCGACGTGAGCGCGAGATGAGCTCGGCCGCTTCCTTGATCTTGCGGGGGTGGCCCTTGGTGGTGGGGCGATACCCGGGCAGACCCGCCGAGACCTCGTCGTCGGTCGGCCAGTACCACTCCATCGCGGACGCGGGCTTGGTCGGATCGACGATGTCCTTGGGAATGTCGACCAGCACCGGGCCGGGGCGGCCGGTGGTCGCGATGTGGAACGCCTCACGAATGACCCGAGGGATGTCTTCCGCACGGGTGACCAGTTCGTTGTGCTTCGTGACCGACCGGGTGATCCCGACCGTGTCGGCCTCCTGGAAGGCATCGGTCCCGATCGCGGGAAACGGCACCTGCCCGGTGATGCAGACCATCGGGATCGAATCCATGTACGCGTCGCACAGCGGCGTGACGATGTTGGTTGCCCCGGGGCCGCTCGTGACCATCGCCACGCCCGGGCGTCCGGTTGCGTGCGCGTAGCCCTCGGCCATGTGCCCGGCGCCCTGTTCGTGGCGAACGAGGATGTGGCGGATCGGGCTGTCGATGATCGGGTCGTACACCGGCAGGATCGCCCCGCCGGGCAGTCCGAAGACCACCTCCACACCTTCGAGCTCCAGCGAGCGGATCAGTGCGCGCCCGCCGTCGATGCGGTCCCCTGGTTGCGGTGGTGGCTGAGACATCGGGAATCCCTTCTAGCTGAAAACGACAACGACCTCCCAGATGGGAGGTCGGGCGCACGCAGATCTCGTCGTCAACGTGCGCTAGCGCACTACGAGGAGGAGCTCGGTGATGTGTGACATCGCCTCCTAGCTTAGCGCCCCATGACGGGGACGCACGAGCGTGAAGGCAGCGGGCCCACCGGAGCGGCCCTCGCCTCGATCATCGCCGCGCGTTTCGGCGGCAACCTCCTCATCCGATTCCCCTACACCTTCCTCACCACGCTCTCCCGCGCGTTCGGGATTCCGCTCGACACGATGACCACGTTGCTCGGAGCCCGTGAGCTCGGCGGACTGGTGTCGCCGGCGATCGGACGGGTCGCCGACCGTGGCCACGAGCGCTCCACGATGGTCGGTGCCGCGGCGGTCGCCGGGGTGGCGACGATCGCCGTCTCCGCCGATCCTCCGCTGTGGGTCGTCTCGGTGCTGCTCATCGGCGGCGGCATCGCCAAGTTCGGGCTCGACACTTCCCAAGGCGCCTGGGTGGCCCACCGGGTCCCCTTGGCGCGGCGTGGTCGGATCTTCGGGATCGTCGAGTTGTCCTGGGCGTTGGCCCTGCTCGTTGGCGTACCGATCTGTGGTGCGCTCGTCGAGACCTGGGGATGGCGTTCGATGTTCCGCTTCTCCGGTGCCCTGTTGATCGCGACCGCCGTGCTGATGCGAATCTCCGTGCGGCCCGACCGACCCGAGCGATCCGACACACCACGGCGACCACGGTTTCGCCGAGAGTTGGCCGGAGTGTGGCTCTATTCCGCACTCCAGCCGTTCGCCCAGATGTTCGTGTTCGCCGTCTACGGCGACTGGTTCGCGACCACCCTGCGAATGTCGCCCGCTCGGCTCTCGCTGATGTCGATCCTCATTGGCCTCGGGGAGCTCGGGGGAACCGGGTTGAGCGCGCTCTTCGCGGACCGAGTGGGGAAGCGCCGAGCAGCGCTCGGGGGAATCCTGCTCGCGGCACCCGTCGTGGCGACCCTTGGGTTCGTGGGCACCCACGAGCTGCTCGCCGTCACCCTGATGGTCGTGGTCGCCGTCGGCCTCGAGTTCTCGTTCGTCTCGGCGCTGCCCCTCATCGCGGAACTCGACCCGGCTGCGCGGGCCTCCGCGATCGGGCTCGCGATCGCGCTCGGCACCGGCGCGCGTGCCGCATCGGCGGCACTCGGCGGCGTCGTCTACGTGTCAGCAGGCATCGGCGCCACCGGCGCGATCACCGCAGTCACCTGTTGCCTGGGGGCCGCCGCGTTGTGGACGGTCACGCCGGACAGTGCGCCCCGACATCGCTGAGATCCGCACAGACCGTGCTGCGAGCGACCTTCCAGGTGCCGTCGACGAGCCGGGCGGCACCCACGCGCTGGACGGGCTGGCCGCCGAGGGTCTGCACCGCGTAGTTCACCGTCGCGGTCACCGTCGAGGTGAACTTCACGGCGTGGACGCGCGCTCGAAGCGACGCCATCTGTTTGGCGACCGCCGGGGCGAGCATCTGGAACGCCTCTGCGATGCCGCTCGGGTCGTCGATGACACGAACCCGTTCGTCGATCGGCTTCGACCCGTCGTACAGCGTCACGAATGCCGCCTCGACCTCGGCCGTCTCCGCCGGCGGGGCGGCCTCCCCCGAGCCGGCCGGGGCCGTCGTCGCCGCGAGGGCATCGGAGGTCGGCACGGTGGTCGCGACCGGCACGGTCGCGACCGACCGGGCGTTGCGTTCGTAACGATCGAGACGAGCGCTCAGGTCCTGCACCTGGAACTGGCTCGCGACACCGAAGCCGAGCGCGCCGAGCGCGAGGACCACCGCCGCGGCCGCCCACGCCCCCGCGGAGGCTTCCGCTCGAGCACGCTCCCCCTTTGGCGCCACTGCCCGCTCAGGCCTCGGTCACGGCGCCTTGCTCGGCACCCTTGGCGAGCCGCGCGTACTTCGCCAGCACACCACTCGTGTAGCGGGGCTCGGGCAGCTTCCACTCGGCACGCCGGGCGGCGAGGGTCGCCTCGTCGACGTGCAGTTCGATCGTGTGGTTCCGGGCATCGATCGTGATGCGGTCACCGTCGGCGACGAACGCGATCGGGCCACCGTCGACCGCCTCGGGGGCCACGTGGCCGACGCAGAACCCGTGGGTTCCACCCGAGAATCGGCCATCGGTGATCAGCGCCGTGTCAGCGCCACGGCCGACGCCTTTGAGCGCCCCCGTGATCGCCAGCATCTCGCGCATCCCCGGCCCGCCCTTGGGTCCTTCGTAGCGGATCACGACGATCTCACCGGGACGGATCTGCTCCGCGAGCACCGCCTCCATCGCCGCGTCCTCGCCGTCGAAGACCCGTGCCGTGCCGTCGAAGTGTTCGACGTCGATCCCGGCGACCTTCACCACCGCACCCTTGGGTGCGAGGGAACCCTGCAGAATCGAGATGCCGCCGATGTCGTGGAGCGGGTTGTCGAAGGAGTGGATCACCTCCCCGTCGGGAGCGGGCGGGTTGATCATGGCGAGGTTCTCCCCCACCGTCCGCCCCGTCACCGTGATCTCGTCAAGGTGCAGCAGACCGCGTTCCGCCAGCATCTGCATGACCACCGGGACCCCGCCGATACGGTCGACGTCGACCATGTGGTAGGCGCCGTGCGGCTTGGTGTCGGCCAGATGGGGCACCTTGGCGGCGACCGCGTTGAACTCGTCGAGTTCGAGTTGCACCCGCGCCTCGTACGCGATGGCAAGCAGGTGCAGCACGGCGTTGGTGGAACCGCCCAACGCCATCACCACGGCGATCGCGTTGAGGAACGCACCCTTCGTGAGGATGTCTCGGGGACGGATGTTGGCCTTGATCAACTGCAGCACCGCGGTGCCGGACGCGTACGCGTAATCGTCACGTCGGCGGTCGACCGCCGGAGCGGAGGCCGAGCCGGGCAGCGACAAGCCCAGGGCTTCGCCGACCGACGCCATCGTGTTGGCGGTGAACATTCCGGCGCAGGAGCCCTCGGTCGGGCACGCGTTGCGCTCGATCGCGTCGAGCTCGTCGTTGTCGATGTTGCCCGCAGCGAACGCCCCGACGGCCTCGAAGACCGACACGATGTCGAGCACCTGACCGTTGTGGTGGCCGGGAAGGATCGATCCGCCGTAGAGGAACACCGACGGCACGTTCAGCCGAGCTGACGCCATCATCATCCCGGGGAGGGACTTGTCACATCCGGCGAAGGACACGAGTGCGTCGAAGCGCTCGGCATGCATCACCGTTTCGACCGAGTCCGCAATGACCTCGCGGCTGACGAGGCTGGCGCGCATGCCCTCGTGGCCCATCGAGATCGCGTCGGACACGGCGATCGTGTTGAACTCGATGGGGAAGCCGCCGGCGTCACGAACGCCGCGTTTGGCCTGCTTGGCGAGACGGTCGAGCGGCAGGTTGCACGGGGTCACCTCGTTCCACGACGAGGCGACCGCGACCTGCGGCTTGGTCCAGTCCGCGTCGGACATGCCGATGGCCCGCAGCATCGCCCGGGCTGGGGCGCGCTGGTAGCCGTCGGTGACATCTGCGGAGCGTTCCTTGGAAGCGGACATGTCCCCACGATATGACGCCGCACCCGGTGGCTCCCACTGACGGTACGGGCGGGCGCTCCGCCAGGTGCGTTCCCGGGCGCGCCCGCACCCCACGCGGCAAACGCCTCGGCGTCGAGCCCACCCGCCTGCCACGATGGGCCGCATGCCGACCGTGACGATCATCACCCCGATGAGCATCGAGCTCCGACCGGTCGTCGCGGCGCTCGCGCTCCGCCGCGACGGCGGCTCGACCCGCCGTTTCGTGGGCGAGGTCGGCACCCTGCGTGTCGTTGCGCTCCTCGGGGGTGTCGGGCCGGCGGCGGCTGAGGCGTGTTGCAGCGAGGCGATCCGACGCGACGCACCCGATCACGTCGTCGTGGCGGGGATCGCCGGTGGCCTCGCCCCGACGTTGCGGATCGGCGATCTCGTGATCGCCTCCGAAGCGGTCCTGCACGGCGACCCGCGGGTCGTCCGCGCGGCGGGTCTGGGCTCACACACCGCCTCGGGTCGCATCATCACGACCGACACGATCCTTTCCGACGCCGAGCTCGCAGCGGACATCGCCGCCGGCTTCACCGCGGTCGACATGGAAACGGCAGTCATCGGCGCGGTCTGCGAGGACGCGGGGATTCCGTGGTCGGCGTTCCGGGGTATCAGCGACCGCGTCGGGGAGGGCGTCATCGACGACTCGACGATGGAGCTCGTCAACAACGACGGGACGACCAATCTGGCAGCAGCCGTGCGCCGGTTGCTGCGAGATCCGAGCGCGGCACGGCAGCTCGCGCGGATGCGTCGCGACAGCAAGGTCGCGGCCGCGACCGCCGCGACCGCCACGGCGAGCGCCGTCCGCCACCTGGCTGCGGGGTGAGTACCGCCAGCGCCGCGATCGATCGGCGGATCATCGGGCTCGCCTTCCCCGCCGTGCTGACCATCGCGGCCGACCCCCTCTACGACCTGACCGACACCGCCATCCTCGGCCACGTCGGCAGCAACGCGCTCGGCGGCGCAGCGCTTGCCACGACGCTGCTCGCGAACGGCTACGCGGTGTTCATCTTCCTGCTCTACGGCACCACCTCGACCGTGGCGCGGCTCCGCGGCGCCGGTCGCGAGCGCGACGCAGCCCACCACAGCGTCCAGGCCATGTGGGTCGCGTTCGCGGTCGGGTCGCTCGTCGCCGCGTTGTTGGTACCCGCGGCGCCCCTCCTCGTGGAGTGGGCCGGCGGCCGTGGCGCGGTTGGCGACGCGGCGCTGACCTACTTCCGGATCAGCCTGCTGGGCTTCCCCGCGTTCTTCCTCGTGATGGCCGGCGCGGGTGCGCGCCGTGGTGTCCAGGACCTGCGAACCCCGCTCGTGATCACGGTCGTCGCGGTGGCGGCCAACCTCGTTGCGGAGGTCGTGTTGATCATCGGGCTCGGATTCGGGGTCGGGGCCTCAGCGAGCAGCACCGTCGCCGCCAAGTGGTGCGCTGCGATCGCGTACGTCCTGCTCATCGGGCGCGATGCGAAACGGCGTGGAGTTTCCCGAAGCCCGGATCGGGCTGCGGTGCGGGCGGTGTCGAGCGCTGGGGTTCCGCTGTTGGTTCGGACGATCGCGTTGCGGGCGGCGCTGACCGTGGCGATCACGGTGGCCGGCCGCATCGGCGACACCGACCTGGCGGCCTACGCCATCGCGTTCGGGGTGTCCTCGACGCTCGCGTATCTGTGCGAAGGCCTCGAGGTTGCCGCTCACACGCTCGTCGGCACCGCCATCGGGACCGGCGACGACGACGCTGCGGTGCAGACCGGCCAGCGGGTGATCCGCATGGGGTTCCGCCTCGGTGTCGTGAACCTGCTGATCGTCGCGCTCACCGCGCGGTGGCTCCCCTCACTCTTCAGTCCCGACCCCGCCGTGCGCGCCACCGCGACGACGTCGCTGTGGTGGGTGGCGGCGATGCAACCGATCGCGACCGTCTCCTTCGCGCTCGACGGTGTGCTCATCGGAGCGAACGATCTGCGCTACTTGGCGTACGCGATGCCGGTCGCGACCGCTGTCTTCAGCGCGCTCGCCGTCGCCGTCCTCGCGGCCGACGCCGGGCTGTGGGCACTGTGGGCGGCGTTGATCGCCTTCATGGCGGCCCGCGCCGTGCTGCTCGGCCATCGCTTCCGCACGCGGCGGTGGCTACAAGCGACGGTCAGCGGCAGTTCGCCGAGACCCAGCTCGTGAGCTGCGTCTGCGCGGCCAGGTACCCGGGAGCGCTGACGAGCCGGTTGATCTCCTTGGTCGCCTTCGTCCCGCTCGGGTCGTTGGCGTACTGGTCCACCACGGCGAGCACCTCGAGCAACACGGACTTCTGCGCTTGCAACGCGGAGGTGATCGCCGCGGGCGAAATGGAGATGAGGTGGTCGTAGACGTCGATGAGGCCCTTGGTGACCACCCGTCGAGCTGCCGCGCTCGTGAACAGCGAAGGGTCGAGGCGATTCGCCTCGATGTCACGTTGGGTCAGAACCGCGCACGGATCCTGGGTGGCGAGCATCGAGTTCACGAGCGCCTGGAGCTGAGCGACGGCCTCGGACCCGGTGACGAGTGCGTCGGACTCGAGGGGATCGGTCGGCCGCGGCGCCTTCTCGGTCGTCGTCACGGGAGTCCCCTCGATCTCGGTCGAGCGGCTACAGGACACCGCCGAGCCCACGACGGCAACCGCCAGTGCGAGAACCAGTCCGATCCGTACCCGACGCATCGGCGTCGAAGGATACCCACCTGCCGTCGAGGTGATCGGTCGCCGCCGCAGCATCGAACCGCCCCGCAGGAGCTCCCCCAACCGGCCCTTCGCCATCATGGTTCCAGCGGGCAGTGTGAATCGGCCCAGGCTTCGGCAGCCGACATCGCAACCTGGAAGGTTCCGTCGATGAACGGCGCACGCAACGCGGGATCGTTCACGTTGCCACCAACGCGTCGTGCCGCGGTACGCCCCTCGCGGACCGCATCGATCACCGTCTGCCACGCCGGCGCCAGTTCGGTGGGAGCGAACGACGCCGCACGCTGCACCTTGTCGGCGAGAAGTTCGTAGGCGGCGATCACCGCGGCGCCGTCGCTCGTATCCGGCGACGCGTCGTCGAGCGCGGCGAGGACCCCACAGAAGTTCCGCGCCGCGATCGCCGTGTCAAACGCCGCTCGAATGTCGTCGACCGACTTTGGCGGCAACGTGGAGACCGACGAGGGCAGGGTGGTGGTCGTCGCCCCCGCCTCGGTCGTGGTGGTGAC
>JAKOVA010000105.1 GCA_029782335.1 Actinomycetes bacterium | reverse complement strand
GTCTGAAGGCGATTGTGGTCGGAGCACTCCTCGTCGCATCGACGTCGACGATGGCCCAGTCGGCGTTTCCCGACCGGCCCGTCAGCCTCCTCGTGCCGTTCGGTCCGGGCGGCAGCACCGATCTCATCGCGCGCGCGCTCGCGGTGGAGATGGCGAAGACCCTCAAGCAGCAGGTGGTCGTCCTGAACAAGGCCGGCGCCGGGGGCGCCATCGGAGCCGCCGAAGTGGCGAATGCGAAAGCCGACGGCCACATGCTCGGCATGCTGCCGGTGGGCCCGTTGACGACACAGCCCAGCCTGCGAAAGCTGCCCTATGGCGCCGACTCGTTCGACTACGTCTGCCGCGTCTACGCGAATCCGCAGGTGCTGCTGGTGCGCAAGGACTCGCCGTACAAGTCGGTGATGGACCTGATCGCCGACGCCAGGGCCAACCCGGGCAAGCTCACTTACGCTTCCACCGGCACGGGCTCCGTACCGCACCTCGCCCTGGCCGCCCTCGCGTCGGCCACGGGTACGAAGATGGTGCACGTCCCGTACAAGGGCGACTCCGATTCACTGCTGGGCATACTGAGCGGCGACATCACGATGTTCGTCAGCCACTCGACGCTGCTGTCCACGCACGGCGACAAGGTGCGCGGCCTGGCCGTGCTGGCGCCGACGCGCCTGAAGGAGTTCCCCGACCTGCCGACGATCGCCGAGCAGGGCGGGCCCGCGTTGAACTTCGAAGTATGGGGCGGCGTGACGACCGCGAAGGGCACGCCGGCGGCGGCGCTGGCTGCCCTCGATCAGGCGTGCCGGGCGGCCACGCAGTCCGAAGGTTTTCGCAAGCAGCTCGAGACGATGAACACGCCGGTCCACTACATGGACGGCAAGACCTTCGGTGCGTTCGTCAAGTCGGAGTTCGAGCGGAACGGGCGGTTGTTGCGGGAGGCGGGGATCGAGAAGGAGTGACGGCGGGGCCGGGTGGGGAGGGCTCCTGATCTGCGTCAATGCATTTCGTTCGGCCATACGCACACCACAGCCGGCGAGCCGGTCGGCGTTGACGGCGGATCGCTCAGGTCATTCGGACGGGGGCGGTGCCGGCACTTCAGGCCGAGGGATCTTCACATCGCGCCACGCCGGCTGCGTTCGCGCATGACTTGGGCGACGTCCCCCTGGTGCGCTTCCGCTTCTTCACCTTTCTTCCATCTCCCGACGTCCTCTGCCGGGACGTCCGGAGCAGCCCGCCCCGTCGCCGAACGGACGAAGTTCTCCAGGACATGGTCTGTCACCAAACTGGCGAGCCCGAATCCGAGCGATAGCACCCAGCAATCGATTAGTGAGTGACCACGCCTCCGTCGACCACGATGACCTGTCCGGTCGTGAAGCGGCTATCGTCCGAGGCGAGAAACAACAGCGCCCCAACCAGATCCTCTGGAACTTGCTCCCGCTTGATCGCCCTCGCGGCCATGACCGGCCCACTCAATCGGTCAACGAGTTCTTCGTTGCGCGCAACGCCCTCACTCATCACGAGCCCCGGCGCGAGCGTGTTTACGCAGATTCCGTCCGGGCCAACCTCGCGCGCGAGCGCCCGCGTGAGCGCCACGACGGCGCCCTTCGACGATACGTAGTGAAGCAGGTTCGGGGTACCTTTGAAGACTGTCGCCGAAGAAATGTTGACGATCCTGCCCCATCCGTTCCTGCGCATCTCCGGGACGACGGCCTTCGCGCACAGGAAGGTGCCACGGACATTGACAGCCATGACCCGATCCCACTCGGCGCTCGAGATCTCCAGAAACGGCCGGAGCTTGAGCGACGCATAGATCGCCGCATTCGCCACCAGGATGTCGATTCGTTCGAATCGGCCGACCGCCGCAGCGACCAATGACTGCACCGACGCCTCGTCGCTGACATCGGTCTGGACGAACACCGCGTCGCCGCCGCCCGACTGGATTGCCGTCACCACCCCCTGTCCATCCAGGATGTCGGCGACGACGACTTTGGCGCCCTCTGCAGCGAGCGCTCGCGCGTAGACGGCGCCGATTCCCTGCGCGGCGCCGGTCACGATGGCTACACGCCCATCGACTCGTCCCATCGGACAGCCCCTTCGTTCGGATCTTGCTCCGGCCCCTCTGGCCCAGGCTCGGTCTCATTCATTATGCCTTGACGCTCTCAGAATGCGCAATGCATAATGCGTTACGCTATCTGCTTGCGTTGGGAGAGAGTCGGTGTTCACCCCCGTGTCCGGCCGCCGTCTCGCCGAGGAGGTGGCGGAGCAAATCAAGGCCAACATCCTGAGCGGCGCACTCGCGATCGGCGACCGCCTCCCGCCCGAGCGCGAATTGGCCAAGGCGTTCAACATGAGCCCG
>JAKOVA010000102.1 GCA_029782335.1 Actinomycetes bacterium | reverse complement strand
GGGCGACCCCGGCAACCGACACACCAGGCTGGCGGCAGGCCTCGATGACTGCCGCTCTGAACTCGGGGCTATGCCGGCGTCGGCGGCGGCGATCTGGCAGTTCCACGGGATAAGTGTCCATGTGTCCGCACAAGAGTTACGCGGACACGAGGCTCCTATCTCAGGCGACTCGATTCAAGATGGGTTCGCCGGACGCATACGACCACCGAGCGCAAGAAGCACTTTCCCCCGGTCGGATTCGAAGGAGCGCGTATAGCCGTGAAGACCCCGAGCCCGGTCGGTCATCTCTCCGAACGCGCAACACGTGCCCTCAGCTACCCCATGCAGGAGGTCGGAGAGGTCGAAGGATTCTGGATCGAGTGGAAAGGTGACGTTGAGCCAGTCGGTTAGCGCTGCCTGACTGCGTGAAGTTACTTGGCTTGCAGGGGATCTTTCCCCCCGTATTACCGTACGGGGGGAGAGCGGCGCGTCGGCGCCGCTCGCTGACGCGCTCGGCGCTGCCGCCTCGCCCTCTTCAGCCGTCCATTCGTCATGGGTATTCATTACCCATGAATCTAGTCGCGCTCAGACAGCAAGTCAAGGGTATTGAATACCCCTGTTCTAAGGGCCGCTCAGTTCCCGCCGACTCTCAACCCGAACATCACCGCTAACTGCTTTCCAGTACTGGCCCAGCCTCTTAACGAGTTCATAGGCTGCCGACTTGTGGGCCAACGGCCCCTCCTCGGGAAACACCTCGCGGACGTTTATACCGAGGATCTCCTCATACTTCCTGATCGTCCGCTTGTTGTGGATAAGGACCAAGACCTTCCAGCCGAACAAGCGCCCGATCATCAACATGCCCAAGGCCGACTCGAGTTCATCGACCTGGCCGCGGAAGTCACGGACGATTTCATCGACGCGCTTCGTCAAGGCCGCGGATTCCACCGCGGACAGATGAGGAATATCGACTTGCTTCTTGGTCATTGGACCCTCAGGCTAGCCGCGACGATACTCCGACAAGGGGTACTGATCAACCATTG
This sequence comes from Actinomycetes bacterium, assembly GCA_029782335.1. Taxonomy (GTDB): domain Bacteria; phylum Actinomycetota; class Acidimicrobiia; order Acidimicrobiales; family Microtrichaceae; genus JADLFH01. The sequence continues at coordinate 6,116 of JAKOVA010000102.1, read as the reverse complement.
GCATGGTTAGGTCGCCACTGAGCTGTCTGACATGTGCGACAGTTACTTGACGGATCGCCAGCTTCGGCCGTGTACTCGCTGAAGTGGGTGCCGACCAAGCCAACAAGCCATCAGATAAGATTGGTCGCTTCGCCCTATCGGTGGGACCGCCGCACTAACCTCATTCGAATCATCAATGCTGACCCTTACCCTCCGCGAGGCGTCGGTTGTAGTCATCTCCGACAGCAACAATCCCCGCCTTCTTAATCCCGACTTCCTCGAGCGGAACTCAATAGTCCCGAGGCAATGGCAGGTTTCGAACACGCTCGTGACTCCGCCATTCTCAATGGTGGAATACAGCAACGGCGTACGAATTCAGCTAGAGGAGTCGCGCCTGCAGGTGCTCAAGAAGGATCCTCGCGAGGAGAACTGGGGAAGCGAACTAGCATTGATCACCACGACGCTTCTGGATGTCCTACCCCACGTCACTTATCGAGCAACGGGCCTCAACTACGTATTGACTAGCGACGAGCCGCGGGGACGCTCGGCCGAAGATCAACTGATCGAGCGCCTGATGCAGCGCGGCCCATGGGAGACTGCCGAAAACGGGCTGACCGGCCTCAATCTTGAGTTCCAGTACAAGAACAGCACCCCGCAGTTCTCGTTGAAGGTTGGTGCACGGCAGCAACCCGGCAGCGCAACGTTCGACCTCGAGGGCTACCTTCTTGTCGGAAACGTCCATCACGACTTCGGCCCGGAAGACCGAGCCGAGCGCCGGAGCTTTATCGGCCAATTGAGTGACCACTATAAAACCGTTAACGAGCTTATCCACCTACTACCGCTTGACCCCTCATGGCAATCGACGCGACGCTAAACGGCTTTGACCGAACCACCTCTCGGCGCCGCGCCCACCGGAACACGGTGAGGCAAACGCGGACTTCAGATGCGCCAAGCTATCCGCGCGAACAAGGCGACGTTCCTAGCCTACGCGCGCGCAATGCATATCTGGAGGAGTTCGCCAACATTTCGTCCGAAGACGCCCGCAGGATCGCGGGCTACTCGCGTACATCATTCGCCAAGGATCCCCTCACCAGCCAAGTGCCGAATGTCTTACTTCTCTGGAGTGGACGCTCCCCCACAGAAGAGATGTATGAAGGGTGGGGGAAATGGCTGGTCCAAGCCTTCGGGACACCAACCGACCAGGCAGCCGAACGGACAACCACGCTCGTGCGCGGTGCCGGCCCAGCGTGCACCACGCGACTCGCCTCCGAAATCTCGGCGCTTGCAGAGTTACACCGTGACTGGGACGGCCACGGCGCCGAACCAATCTCGCCGGACGCTATTGCACATGCCTTACGGTTTGTGCAAACCATTGACCACACCAGAATGCGCTTTGAAGCGTTTCCGGATCCGAACGGGAATGTCGGCCTACAGGCAGACATCGGCGACCGCGTTCTGTACCTAAATTTCAGCCCAAATGGGGACATTGCCTATGTCATTCGGAGCGGCCACGCTGTGCACCGCGGACGCGGCGCCGATAAGGGCGTGATTGATGCGGTACTTAAAGTGCTCGTCTAAGCTCTGGCTGCATTTCTTTCTCTTCTCGGTCAAACGATTGCTCTTGCTTCGCTGGCCTCTGCACGTTCGTGACGAAGAGACGATTGGAAGGGCAATCTTCTCTAGCAAGCAGATTGCTCATGCCTCGGGCACCGTGAAGATAAATGCCTTTCTCCCAAAGCGTGGGGATGACGGGATTTCTACGGACAGGCTTGGGTGTGCCCCACGCCGTCTGATCGAAAACCGCGCGAGCTTCGACGGCAAGCGCCGCAAGACTCCGGCAACGTTCTATGGATATGCCGAGCTTCGCGCCGAGCAGGTACGAGCGATCGTCATCGATCAAAGGGCGCAAGTAGAGGTCATCGCCACTCCCACACTAAGCAACCCGGTTCACGGGGAAGTCACACTGCGCGACGACGGCGATGACTTCCGCATGGCGGTTGCTGACGCCCTAATACGCGCATCACGCTTCGCCACGCGACAGCCAAGTGCGGACGATTAGACCTCTCCGAAACTACCTCTCGCCTATACGTCAATGGATGCCTTGTCGCCTAAGACGTGTGCCTTGTGTGTGACGCGGTCACGATGAATGGCCCGTGCCTTTGGTCGAAATTCGGATCTGTTGGAAACGGTGCAAGCGAAGCAAGTGACTGATTTAGAAACTGATTTGTGGCTAAATTTCGCCTTTTAATCCGTTGGTCGCTGGTTCGAATCCAGCACGGCCTACCAACACTCTCGTGAAGCACCTCCAGGGCTTGGCAGCGATGCCAGGCCCTTCGTGTTTGTCGGCCACGATCAGAGCCGCGCCGACGGCGTCGTCCGCCCGACGGACGGCCCCGCGCAGGCCCCGAGCCCACGGGGCCAGCGGCCATATACTCGACTTGCACCGGGCCCGTCGCGCGCCCGGAATGGGGAGAGCAAGCAATGAACAAGTCCATGATTGCGGGAGCCGTGCTCGGCGGCGCGGCAGTCCTGTCGGTCGGCGCCGTTGCGGGCTACAAGACCTTCACGGCCCAGTCGTACGCCGAGGTGGTCGACGTGAAGCCGGTCAAGCACGTCGAGAAGCGGCGCGAGGAAGAGTGCGCGATGGTGCCGGTCACGCGCCGTCGCGAGGTGAAGGACGAGAACCGGATCGTCGGCACCGCTGTGGGTGCGGTCGTCGGCGGCGTCATCGGGAACCAGATCGGCGGCGGCCGGGGCAAGAGTCTTGCGACGGTCGCGGGCGCGGTCGGCGGCGGCTACGCCGGCAACCAGGTCCAGAAGGGCATGCAGGACCGCGACACGTACACGACGGAAGAGCGGCGCTGCAAGACGGTCGAGCGGCCGGTCGAACGCGTGGTCGGCTACGACGTGCGCTACACGCTGAACGGCCGGACCGACACGGTGCGCATGGACCACGAGCCCGGCGACAAGATCCCCGTCAAGGACGGCAAGCTCGTCCTCGACGCGCCGACGGCGAAACCGGCCGGCAAGAGCTGACGGCTCGGGCGGCGCGCGCTCGCCGTCACACCGAGACCAGCACGTCGCATTGCGATTCGGCGAGGACGTGCCGGGTGACGCTGCCGAGGAACAGTTCCTCGACCACGTTCTGGCCGTGCTTGCCGATCACGATCAGGTCGCAGTTCAACTCCTGCTCCTGCTCGACGATCCGTAGCGACGGATCGCCGTGCGTCACGACCAGCCGCGCGGCGTGAGGCGGCAATCCGGCCTCCCCGGCCAATTCGAGCAGCTTGCGGGTCGCGTCCTGCCTCGCGACGACGCGGTGGTGATGGATCGTCGCTTCGTCGACCCTGGCGTATCGAAGGTGCCCCTCGAACGGCACCTCGAAAGCGTGCAGCAGGGCGATGTCGGCCTTCGGGGCGACCGACCGGGCGTGCCTGACGGCCCGCACCGACGACGGCGAGAAGTCGACCGGCACGAGCGTGGCGCGGTACGGCTCGTGAGGGACCTGCTTGACGACCAGCATCGGGCGCGTCGCCTTGCCGAGCATCCGGGAGGCGGTGGAGCCCAGCAGCGAATGCCGCACGAAGCTCTCGCCGCGCGCGCCGCAGACGATCAGGTCTGCCGCGGTCTCGTCGACGTGCCTGGCCAACTCAGCGAGCACCGGGCCGGCCGCGACGCGAGCGCCCGCGGACACACCGAAGCGGTCCCGCAGCGCTTCCGCGAGCTCGCCGAGCCGCTCGCGCGCGGCGCCCAGGATCCGCTCCTGCAGACCGTCGGGGGGCTCCAGCATCAGTTGCCGCAGCCTCTCGAGCGGCGCCCGATCGACCACGTGAAGCAGGTCCAGCGACGCTCCCGTCTCCTGGCTCAACATCGCGGCGCGCTCGACGGCATGGCGTGACGGGGCCGAGAGATCGGTCGCGGCCAGCAGGTGATTCAGCTTGGGCATCGTCGTCGTCCTCTTCGGCGCGGTGCGGTCCCGGGTGTCTGTCGCGGCTCCGTCGTTGCGCGGGCGGCGGATGGTACGCTCGGGCATCTTCCGCGCCCGTGCGTGACAGCGGCCATCGTACTGCATCGGATGCATCCCCGGCCGTGATGCGCGCACGGGCCGCCGTGCGCCGAGCCGGATGGAACTGCACCCTGTCGTCGTCTTTCTCGCGGGCCTGGTGATCATCGTCGTCGGCGGCGAGATGCTGCTGCGCGGCGCGTCGCGCCTCGCCGTGATGCTCGGCATCAGGCCGATCGTCATCGGCCTGACCATCGTGTCGATCGGCACCAGCACGCCCGAACTGGCGGTGGGCATCACGGCGGCCATCGAGGGCAAGGGGCCGCTGGCCGTTGGCAACATCGCCGGGGCTAACATCGTCAACACCCTGTTGATCCTCGGCCTGAGCGCGGTGATCCGGCCGCTGCCGATTCGCTCGCTCACCGTACGCATCGACGTCCCGGTGATGATCACCTCCGCGCTGACGCTCGTCGTCATGGCGTGGGACGGCGTCCTCAGCCGCGTCGAGGGGCTGGTCCTGCTGCTCGCGGCGATCGCCTACACCGCGACCGTCGTGCAGCTGAGCCGGCTCGAGTCCGCCGCAATGAGGCGCGAGTTCACCGAGGAGTACGGAGCCTCCGCGCTGAAACCCGGTCGCGGCGCCGCTCGCGGCGCGTGGCACGCGCTGCTGCTGCTGGCGGGCATGGGGGTGACGGTGCTGGGCGCCCAGTTGCTGGTGTCCGGCGCGGCCGAGATCGCGCGCGACTGGGGCGTCCCGGAAGCGGTCATCGGGCTGACCATCGTCGCCATCGGCACCACGGCGCCGGAGCTCGTCACGACGCTGATGGCGACGCTGAAGAACGACCGCGACGTCGCCATCGGAAACCTGATCGGCAGCAGCATCTACAACATCCTGGTCATCCTCGGCCTCACCTGCGTGGCCGCGCCGGGCGGCGTGGACGTGAGCGACGACATCCTGCGGTTCGACCTGCCGCTGGCCGCAGCGGTGGCGCTGGTATGCCTGCCCGTCTTCAGAAGCGACCGCCTGGTGTCGCGGCGCGAAGGCGCCGCGTTCGTCGCGGCGTATCTGGCCTATCTGGCCTGGCTGTTGTTCGCGCGCAGCTGAGCGGCGTTCCGACGCGTTTCACGGTCTTGCTCGCCGCGTCGCGCCCACGAGCGCGGGAGGTCGACGGAGGGGTCCGCGCCATAGCGGCGGTTGCAATCCAGCCGGGCTTTCGCTACAACGAACGACCGCCGCGGCAGCGGACGCGCCGGTGTGCGCCGCCGCGTCACCGCTTCCGGGTCCCCGGGGAGCCCCGTCGATGACCGAACTCTGGCTGTTCCTGCACCTCGTCGCCGTCGTCGTCTGGATCGGCGGCATGGTGTTCGCGCACTTCTGCCTGCGCCCGGCGGCGCTCGCGACGCTTCAGCCGCCGCAACGCCTGCCGCTGATGGCCGCGGCGCTCGGCCGGTTCTTCGCGCTGGTGGGCGGCTCGCTGGTGCTGCTCTGGGGCAGCGGGCTGGCGATGTTCGCCGCGATCACGACCTCGGGCGGCAAGCCGCCGATGTCGTGGAACCTGATGGCCGCGATCGCCGCGGCGATGACGCTGGTGTTCCTCTGGATCGCGCTGAAGCTGCACCCGAAGATGCGCGCTTCGGTCGCCGCGTCCGAGTGGCCCGGGGCGGCCGCCGCGCTCGACTCGATCCGCCGCCTCGTGGTGCTGAACCTCGCGCTGGGCTTCCTGACGATCGCGGTCGCGACGCTCGGCCGGATGGCGAACTGATCTTCGTCGGGAAGCCCGTGGCGCGAGCAGTGGCGCGCTACAGCTGGAACCCCACCGAGCGCACGACGCCTTCGAGCACGTCTCGCCCCCACGACGGCGCACGCGCCTCGTACGCGCCCGATTGCTGCACCTGCGCGTCGATCCACGCGGCGAGCCATGCGATCTCTTCGGCGCCGTAGAACGCCGTCATCAGTTCGAAGTTCACGAACAGGCTGCGCCCGTCCAGGTTCGCCGAGCCGCACAGCGCGAGCTGCCGGTCGACGACGACCGACTTTGCATGGATCATCGAGGGAAACAGCAACACCTGCGCCCCCGCCGCTGCCAGCGCGCGCAGCGCGCGCTCCCTCGCCCAGTCGGCCATCCAGTGGTTC
>JAKOVA010000082.1 GCA_029782335.1 Actinomycetes bacterium | reverse complement strand
TCCGCATGGATCAGTACGCGGCGAGCGGCCATCTCGACCGCCAGGATGAGGATCTGCGGGACATCGCCACCCTTGGCGTGAACGTGATCCGCTACGGCATGCCGTGGCGGATCACCGAGGCGGAGGCCGGCCGTTACGACTGGACGCTGTGGGATGCAGCGTTCGCAGCGTGTGACCGCCACGGCCTCACCCCGGTGGTCGACCTCGTGCATTTCGGCCTGCCCGACCACCTCGACGGCGGTTTCTGCGACCCGGTATGGATCGACTCGTTCGTCCGATACGTCGACGCCTTCCTCGCCCGCTACCCGGAACCGATGTGGTTCACCCCGGTGAACGAGCCGGGGATCACCGCGGTGGCGAGCGCCCTGTTCGGCATCTGGAACGACCGCCTCGCCGCACCGGAGACGTACGCGATCGCGCTGGGGAACCTGACGCTCGCGAACCTCGAGGCGATCGCCCGGATCCGTGCGGATCGCGACGGCTGGTGGATCGGCTCGGAGGGGTTCAGCTGCAACGTGCCGACCGGCACCAGCGAGGACGCCGTGGCCGAAGCCCGCCGCGAGGCCGATGACGCAACCGCGATGCAGCAGTTGGTGTGGGATCTGCATCTGGGCGTCGACGTGCCGCCGTCGGTCGCAGCGCTCGTCGATCACATCGACCCGGCGATCCGGGCGCGCATCGAAGACCTCGCGATCCGCGACGATCACCACGTGGTCGCGGGCCACGACGTGTATCCCGTCGGCGTCACCCGCTACGGCAACGGCGAGCATCCACCTCTCGGCCCCGACGCCCTCGCCGCGGCGTACGCGGAGGCGGGCCGCGCCTGGCACGGGCGCTACCAGCGGCCGTTCTGGGTCGCGGAGACCTCGAACCTCGGTCTGCCGGTCGGCGACCAGGCGGCGTGGCTCGCCTCCCTGATGAGCGTCCTCGACGCCATGCACGACGATGGCCTCCCCGTGCGGGGGATCTGCTGGTACAGCAGGGGCGACCAGTTCGACTGGCAGTCGATGTTGGCAGAGCCGACCGGCGCGCTGACCGAGGTCGGACTCTTCGACCACCAGCGCACGCCTCGGCCGGTTGCTGCTGCGTACTCCGCACTGGCGAACCGTCGCCGCTGAGCATCGGCCACACCACCACCGCGCAGCGGCTTCGGCCAACACTCGCCACGGCGACGACGGAAGGGGTCGCGCCGGCGGCTTGACGATAGCGACACTGTGTCGCTATGTTGGCGACACGGTGTCGCCAACCTGTGACGCCGCGATCCCCCGTCAGGAGTCACTCCATGTTCCTTGCCTTACGGGACCTCAAACGAGGTGCCCGACGATTCCTCCTCCTCGGAGTGGTCATCGCCCTCGTGGCGATCCTCTCCACCGTGCTGTCGGGGCTGGCGACCGGCCTGGTCACCGACGGCATCTCCGGGCTCCGCGCCCTGCCCTTCGAGCGCCTCGCGTTCGGGGAAGGCGCCGAGGCCACCTTCAGCCGCTCGTCACTCCGGCCGCCCGCCCTCGACGCGTACGCGGCGCTCCCTGGAGTGAAGGCCACTCCGCTCGGCGCCTCGTTCGCGAACGCGGCACCCGTCGACGGCGGCCCGAACCTCGACGTCGCCCTGTTCGGGGTGAGCGCCGACAGCTTCCTCGTTCAGCGCGCCGACGCTCGAGCGGCCCTCAGCGGTACCCCGGGGCTGATCTTGACGAGCGAACTCGAGGACGAGGGCGTGAAGGTCGGCGACCGATACACCCTCGGAGCGGCAGACCTCACCCTGCCGGTGCTCGGATTCACCTACGCCGGCACCTACGGCCACGCACCGATCGCCTTCACGTCGCTCGAGACCTGGCAGCAGATCCAGTACGGCAACGGCGCCGACGGCCGCTTCTCGGCGATCGCCCTCAGTGGCACCGACCGCGGGCTCGACCGGGCGGCGAAGGCGACCCACACCGACGTGCTGACCAAGGACGAGGCGTACGCCGGGTCGCCCGGCTACACGGCGGAGACCACGACGATGACGATGATCCGAGCCTTCCTCCTGATCATCTCCGCCCTCGTCATCGGGGCCTTCTTCACCGTGCTCACGGTGCAACGCACCCGTCAGATCGGCCTCCTCAAAGCGATGGGCGCTTCGAACGGCTACGTCCTCCGTGACGGCATCGGCCAGATGGCGATCCTCGTCTCCATCGCCACGATCAGCGGCGTCCTCATCGGCGGCCTGCTCGTGTTCGCGCTCAGCCGAACCCCCGCCCCCGTCGAGCTGAACCTCCCCGCGGTGGCGCTCGTCACCGTGTCGCTCATCGTTGCCGGGATCCTCGGCAGCCTCACCGCCTTCCGTCGGGTCACCCAGGTGGAACCCGCGATTGCCCTCGGAGTCGAATCATGACCAACCAACCCGCCCTCTCCCTCGACGGCGTCCGGGTCGCGTTCCGCGACGGCCTCGACGAGCGAGCCGTGCTCGATGACCTGAGCCTCGACGTCGCCGGCGGCGAACTCCTGGTCGTGTCGGGACGTTCCGGCGCCGGGAAGTCCACGCTGCTCGCCGTCGCCGGCCTCCTGCGCCGCGCCGACCACGGCGACGTGCGCATCGACGGCACGTCGACCGCAGCGCTCAACGAGCGGCGACGCAGCGTCGTTCGGCGCGACCACATCGCGTTCGTCTACCAGTCGGCCAACTTGTTCCCGTCCCTGACAGCGGTGGAACAGCTCGAACTTGTCGGCCACATTCGCAACGAGCCCTCCGGCGAGGTTCGCCACCGCGCCCGGGCGCTGCTCGAGGACCTCGATCTCGCCGACCGGGCCGATCAGCTCCCCGCCCAGATGTCGGGTGGCGAACGCCAGCGGGTTGGGATCGCCCGGGCGCTCATGGCCTCGCCGACGGTGCTGATCGCAGATGAGCCCACTGCTTCGCTCGATCCCGAACGGGCGAAAGTCGTCGCGGAGCTCCTCGCATCGGCGGCCCACGACCGGGACATCGCCACCCTCGTCGTGGCGCACGATTCGGCGGCGTTGCAACACGCGGACCGTCACCTCCGCCTCGACAGCGGCCGCCTGCACCACGTCGAGGACTGATGCCATGCCTCGGATCAAGGCGGACAGCGTCGCCGAGCACGTCGAACAGCAACGGGTCGCGGTCCTCAATGCGGCGATCGAGCTCTTCGTGGAACGCGGCTACGCCGAGGTCGGGCTCGCCGACATCGCGGCACGGGTCGGCCTGGCCCGCAACTCCCTCTATCGGTACGTCCCCGACAAGAGCGCCCTGCTCGTCGAGTGGTACCGCCGAGCGATCCCCGAGACGATCGGCGCCTGGCGGGAGGCCACCGCGGGCGACGACCCGCCGGCCGAGCGACTTCAGCGGTGGGCTCATGCGTATCTCACCTGGGCGTTGAGCCCCCAGCATCGCCTCGTCGGCCCCCTCACCGATCTCGTCGGGTCCCTCGACGACGACACCCGCCGCGAGGTCGGTGAGCTCCATCGGCAGATGATGGGCGTCGTCGCGGAGGTCGTCCGGGACGCTGGGGTTGCGCCTGACGAGGTCGGAGGGGTCGTCGATCTGCTCGCCGGATTGGTCCTCGGCGCCGCGCGGGCCGAACAGGGCGGCACCGCTGACGAGCGAGTGCGGCGTCGCCTCGACGCGGGCGTCGCTGCGGTCCTCACCGCCGCGTGACATGTGACCGGCCGCTCCGGATGCAATAGGCAGAGTTCCCTGTTGTGGGGGAACGTCGTGATGTCTCATACTCGCGGAAGCGGGATTTCGGGTTGGGTCCGAGCCTGCCTTTCCTCACTCTCCCGTCGGATGTCCCCCCGGGGCCTCCGACCCACGCGGCCTGCGGGTCGAAAGGCGGATCTCTCCATGCGGTTCAATCGGCGCAGCGCTGCTCTCAAGCCGACCGTCATCGCCGTGACGGCGCTCACCTTGGCGGCCACGGGCTGCCAGGTTGCTCGCGAAGGCACCCGGTGCTCGGGCGGCGTCGCGCGCGACAGCGTGAACATCCTGGTCTGTAAGGACGGTCGCTGGACCCGGTTGATCTCGCTCAGCGACTACGCCAAGAAGGTCGCAACCCCCACGCCCACCCCGCCTGCTGCTGTCGTGACCCCCACGACAGTGCCGGGGCCGGGACCATCCGGCGAAGTCGACCCCACCACCACGACGGTCGCGCCGACCACGACGGTCGCGCCGACGACCACCACCACCTCCACGACGACCACCACCACAACCACGACGACGACCACCACCTCCACCACGACCACCACGGCACCCCCGTCGGGGTTCACCGGGAAGTTCCCGAACACTCCGATCCGCAGCTGGCGACTCAACGGCGACTCGAGCAGCCAGGGCTACGCGAACGTGGTGGTCGGAAACACCGTGTATGTGGGCGGCCAGTTCTCCACGGCCACCAGCTACGACGGCTCCCAGAGCGCTCCCCGCTCCAACGTTGCTGCGTTCGACCTTGACACCGGAGCACTCCGGACCGGGTTCGTCGCCGACACCAACGGCTTGGTCCGAACCCTGGCCGTGTCGGGTTCAACGCTGTATCTGGGCGGGAACTTCTCCACCGTCAACGGTGTGGCACGCTCGAACCTGGCGGCCGTCGATCTCACGACCGGCGAGGTCAGCTCGTGGAATCCCCGCCCCAACGCGACGGTTTGGAGCATCGCGATCGGCGGTGGAAAGCTCTTCCTCGGCGGCAACTTCAACTACATCAGCGGCCAGTTCCGCAACCACGCAGGGGCGGTCAGCCTGAGCAGCGGTTCGGTCGACTCCCGATTCGATCCCAATATCGACAACGGGGTCACCGGCGTCGGCACCAACAGCAGCGGCACCCGCATTTACGTGGGCGGCCCCTACACCACGATCAACGGCAATCGACCGGTCAACACCGACTTCACGAGCCCCGAGGACTTCGACCCACGCTTCGACGGATCGATGGACACCCTCGACGCGGATGGCAACCAGTTGTCGACCGTGTACTCCTCGTGGCGGGGCTCCCCTCTCGACATCAAGCTGTACGGCAACGACCTCGCCATCGCGAGCAGCGGCAACCGCGCCGGGGTGTGGGACGCGAACACCGGCCGGCGCAAGCAGGTCACCTACTGCGACGGTGACGGCCAGGCGATCGCCAAGTTGGGCGTCTATACCTACGCCGGGTTCCACGACTCCTGCGAGAACGAAGCCGGGCTCGACGACACCACCCGACTGCTGGTTCGTCTCGGCTCGAACGGACGGGTCGACTATTCCTTCTCACCCGTCTTCGACAAGTTCTGGGGCGTCCGGGCGATCAACGGCGACGCCGCCACCATGGTGATCTCCGGTCAGTTCAACTGGATCTCCAGTGTTCGCGTCGGCGGGTTCGCGATCTTCAAGGCGACGTCCTGAGCGCTGGGTCTCCCTGGGTCACGGCCCGGGGAGACCAGCGCACTCCGCTAACCACTGCAACGTCGGGGGCGCATCGCCGTTCGGGGCGAAGGTGATGGCGATCTGGCGGGGGTCCTCACCGAGCCACTCCGGCACCAGGTCCGCCATCGCGGCGGGCCAGGACCCCTCCAGCGCTCGATACTGATCCACCGCGGCCTTCACGGTCTCGGACGCAACCTCACAGCCGACGCGACGGGCGTTGTCGATCGGACCACCTGCCGGACCCATCGGCTGGGTGGTGACCACCGACGACGACGGCGGCGGCTGGGGTGGGTCGTCCGCCACGCCGTCGGGTTGCGTGGGGATGAGCGACGCGTCGGTGACCACGGCCACGCCGTCACCCACCTGCTCGGCCACCTCGCGACGAACCGACCCGGGGACGGCGACCGCCACGACGTCATCCCCACTGCGCAGGATCCACCCACTCGGCGTGCACCACTGAACGCTCAGCCGTCGCCCCGCCTCGAGTTCGGTCACCCGTCGCCGCAGGAGCGACGCATCGGGGGCGGTCGAACGGTTCCGGTCGATGAACCACATCAGGGACTCCGGTGCGCCAACGGGCACCTCGGCGCCGCGGCACGCCTGGCCGTGCTCGTCGAGCGACGCTCGCACCTCGTCGATCGACATCTGCGTCGGACGCAGCGCGAGCCACGCCCCGCCTGCGGCGAGGCCGGCGGCCACGACGGCAACGCCGGCGATCAGGCGACCGGATCGCCGGCGAGGCTCTGGGGAACTCGGCACCGACGGCGGCGGCACCACCGGCTGGGGTGGCGGCTCACCCCAGCGCGACGGCGGATGCTCGGGGGCCGGGGGCGCTGCATCGTCGCGGTGGCCGAGCACCTCGGCGAGCAGCAGTGAGTGGTCGCTCCAGCGGTCGCCGTCCCACCACCGGACCCGCGCCTCGTCGTCAGGGTCGCTGTACCACCCGGGATCCGGCATCGCCTCCATGATCCCATTCCCTCCCCGGAAGGGTGGACCAGACTCTCGCCATGACCCCGCTGCCTCACGCGTTGGTCGGTGACGGCCTCGTCGTGCCGTGTGCCGACGGCGTTCACCGACCGTCCGTCTCGCTCGATTCGGCCGCATCGACCGCTGCGCTGCCGACCGTCGCCGAGGCCGTCGCAGCGTTCCTTCCCCACTACTCGAGCGTGCACCGCGGCGCCGGGTACAAGTCGCAGCACGCAACGGAGGCGTACGAGGCGTCCCGCGATGCGGCCATGCGCTTTGCCGGACGCAGCGGCTCCGACGACATCGCGGTGCTCTGCCGCAACACGACCGAGGCGATCAACCACCTCGCCTATCGCCTCCGCTTCGAACCTGGCGACGTCGTCCTGACGACCGTTGCGGAGCATCACGCGAACCTCCTGCCGTGGGGTCGGGTGACGGCACGACGCGAGTGGATCGAATGTGACACCGATGGCACCTTCAGCCTCGCGGACGTCGAGCGTCGGCTGGACGAGACGTCCCCGGCACTCCTCGCGATTACCGGCGCGACCAACGTCACCGGTTGGTTGCCACCGATCGAGGAGATCATCTCGGCCGCGCACAGCCGGGGGGTGCCGGTGCTCGTCGACGCCGCGCAACTCGCACCGCACCGACCGCTGCCTGCGTCAGCGGACTTCCTCGCCTGGAGCGGCCACAAGATGTACGCCCCGTTCGGAACCGGTGTGTTGATCGGGCCCCGCGCGGTCTTCGAGGAGGGCGACCCGTTCCTCGCCGGTGGTGGTGCCGTCGACCTCGTCGACCTCGATGAGGTCATGTGGACGGATCCACCCGATCGGGAAGAGGCCGGCTCGCCCAACGTCGTCGGTGCCGTGGCACTCGGCGCGGCCATCGAGGCGCTCGAGTCGTACGGCTGGCCGGCGATCATCGCCCACGAGCGCGAGTTGGCCGAGCGTCTCCGCCGAGGCCTCGCGGCGATCGACGGCGTGCGACTCCTCGGCCCGGCACTCGACGTACCCACCCTCGCCGTCGCCTCGTTCGTCGTCGAGGGCATCCCCCACGCCCTCGTCGCCGCCCGCCTGAGCGCCGAGTTCGCCATCGGGGTCCGTCACGGCTGTTTCTGCGCCCACCCCTACCTGGTGCGGCTCCTCGGCCTCTCCAGCGACGAGATCAGCCGGTACCGCCGAGACGTCGTCGCCGGCGACCGCAGTGGCATCCCCGGCGCCGTGCGCGCCAGCGCCGGGATCACCACCACGACCGCCGAGATCGACGCGCTCCTCGCGGCGGTCGCGGAACTCGCCGCGGGCCGACCACCCCGGATCGAGTACCGCCAGGATCCCGTCACCGGCGACTGGTGGCCCGTGACCGAGGAACCCTGGTGGTCGTCTCCCGACCGTGCCACGGGCGCCAGCTGCGCCCGAGGGTGAGGCTGCCCGACTGACGGCGACCGGCCGACACCGGCCAGCCTCGGCCGGTACCGTTACGGGTTCGGCGAGGAGGGATGATGGATCGAACATCGAGCGGCGCCGCGCGTCTCAGCCGCAGGAGCCTGCTGAAGTGGTCGGGAGCAGCGGGAGCGTTGGCGCTCACCGGAACGCTCGGCGGGTGTGTTCCACCCCAGCCGGGCGACCCTGATGCCGACGCGAACGGGCTGGTGCTCCACGCCGGGTTCACCAGCCGGATCATCGCCCAGGGTGGCCAGCGGATCCCCGGCACCAACCACACCTTCGGGGCCTTCCCCGACGGCGCCGCCACGTTCGCGGATCCCGAGGTAGCCGGCGGCTGGTACCACGCCGTCAACCACGAGGTCCCCTTCGGCGGAGGCGGGGTCACCGCGATCCGCTACGCGCCCGATGGCCAGATCGTCGACGCGTACACGATCTGCACCAACACGTCGTTGAACTGCGCCGGCGGCGCAACCCCGTGGCACACCTGGTTGACCTGCGAGGAGCACGACCTCGGCGTCGTGTGGGAGTGCGACCCGACCCGAGCGTTCAGCCACGTCCGCCGGCCCGCCCTCGGCGCGTTCGCACACGAAGCCGCCGCCGTTGCCCAGGACGACCGGGTGTATCTGACCGAGGACCGCTCCAACGGCGCCTTCTACCGCTTCACCCCCAATACGCCGGGAAACCTCTCTGCAGGGTTGCTCGAGGTGGCGACCGGCCGGCCCGGCGAGCAGGTGCGCTGGAAGCGGGTTCCCGACCCGGCGGCGGGGAACGGTCCGTGTCGATTCCAGGTACCCGGAACGATCGCCTTCGATGGTGGCGAGGGGATCGACACCGACGGCGATCGAGTCTGGTTCACGACCAAGGGCGACAACCGCGTGTGGGAGTACCACCTCGACACTGACGTGGTCGACGTGCGGTTCCAAGCCGGGGGCGGCAGCGTCTTGTCGGGGGTCGACAATCTCGTCGCCGACCGCCCGTTCGGGACGGTGCTCGTGGCGGAGGACGGCGACAACATGGAGGTCGTCGCCCTGCACCCCGACAACTCCGCTCAGGCACTCGTCAGGATCGTCGGCCACCCCGGATCCGAGGTCACCGGCCCGACGTTCAGCCCCGATGGCCAACGCCTCTATTTCAGCTCGCAGCGCGGGCCAGTCGGCCCGCTGCGCACCATGCTCGGCGTGACCTACGAAGTGACTGGACCCTTCGACGATCTCCTGGGACGCTGAGTCCATCACCGACCACCTCCCCCCATCCACCCCCGCCGACGACGACGTCGCCCAGTTCCGTCACTTCTACGACCGCTACAGCCCCGTCGTGGCCGAACTGTGCGCCCGGACCGTCGGACGCGCCGGCACCGCAGAGGTGTGCGCCACCGTCTTCGCGGATGCGTGGGCTCGCCGCGGCGAAGCCCCCGACGACAACGCCACCCACTGGGTCGCCGCGATCGCAGAGGGTCACATCGTCGACCGGCTCGCCACCCCGGTGCGCACCACCGGCGGCACCTCCCCCCGAAACGTCCGCATGGTGGTGGACCAGGCGGCGATCGAAGGCATTCGCGCCGAACTCCTCGCCGCCGACCCCGATGCGCTGCCAGCGGTCAGCGCCCGCATCTGGCCGGCCGTCGAGCGGGCCGTGCACCCACCCCCACCGCCCGACGCGGACCGTACGACCACCCCGACGCCGCCGGGCCCCGCCCATCCGCGTCCCCGTGCCGGTCGACGATTCGTCCCGTGGGTCGTCGTGGCGGTGGTCCTGCTCGCTGCGGCAGCCACCGCGACACTGCTGCTGAGGGAGCAGGGCCGTCCCGTGGTCGCGAGCGCGACGCTCCGCCCGGTGAACGGGGTGAGCGTCGGGCTGGCCTCAGCCAACGTGTCCATCGAACGCGACGCCGGGCGCCTCGAGGTCCGGCTCCGCATGGAGACCCCGCCTGCGCTGACCGCTGGAGCCTCCTACGAACTGGCGCTCATCGATCGACGTGGCGAGCGACACCGGGTTGGGCAACTGCGGGACCGACCACGGGCAGTCGACCGGCGCTTCCCGCTCCCCGACGGTTTCGACCTGGCAGCGTTCCGAACGGTCGACCTGTCGGTTCGCGACGACGCCGTCGCCGGGCCCGACGGGCTCACCAGCATCATGCGCGGGAACCTCCGAAGCTGACCGACCGCGAATGAACCTGGCAACATGCTCGACGCAAGGGAGGGCCCAATGACCGATGGCATGCAGATCCGCGCGGGCGTGGAGACGATCACAATCACCGGGGCGACACCGGGACGTCGGTTCCGAGTGGATGGTGCCGACGGAACACCCGTCGCGACGGTCGTCGCCGACCACGCCGGCAACGCCCATCTCGCCTTCGTCCCCGCGCAACATGCGGTGCTCTCTGACGCCAGCGATCTCGCGGCGGCGATCGCGCACGGCCACACGCTGGCACCGGGCGACTACCGGATCGTCGACCCCGACTCGGGAGCGGTGATCGACACCGTTCGGGTCGCGGCGCTCGACGACCTGCCCGACCCGTCCCTCTACGACCAGACACTCGAGGAGGGGTACGGATACCTGACGGTCCGAGACGGGGTATCGCTCTCGACGATGGTGCGGTTCCCGAATCCCGACCTCTACGGACCGCCGCCGTGGCCAACGGTGATCGAGTACTCCGGCTACGACCCGTCGAATCCCGACGCACCGCAGCCCGGGACGCTCCTCGCGAATCTCCTCGGATTCGCGACCGTCGGCGTGAACATGCGTGGAACCGGGTGCTCGGGCGGGGTGTTCGACGTGCTGAGCCCGTCGCAGGCAGCCGACGGCTACGACATCGTCGAGACCGTCGCCCGACAGCCGTGGGTGTTGCACGGCAAGGTCGGGATGGTCGGGCTCAGTTATCCCGGCATCAGCCAGCTGTACGTCGCGTCCACGCGACCCCCACATCTCGCGGCGATCACCCCGATGTCGGTGATCGACGACCTGTGGCGCCAGCAGTGGCCGGGCGGTATCTACAACTCCGGGTTCACCCGCGCCTGGCTCGCGATGCGTGACGCAGAGACCCAGGCGGGCGGACAAGCGTGGGACCAGCGCCGCATCGACGAGGGCGACGAGATCGCGGCGGCGAACCAGCGGATCCGCACCCAGAACTTCGACTTCGAGCGATTCGGGCGAGCGATCGAGACCTTCCGTCCGAGCCTCGCGGCACGACGCGTCGGCCTCGTCGTCGACCGGATCGACGTGCCGGTGTATCTCACGGGCGCGTGGCAGGACGAGCAAACCGGGAGCCGGTTCGCCCTGATGTTGCAGAGCTTCACCGGCGCCCCACACACGCGCTTCACCGTCTTCAACGGTCATCACCCCGACGGCTACAGCCCGATGGTGATCAACCGGTGGTTCGAGTTCCTCTCCTTTCACGTCGCCCGTCGCGTCCCCAAGGTTGCCGAGCTCATCCGCATGTTCGCCCCCGCGCAGTTCGCCGAGGTGTTCGGATTCCAAACCGAACTCGAAGCCGATCGCTTCAGCGACTTCAGCGACGACTACGAGGCTGCGCTGGCCGCCTACCTCGCTGAGCCGCCGGTGCGGATCCTCTTCGAGAACGGTGCCGGGCACGAGGTCCCGGGTGCGACCGCACATCGGTTCGAGACGACCGCGCCCGCGTTCCCGCCGCCGGGGATCATCCCGCGACGCTGGTGGCTCGCCCCGGATGGACGGCTCGTCGACGAGGCGCCGACAAGCGACACCGCTGATGTCTATCTCGATGACCCCGAGGCCGGTGAACTCGCGTACTCGAGTGAGCTGCTCGGAGACCTGAACCGCTTTACTCGACCCGATGTGCCGATTCACTGGACGCGCTTCGACGACCGGCACCGCGTCGCCTATCAGACAGCGCCGCTCGAGGAGCCCCTCGTGATCGCCGGAGCAGGTCACGTCGACCTGTGGCTACGACCGGGAACCGCCGACACAGCAGTTCAGGTGACCCTCACCGAGATCCGCCCTGACGGAATCGAAGTCCGCGTGCAGTCGGGCTGGCACCGGCCGATCCACGCCGTCGAGGACGCGGCGCACAGCGACGAGCTTCATGTCGACTACACCTTCGCTCCCGAAGACCAGCGCCCCCTCCAGCCCGGTGAATGGATCCGGTTCCGTGTTCCGATCTATCCGGTCACGCTGGTGTTGCGGAGTGGGAGCGCCCTGCGTCTCGCCATCTCCACGCCCGGGCGCGATCACCCCTTCTGGAGCTTCGAGTCACCCGTCAGCGACGGAGCCCAACATGCCGTCGGTACCGGCGGCGCGCACGCGTCATCGCTCGTCCTGCCACACTGGCCGGTCCACATTGACCACCCCGAGGATCATCCGCCGGCGGGATCGCTCCGCGGGCGACCCGCCCGCGACGCCGCCCCGATCGCGAACACGCCCGCCTGAGCGACCCGGCGGGCCGCCCTCGGCGGGCGCGTTCATGTCGACGGGTGTCGTCTGCGACGCTGGGTCGTCGACGACCGGTCGGTCAGTACGAGGGGTGGAAGATCACGAAGCCCCGACGGGACGTGCCGTTCACCGTGGTGAAGTCTCCGGCGACCACCAGGGCCGAGGTGTTCCCCGAGATCGAGAACACGCCCCAGAAGCCGTCGAACACCGGCTTGAAACCGCCGTCGACCCCGCCGGTGATGCCGTTGAGCTTCAGCAGGTGATAGGTGGCGTCGCCCAGGCAAGAGCCGTGTGCACCGCCGTAGTCGACCCCGGCGATCTCGTGAATCGCCTGGGTATCACCGGTGCACTTGATGCTTCGCCACACCAGCTCGCCGGTGGGCTGATAACGGGCGAAGACGTCTTCTTCGGCGCCGAGCGCGACGAGCAACTGGCCGTTCTCGGCGACCTCAATGGACACGGGATCGCTCTCGAGGCCGCTCCACGACGCACCCGACAGCACCACG
>JAKOVA010000078.1 GCA_029782335.1 Actinomycetes bacterium | reverse complement strand
CATGAACCATACCTCGAAGTGCAAGCACGAAGGCTGCCCGAATCTTCCTCGGTACATGAACGTGCTCGGCGAGCTGAGGTGCAGCTTGCACGACATGGAAGATCCGTGGGCTAGCGTGCGCGGTAGCGATCTATCGATGCTGCTCTTCCTTGCGTCGATCTTGATCGACGACACCATTGCGTCGCAACAACCGGCCGAGATCGAGCGAGCCAAGAGCAAGCTCAAGGAGATCCTATGGAAGAAACAGATGCCCTCAAGTGGACCCGACGCTTCATGTCCATTGCCGAGCACATCGCCACCTGGTCGCGTGACCCGTCGACGAAAGTCGGCGCGGTCATCGTTGGTTGCGGGGCGGCGAGCAAGAAGGTGATCGGGATGGGCTTCAACGGCTTCCCACGCGGGGTGGATGACCTGCCGGGGCGCTACGATCACCGGCCCACGAAGTACGCGATGATCGTCCACAGCGAGGCGAACGCGATCCTCGACGCGCGCGGACATGACACCACGGGCGGATGCCTGATCACTACGAAGTTCCCGTGCAGCTCGTGCGCGAAGCTGATCATCCAAGCGGGGCTCCTGTCCGTGATCTCGCCCTCGGTGGATCCGACGAATGCCGGTGATCAGCGCTGGATGGAGGACTACCAGATCTCGCTGCTCATGTTCATGGAGGCCGGTCTGTCGGCGTACGCGCTCACCGAGTCGGGGCTCGTCGCGCACAACTTCGAGGCAGCTAAGATATGATCGACGTGATCTGGACCTGGCTATGGAACACGATCGCGACGGCTTTGATCCTGCTTGTCCTGGTCCTGCCGTAGCCTGTCAGCCTCACGCGGTAGGGTAGCCCGGCATGGTGAGATGCCTGCTTTGCAAGGCCGAGCTCGAACCGTTGCCCGATGGCAACGGGTTCGATGGTCAAGGCATCCAGCTTCATCCCGAGGTGATCGGGTGCCAAGTCACTACGACCGACGCATGGGGCGTTGCGATCGACCTTGCTGAACGAGAGCAGACGATCAGCATCCCGAACCGGCAAGGCGCCGCGATCGAGGATGGGGCGATCGTCATCGCACGTTGGCCGTTCGTCGATGACGTGCTCGGGGAGTTCTTCGCCGCACGCGGGCTGCCTCGGCTCGGCGGGCAGAGCTCGGGGCGTGGCTGGTCATCGTTCTCGACGTTCCAGAAGTGCCCGTACTTGTGGCAACAGCGCTATCTCAAGCCACGCGGCGGTGAACCGACGATCTTGATCGAGAGCCCGAGCCTCGCGATCGGCACGATCGTGCACGTGCTACTCGCGCTGCACTACGCGCAGATCCAGATCGGAGGGTCCCCGTACGCTGGGATCATGCCCGAGGACATGCACGAGTATCTGCTAGCACGATGCAACCCCGAGTTCGTCGTCGAGGGCTGGCGGGTGTTCTCGGGCTATCGGTTGTACTACAGCATGGAGACGATCGAGCCACTCGCGATCGAGCACGACCTCGTCGATCCGCGCACGGGCGAGAGCTGTCGGTTCGATTTGATCGCGTTCTTCCCCGAGGACACGCCGATGCTCGCCGCGGGGACCTACAACGTCGAGCACAAGACAGCCTCACGATTCGACTACCCGACGCTCAACGGTTGGGTGAACGACGGTGAGGTCATCGGGCAGACCGCGCTCTGGAAGCGCCTCGGGCTCGATCATCGCTTCGGTCCGCTGCGCGGCGTGATCGTCAACATCCTTGGCAAGCAGCCCAAGGAGCTCAAGTTTCACCGGGCGATCGTCTCGCCGCATAGCTGGCAGGTCGAACAGCACCTCCAAGACTTGGCGCGGTGGGAGGCGTTGATCAACCTCGCGCGCACGACCAACTCGTTCCCGCGAGCTCGCCAGAGCTGCATCGGGCGCTACGGCATGTGCGACCTGTTCGACCACTGCGCAGGAGCTGAGACGTGAGCGAGGGCCGACGTCGAGGACCGCCGCCGAAACCTGTCAAGGTCGACTGGAATATGTGCTGCCTCGCGATCGGCTTCCATCGCTTCGATTGCACGAAGGTCGCGCCCAAGTACCGCGCGCCAGGGCCGTATCTTCCGACCACAGACCAAGCGCGCGAGGAGTAGTTCATGCCGAAGGCACCTCCGAAGCTCATGGCGCTCATCGAAGCTCGTCGTCATCTGTGGCGTGCGAGTACCGGAGCGGACGCCACCTGTAGCCAGGATCCGAACGAGCTGATCGCGCAGCTCGTCGACGAGTACGAGAAGCACCTAACGCCCGAGCAGCGCGCGATGGTCACGGCCGCGCTCTAGCCTGTCAGCCTCAACGTGTAGAACGAATCCCATCGTGGCAACGCGGAAGATCAGCGACGAGCTCGGCTACGAGCCATGCACCGAGGAACGGTGCCGGCGCACCGAGATTCATCCGGTGCACAAGCCGATCAAGCCGGGCCGCGTGACGATGTGCCCGAATTGCAACACAGCCGTGTTCCCGCTCCCCAACAAGCGCGTGGGCTGCGCATCGTGTGGGTGGCGCGGGCCGCAAAGGATTCGACATGCGTGAGATCTCCGTCAACACCAAGGCGACCGAGCTGCCGTTCTACACGTTCCTGAACTATGGCAACACGCGCACCGGCAAGACGGTTTTCGGGGCGACGTTCCCGCGCCCGTTCATCATCGCGGACGTCACCGAAGGTGGCTATCAGTCGATCCTCAACATGGATCGTAGCCTGTGGTTCGAGCCGGATGTCGAGCCGATCATCGTCGGGATCGACGAGATGAACGACTTCGTCACGAGCATCATCCCGCGGCTCATGACCGAGATCGCGCGCAAGCGGGTGCTGACGATCGTGTGGGACGCGTTCTCGTTCTACACCGATTTCTTCCTCGCCAAGCTGATCAACCTCCAGACCGCGGCCGGCAAGGCAGTCGATAACCGTCAAGCGTACGGATCGCTCGGCATCCACCTCCGCAACGTGCGCACCGATCTCCACAAGTTCGGCGTCAACGTGGTGTGGAACTGCCTAGCGAAGCACCCGGATGAATCCGACCCGAAGGGCTCGCCGCTGATCCCTGGTCAACAGGGTGACAAGTTCTCGGCCGGCGTCGACTTCCTGTTCCACTCGCGGCTCGAACAGAAGAAAGATCAGGGCAAGATCGTCGGCGAGGAGTACCAGATCCGCACCCGGCAGTTCGGTAACTACATCGCCGGCAACCGGCTCGGCATGCGCGCCGATACGTTGCCCGACCCGTTCGTCGGGACGTACAGCGATCTGCTCGGCTGGCTCGGCTACGATCTCGAAGCCGTGCGTGCGGCGCTGCCCAAGATCCAGGCAGCCCCGACCATCACTGCGGGTACCAAGCCCGCCGCACCGCCCATCAAGCCCGCCGCTGGGGTGGTCATCACGCGTCCGTCGCCGAAGGTGGTCTCACCCCAGGCCGGCAACAACCAGGCTCCGAGGGGGGCCGCCAACGTCAAGTAGGAGCAGAGCATCATGGCACAGCAGGAGTTCAACGACTTCCAGATCCAGTTCGAGACGAGCCTCGCCGACGAGAGCATCAAGGCGTGGGGTGGCGAGATCCAGCCGCCGCCCGACCCGGGCGAGTACGAGTTCGTCGTCACGCACATCGAGCAGAAGCCCTCGAAGGAGAAGCAGACGCCGATGATCGTGGTGACGTCGGAGATCACGACCGAGGGCCCGAGCAAGGGCGCCAAGGTGTGGTCGAACTACGCGCTCACCGGCAAGGCGATGGGCCGCCTCAAGCAGTTCATGATCGCGACCAACTCGCGGCTGGACGCGTTCGTGGCGTCCGAGGTGCTCGGCGCGACCTATGCCGGCACGGTGATCCACACCCAGAGCCCCGGTGGTGTCGGCCCGAACGGCGAGGTGCTCCAGCCGAAGGTGTTCGCCAACATCATCAACGAGCGCCCGCTCGATGGTGGCCAGGCGCAGACCCAGACCCCGGCGCAGACCCAGACGCCCCCGGTGAAGGCGCAGGCGCAGGCGCAGGCGAAGCCCGCGACCCAGGCCCCGGCGCAGACCCAGACGCGCCCGGCCCAGAACGGTGCCGCGCGCCGCGCGTAGGTAGCCGCGCAGCGCGAGGAAGCGACGCGAGACGAGGGGCGCAGCCGCCAAACCCGGCCGTTCGTCTCGACCACACGGTGCTGTCCGTGGTCGCGTGCAGCACGAAGGGCTCCGGCATCACTGCCGGGGCCCTTCGTCTTTTCGGGTGCCGCATTTCGTAGCAGTCAACAAGCTGTGGATAACCTGCCCGCGCGCAAACTTTTTTCGATCGGATCTGCGCGACGTCAAACGGGAAGATCTACCAATCGTCAATTCACAAGCAAAAAAAGTTGCGGACCCCGATCACGATTGACTACAGAGGGAACACGCGAACACGAGCGTCGTCGTCATCTGAAACGTGTCGCGTCAACCAACTTGCTCGGTTCCGGGTGGAACCGATCCCAGGGGGCCGGATCTTCTATGTCAAGTCGTCGAGCCGTCGCGATCTGTCGCGACGAAGAGTGCACGATCGTGGGTGTCCACACGCGGAGCATCTGCACCGCGGGCAAGCTGAACGGACCGATCAAGATCACCCCGCATGGGCATCTGATCCCGAAGTCAGGCGCACGGCCGCCGTGGAAGAAAGACGACCCGAAGGGCCTCACCGGTAGCGTGGCCCGTGCGACAAGCCAGCTCAGGCCGATCAACCTGCTCGGCATCTACAACGCCGTCAGCAATGACTACGGGGGCGTCAGCGAGCGCACGATCTATCGGCACGTCGCGAAGCTCGTCGCGCGCGGCCACATCGCCAAGATCGACATGGGTCGATTCGCGGTGTACCTCCGGCCCAACAGCAAGCTCCTCCGGGACCCCGACGCGATCCGCGAGTACGTCGAGCAGAACATCGAGTCGGATCACCTCACCGATGACGCGAGTGCGTGGTGAGCTGGTCTTGTACTCGCTGTGGCCATGACCACGTGCGACACCCGACAATCGGCGAGGCGTGCGATCGATCGCGCCGTCGTGAGCGGATCTGGGTCGGGCTTGTGCTCGGGCTGATCCTCGCCTTTATCACGGCCGTCGATCTCGGAGTCAACCAGTACCTCTACGGGAACTGGCGTTGTGCGTTCGCGCACTGTCGGATCGAGGTCACGCGGTGATGGCCTTCCGGCTGTGGGTGGTGTTCAACCCGAACCGACCACGGTTCCGTACCGAAGCATTCGCGAGCGTCGCCTACGAGCGCCGATCACGGGTCGAGCAGCTCAAGCGCGAGCTCGATGAAGCCGCCGCCGAACGCGACGCGGACATCGCCGACACGCTCGGAGTTCGTCAGCACGTGATCCGTGCCGAGCCCGTGCTCAACCAGAGCGTCGTCCTTGGCGATGACGAGGAGTTCACGAGGTTCGCCGATGGCCGACGCGCCGGCTGATCTCTGGGTGTTCAAGGCGACTGGACGGATGGCCCGCGTGATCCGTGTCCAGTCGTACCGCGATCATGATGTCGTGGTGTTCCGGTTCATCGGCGCACCCGGTGAGCGTCGCGTGAGCCCCAGGCGCTTCCTCAC
>JAKOVA010000063.1 GCA_029782335.1 Actinomycetes bacterium | reverse complement strand
GATAGGCGCCGCGCGACAGAGCTACGCCGCCGACGAGGCGCTGTTCGACTCGCGCGTGCAGTGGGCGTGGCTCGCACTGCTCGGGCTCGCCCTGGTCGCGTTCCCGTTCGTCGCGAACGACTACTGGCTGTATCTCGCGTGCCTGGTCGCGATCAACGTCGCGAGCGCGACCGGGCTGAACATCCTGACCGGCTATACCGGGCTGGTCAGCCTCGGCCAGGCGGCGTTCATGGGCCTGGGCGCCTACACGGTCGCGGTGCTCGAGATTCGCGCCGGCACGCCGGCGCTCCTGAACATCGCCGCCGGCGGATTCGTCGCGATGGCCGGCGGCGTCGTCGTCGGCATCCCGTCGCTGCGCGTGAAGGGCCTGTACCTGGCGATCGCGACGATCGCGGCGTCGTTCATCACGCACTTCCTGTTCGCGAACTGGGCCTCGGTAACCGGCGGCACGGCCGGACTCTCGGTGCCGCCGGCGCGGGTGTTCGGGATCGCGCTCGACACGTCGTTGCGGACCTACTGGCTCATCGTGCCGATCACGGTGCTGATGATCGTCGCCGCGGCCAACCTGTTCCGCACACGCATCGGGCGCGCGTTCATCGCGATCCGCGACCGCGACATCTCGGCCGAGGTGCTGGGCATCCCGCTGCTGCGCTACAAGCTGCTGTCGTTCGGGCTCTCGTCGTTCTACGCGGGCGTGGCCGGCGGCCTCTGGGCCTACTTCTTCCGCGTCGTCACGCCCGAGAGCTTTCCGCTGATCATGTCGATCTTCTTCCTCGCGGCGATCATCGTCGGCGGGATGGGAACGATCCTCGGCGCGATCCTCGGCGCCGTGTTCATGACAATGGTTCCCGAACTGCTCAAGCTGATCGTCGGCTGGCTGCCGCTCGGCGGAAACGCCGCGCTCGTCCTTTCGCCGGTTCGAACGATCGTGTTCGGCGCGCTGATCGTCGGATTCCTGGTCTTCGAGCCTCACGGCCTGGCCGAGATCTGGCGCCGGGTGCGCCGGTTCTTCCACCTCTACCCGTTCCGCACCTGAGCGCGACCCGCTCGACCCCCCCACCGACCATGCCCCACAAGGAGGATGACATGAGGAACGCCGACCGCCGGGGACTGACCCGGCGCCAGATGATGGCCGCCATGGCCGCAACCGCCGGCCTCGCGCTGGCCCCGGCCGTGCAGGCCCAGGCCGAGGACATCGTGATCGGGGGTTCGATCCCGATGACGGGAGTCTTCGCGTTCGCCGGCATCGGCATCCACGCCGGCATCCAGGACTACGTGAAGATCGTCAACGACGCCGGCGGCATCAAGGGCCGCAAGCTGCGCTACGTCCCCGAGGACACGGGCTACAAGGTCGACGCTTCGGTGGCGGCCTTCAAGAAGATCACCAGCCAGGAGAAGGTGCACCTGTACTACGGCGACTCGACCGCGTTCGCGAAGACCATCAACCCCGAGCTCAACCGGATGGGCTCGATCCTGATGGCGGGCGCTTCGTTCGCGACCGAGATCAACAACCCGGACAAGTACCCGTACCAGTTCCTGGTCGGCCCCGACTACACCGAGATGTTCGGCATCCTGCTGCGCTACATCGCGAAGGCGAAACCCGGCGCGAAGGTGGCGTTCGTCTACTCGGACTCCGAGTTCGGCCGCGACCCCGTCGAGCCGAGCCGCGAGCTCGCGAAGAAGCTCGGCCTGAACGTCGCCGCCGAGATCATGACGCCGCCCGGAAGCGTCGACGTGTCGGCCGAGGTGATCAAGCTGCGCCGCGCCGCGCCCGACTACACGATCTTCCACGGCTACGTGCTTGCGCCGATCCCCGAATTCGTCACCCAGGCGAAGAAGATGGGGATGACCAGCCAGTTCATGGGTACGTTCTGGACGATGGACCACTCGATGGTCATGAAGATGGGCGAGGCCGCCGAAGGCTTCATGGGCGTGATGCCGTTCCGCTACTACTACGAGTCGGACCCGAAGGCGCCGATGCTCGAGAAGATCCGCCAGATGCGGCCCGAGTACCAGAGCAACGCCTACATGCAGGGCTTCCTCACGACGATGCTGTTCGCCGAGGCCGCGAAGCGCACGCTCGACGCGGGCAAGGAGCTCAACGGCAAGAACCTGAAGGCCGCGCTCAACTCGATCCGCAACTTCGACACCGGCGGCATCATCGGCGTGCCGATCTCCATCAAGGGCAACTCGATCCCGGTGGGCCGGATCGTCCGCGCCGACATGAAGCAGCAGAAGATGGTGCCGGCTTCCGAGTGGATCTCGCTGGAGTGACCGGGCAGTGAGCAGCGACGCCGTCCTCGAGATCAACAACCTCGAGGTCGTCTACAACCGGGCCGTGCAGGTGCTGCGCGGCCTGTCGTTGTCCGTGCCGCGCGGCCAGATCGTCGCGCTGCTCGGCTCCAACGGCGCGGGCAAGTCGACCACGCTCAAGGCGGTGTCGAACCTGCTCGCGCTGGAGGACGGCGAGATGACCGGGGGCGG
>JAKOVA010000061.1 GCA_029782335.1 Actinomycetes bacterium | reverse complement strand
CACCGTCGATCTTGCCGAGGCAGCGCGGCTCGTCGGTGGCGGTGCAGGTCTGCTTCACGACCAGGCCGAGGGTCCGGCAGCGCAGTTCGACCGTCTCGCAGCGGTCGGTCGGTCGATGGGCGCGGCGATGGGTGCCACCCGGGTGGTGACCGACGCGGGATGGGTCGGCCACGATCGCCAGATCGGCACCACCGGCGTCGTTGTCAACCCCCGCCTCTACCTCGCGTTCGGGATCTCCGGCGCCGTGCAGCACACGGCGGGGCTGGGGAACCCCGACCATGTCGTGTCGGTGAACACCGACGCCCACTGCCCGATGATGGCGATGGCCGATCTCGCCGTGGTCGCTGATGCTCCCGCGGTACTCGCAGCGCTCGCGGAGCGGTTCGGCGTATGACCGACACCGACATCCTCGTCGTCGGCGCAGGACCGGCCGGCGCCGCCGCCGCGATCGCCGCCGCGAGGTCCGGGCTCCGCGTCACCCTCTTGGAGCGCGGGCCGTTCCCGGGTTCGAAGAACATGTACGGCGGCGTGATCTACGGCCGGGTACTCGACGGGATCATTCCGCGCTGGTGGGAAGAAGCGCCGATCCAGCGCTGGGTTACCCGCCGGGCGACGATGGTGCTCACGCCCACACAGGCGCTGACCGTCGACTTCCGCGCCGACGCCTGGGGCGAGCCGCCCTACAACGGGGCGACGGCCTTCCGGCCGGACTTCGACAACTGGCTCGCCGGTCACGCAGTGGCGGCGGGCGCACAGCTGATCTGTTCGACAACCGCCGTCGGACTGCTCCGCGACGACACCGGCGCGGTCTGCGGCGTCCGCACGGACCGTCCCGACGGCGATCTGTCGGCCCGGGTGGTGATCGCGTGCGACGGTGTGAACTCGTTCCTCGCGAAGGAGGCCGGCCTCTATCCCCACACGGCCGCCGAGCACTTCACCGTCGGGGTGAAGGAGACGATCGCCCTTCCGCGTGCAGTGATCGACGAGCGCTTCGGTCTTCGTGGCGACCATGGGGCGGACTACGAGATCATCGGGTGCACCGGGGACATCCCCGGCGGCGGGTTCCTCTACACCAACCGCGACACGGTCGCCGTGGGATTGGTGCTGCGTCTCCCGGAGCTCGCTGCGCAGTCGCGGCGACCCGAGGAACTCCTCGCGGATCTCAAGGCCCATCCGGCGGTGCAGCCCCTCATCGAGGGCGGCGAGTTGTTGGAGTACTCCGCGCACGTGATTCCCGAGTCGGGGTTCGAGATGATGCCGGAACTCACCTGCGACGGCATGGTCGTCGCGGGCGACGCCGCCGCGATGTGCCTGGCAGCGGGAATCTGGCTCGAGGGGGTCAACTTCGCGATCGGCTCAGGCATCGCCGCGGGACGAGCGGCGGTCGAGGCGATGCGACTCGGGGACACGTCGGTGGTCGGCCTCGCCGGGTATCGGCGGCGGGTCGAAAGCGACTTCGTGTTGACCGACCACCGCAAACTTGCCGGGATCCCCGAACTGATCATGAGCCCCCGGGTCCAACGCAGCTATCCGCAGCTCGCGGCAAACGTCGTGGAGCGGATCTTCACCGTGACCAACCCGGTGCCCAAACCCGGCTTCGGGCGTATCGTCCGCGACGAGCTGAAGGCATCGGGCGTCCGCCTCGGCGACCTTGCCCGCGACGCCTGGCGCGGCATGAAGGGATTCGGATGACCGACTACCCGTCAGTCTCTTTCGAGGACCGGATGGAGCGCACCGAGTTCCGGGTCGCCGAGCGAGCACACATCACCGTCGACGGCGACTCCTGTCGAGGCTGCACCACCAAGGCGTGCGTTGTGGCCTGCCCGGCGAATCTCTTCGTGCCGACCTCCGACGGCGGCATCCTCTTCAACTACGAGCAGTGTTTCGAGTGCGGCACCTGCTACCTGGTGTGCAACACCGAGGGTGCGATCACCTGGACCTACCCCGACGGTGGCCACGGCGTGGTGTTCCGGAGGACGTGACGTGCGGATTGTCGTGTGCGTGAAATGGGGCGACACCCGACCCGAGATCGACCCGCTCACGGGGGAGGTCACCGTCGATGCGCGCCGCGGTGGATTCTCCGCCGCCGACGAGGCAGCGTTCGAGACCGCGTTGCAGCTCGCGCAGGAGTGGTCGGCCACGGTGGCCGTGGTGAGCGTGCGCTCCGACGACGACGAGAGCGGCCCTGACGCCGAGACGCTCGACGCCGCCCTTCGGGCGTTTGCCGCCGCCGGTGGAGATCTGGTCGATCGCGTCGTTCGGGTCGAGTGTGGCGACGCCGCCTCCGGCATCGCTGAGGCCGCAGCGGGCGCCGATCTGGTCGTCTGCGGCGACGTTTCCCTTGACGGTGGATCGGGCTCGACCCCCGCGTTCGTCGCGCACCGGCTTGGTGCCGCGCAGGCGCTCGGCGTTGTCGGTCTCACTGCCCTCGGGGCGGGGGTGGTCGAGGCGACTCGTCGCCTCGGTGGAGGTCGAACGGAGCGGGTACGCGTCCGCGTCCCGGCGGGGGTCTCGGTGGCGGGTGCGGTCGCTCGGCTCCGGCGGGCGTCGCTGCCCGCCGTGCAGGCGGCCGCCACACGACCGGTCGAGGTTCACCGTGTCGTCGATGCTCCGGTTCGCCACGACGCCGCACACGAGCGCGAGCGCGGTGCGTGGCGGCCGCGCGCCCATCTCGTCGCAGCGCCGGTCGGCTCACCGCGGGAGCGGATCGTGTCGCTCACCGGTGCCCTCGTCGACCGAACGCCGCCGCGGGTCGTGGAAGTCGAGCCGTCCGCCGCTGCCGACGCGATCATCGAACAACTCCGCGACTGGGGCTATCTCCCGTGAGCGATCTCGGGTCGCTGACGTGGCCCGAGATCGGCGCCGTGTCGGCGGTGCTGATGGTGCCGCTCGGCAGCGTCGAACAGCACGGTCCACATCTCCCACTCGACACCGACACCCGAATCGCGGTCGCCGTCGCGTCGGCGGTTGCCGCGGATCTGTCCGAGACGGTGCCGACGGTCGTCGCCCCGGCGCTGGCGTTCGGAGCGTCGGGTGAGCATGCCGGGTTTCCCGGCACGTTGTCGCTGGGCTGCGACGCGCTCGCGTCGGCGCTCGTCGAGCTGGTCCGCTCCGCGGATCACTTTCGAGGGGTCGTGTTCGTCAACGGCCACGGCGGCAACTCAGCAACCGTTCGCAACGTGGTCACCCTCGCGAGGAGCGAGGGCCGGCGGGTGGCGATGGTGACCTGCGGAGTCGCCGGCGGCGACGCACACGCGGGCAGAACGGAGACGTCGCTGTTGATGCACGTTGCGCCGACCGCGGTACGCGTCGATCGTGTCGCACCGGGCGAGACGCGTCCGTGGGCGGTCATACGTGACGACGTGCTGGCCGGTGGTGTCGCGGCAGTGTCGCCAAACGGTGTGCTGGGTGATCCGCGTGCGGCGAGCGCAACAGAGGGCCGCGACTTGTTCGCGGCGATCTGTGCCCGGACCGCCGCTGAGGTCCGCGCGGAGCTGGCAGAGTGGGCGGATGGCTGAATCACCCGATGGCGCGGCGCTTCCCCGCCGCGTTGCCCTGGTCACTGGAGCGGCGAGGGGCATCGGCGCAGCGACCGCGCGGCGTTTGGCGGCGGACGGTCTCGCGATCGTCGCCGTCGACATCTGTGCGGACGACTCGTCGATCGACTATCCACTCGGCACGCGCGCGGAACTCGACGCGGTCGTCGCCGAGTGCGGCCCCGACGCGGTCGCGGCGGTGGCCGATGTTCGCGACGACGAGGCGTTGGCGGCCGCGGCGGCGACGGCGGAGGAGCGTTTCGGGGGCCTCGATGTTGTGGTCGCAGCGGCGGGGGTGATGGCCGGTGGTGAGGTGGCGTGGAAGCTCGACGATTCGTCGTGGGCGGCCAACATCGACATCAACCTCAGCGGCGTCTGGCGAACCGCGCGGGCGGGCATCTCGGCGATGATGCGCCGGCCACGCCCGCGGAGTGGGCGTTTCGTGGCGGTTGCGTCGGCTGCGGGCATGGGCGGCCATCCGACCATCGCCGCGTACTGCGCTGCCAAGCACGGCGTCATCGGGCTCGTCCGGTCGCTCGCATCAGAACTCGGCCCCACCGGCGTGACCGCCAACTGCGTCTGTCCCGGTTCGACCCGCAGCGGCATTCTCGAGGCGAGCCGTCGTCTCTACGGCCTCGACGATCTCGACGCCTTCGCACAGCACCACGCCGTGCCCCGCATCCTCGAGCCAGACGAGATCGCCGCAGGGATCTCCTGGCTGTGTGCTGAAGAGCGGTCGGGCGTCACCGGGATTGCACTTCCGATCGACGCCGGCATGACGATCTGAGCCGGGCATGCGGCATCGTTGCGGCTTCCCTGACGTGCGGCGCAGCTGAATCGTGCGGATCACCCCGAGTCCGGGACTACGGCGCTTCAACGGTGGGCGGTTGCTGCTCGGTGGGTCCCCGACTCGGCTCGTACGACTCAGCGCCTCAGGGGCGACGGCGGTGGAACGTTGGATCGGCGGTGGCGCGGTCCGGGCTGGCGCAGAGTCCGCGCTCGCGTGGCGACTCATCGACGGCGGGCTCCTGAACCCGGCCCCGGACGCCTCGCCACCACAGCTCGATGATGCTGCCGCGTTGAGCATCGTGGTCGCCGTGTTCGCCCGGACCCGGGAACTCGACGTCTGTCTCGGCTGTCTCCGCCAGGCACATGGCGAAGAGCGGATCGTCGTCGTCGACGACGGATCACCCGACCCCAACGCGATCGCCGAGATCGCGTCGAGACACCGGGCGGAACTGATCCGCCGCCCCAGCTCAGGTGGCCCCGCCGCGGCGCGTAATGCAGGGCTCGCCGCGGTACGGACGCCGCTGGTGGCCTTCATCGACTCCGACGTCGAGGTGCCCCCCGGTTGGGATGAGCCGTTACGGCCGTTGCTGCTGTTGGATCGCGTCGCGCTCGTGGCGCCCCGGGTCGCGGCGCCGAGCGGTCCGGGTATCCGCGATCGGTTCGACGCGGAGCGGTCCCCGCTCGACCTCGGCCCGGATGCTGCCGCGGTGCGGCCCTCGGGTCGCGTGTCCTATGTGCCGGCGGCGGCGCTCGTTGGGCGCACCGAAGTGCTCCGCGGTCTCGGGGGCTTCGATGAGGACATGCGCGTCGGCGAAGATGTCGATCTCATCTGGCGGGCGCACGAGGCGGGGTGGCGGGTCCGCTACGAGCCGGCCTCTCGGGTGCTGCACCGTGAGCCGTTCGAGCGTCGCGGCGCGTTGCGGTGGGTGGCACGGCGATTCGCCTACGGAACCTCCGCTGCGGCCCTCGAAGCCCGTCACCCAGGGGCGGTGCGCCCGGTCGTCATCTCCGCCTGGTCGGCGCCGGTGTGGGCCGCGGCCATGGTGGGCCACCCAGTCGCCGCTCTGAGCGTGGTCGTCGTGACGGCGCTCGGCATGGCCCGCAAGTTGACCGGCGTGCCGTGGCGCATCTCGACGGCGCTCGCGCTGCGGGGCCATCTCCAGGCCGGGGAGCAACTTGCTCGGGCGGTGGTGCGGCCTTGGTGGCCGGCTGCACTGCTCGTCGCATGTTGGTCGCGACGCGCTCGGCGGCCGCTGCTCATCGCGGTTGCAGTACCCCACGTGTTGGACCGTCACCGCTCCGGGCGGCCACGCAGGGTTCCGCTGGTGCCCTGGGTTGGGCTGCACCTGGCCGACGACGCTGCCTACGGGGCGGGGGTGTGGTGGGGAGCCTTGCGAGCGCGCTCGGTCGCGGCGCTTCTGCCTCGCTCGCCAGCGCGTGGAGTCACTACGTAGCGTGACTTCACTCGCGCCGAGTGTCATACTCTCCGCATCCTCGTGTGACACAGGTCTCACGACGGGGCA
Source organism: Actinomycetes bacterium (assembly GCA_029782335.1). Classification (GTDB taxonomy): domain Bacteria; phylum Actinomycetota; class Acidimicrobiia; order Acidimicrobiales; family Microtrichaceae; genus JADLFH01. The sequence goes on along the minus strand of JAKOVA010000061.1, from coordinate 21,430 downwards.
CATCTTGACGGCACCCGTACCATGAATGATCGGTCGCTTTCCCCGGGCGACCTACTGCGCGCCCCTCACCTGGCGGCGTGCAGGTTCATTCCGCCAACCACGAGGATCGTGAACAAGCATGGCAAAGCAGCGTCCGGAGCGCGACGAAGAAGATCTGGTTCGTCTGTACCTGAGCGATATCGGTCGGTACCCGCTCCTGACCAAGGACGATGAGGTTCGTCTCGCGCAGCAGATCGAGGCGGGCGTCGCGGCACGGGCGGAGATGGACGCGGGCGGAACCATCACCGCGGCCCGCAAGCGAGAGCTGCGCCGGGCGATCCGCCAGGGCGAGGACGCCGAGCGCACCTTCGTGCAGTCGAATCTCCGTCTCGTCGTGTCGATCGCGAAGAAGTATCAGGCGTCGGGTCTGCCGCTGTTGGATCTCGTGCAGGAGGGGAACCTCGGTCTGATTCACGCGGTGGAGAAGTTCGATTGGCGGAAGGGCTTCAAGTTCTCGACGTATGCGACGTGGTGGATTCGTCAGGCGATCACCCGTGGCATCGCGAACACCGGTCGCACGATCCGTCTGCCGGTCCACGCCGGCGACGTGTTGTCGCGTCTGCAGAAGGCCCGTTGGCGTCTCGAGACCACCTTCGGTCGGCCGGCCACGTTGGCCGAGTTGGCCGCCGATCTCGACATGCCCGAGGCGAAGGTGTCCGAGGCGATGCGGTACGCGGCCGACACGCTGTCGTTGTCTGAGCCGCTGCGCGAGGACGGCGACGCCGAGTTGGGCGACCTCGTCGAGGACCGCTCAGCCGAGTCGCCTGTCGAGGCGGCCGCGTTGGCGCTGTTGCCCGAGGAGATCGGCCGCCTGCTGTCGCCGCTCGACGATCGTGAACGGCAGATCCTGAAGCTGCGATTCGGCCTCGACCGCGGCGAGCCCCGCACCCTCGAGGAAGTGGGCGAGCACTTCGACCTCACCCGCGAGCGGATCCGCCAGATCGAGGCTCGGGCGATGTCCAAGCTGCGTCACCCCAGCTCCGACACCGGCGCCCGCGACCTCCTCGCTGTCTGAGCTCGGCGTCGCCGTCCCTGTCGCGGGGCGGTGCGACGTTTGGGTCTGAAATTGAAACCCGTTCTAGGATCGCCGAGCCCGCGGGCCGGGGGGTCCGGGGCGTCCGCGAGGAGATGTCCATGACCACTGACACGGGGGGAGTCGGCGAGATTCTCGAAGCCCCGCTCGTCATCGAGTACCCCTTCAACCGCACCACCGGCCCCGTGATCGGAGCCTTCCTCACGGGCCTTCGAGAGCAGCGGGTTCTGGGGATCCGCGGCGCCGACGGGCGGGTGGTCTGCCCTCCCACCGAGTACGACCCCCAGACGGGCGAGCCGCTCACCGAGATGGTTGAGGTCGGCACCGAGGGAGTCGTGACGAGTTGGTCAACGGTGACGACGCCGCGAGACGGCCAACCCCTCCCGGGCCACCACACCCTCGCGTTGGTGCGGCTCGACGGGGCCGACACGGCGATGCTCCACGTTGTCGACGGTCACGTCGCCACCGGCGACCGGGTGCGAATCCGCTGGGCCGACGAACGCCAGGGTCTCATCACCGACATCGCCGCGTTCGAGCCGATTCGAGGAGGTGCCTGATGCCCCCCGCAGACGCGGATCGCACCGTCACTCCGTTCCCCGTCGGACTCTGGGAGCAGCCACAACCGAGCGTTCCGGGCGAAGCCGCCGACGACGCGGTGCAACGCATCCGGGTTCCCGCGTCGATCACCTACCGCTACACCCCTGGCGCCGCGCCCACGCGTTTTCTGCGTGGCCTCGCCGGCAAGCGGATCCTCGGCGAGAAGGATCCCGTCAACGGCGACGTCTACGTGCCGCCGCGGGGGATGTCACCGATCGTCGGTCTCCCAACCACCGAACAGGTCGAGCTGCCCGACCGCGGAACGCTCTCTGCGTTCTGCGTCGTGCACATCGGCTTCGGCGTCAACGCTCCACCCACTCCCTTCGTTAGCGCATTGGTGCTGTTGGACGGCGCTGCCGTGTCGCTCTACGGCACCCTCCTCGAGATCCCGATCGAGGAGGTCCGAATCGGGATGCGGGTCCAGGCAGTCTGGGTCGACGACGATCAACTCGAGCCGAGCTTCGAGAGCATTCGCTACTGGAAGCCGCTCGACGAACCGGATGTCGCGGCCGAACTGCTGAAGGGACACATGTGATGGCGCCCACCCGTGACGTGGCAATCGTCTCGTTCGCCCAGACAACCCATCGCCGGGCCGTCCCCGAACTCAACGAGGTCGAGCTGATCCAGCCGGTGATTCGCGAGGCGCTCGACGCGATCGGTGCCACCATCAGCGACATCGGCTTCACCTGCTCGGGCAGCTCCGACTATCTCGCCGGCCAGGCCTTCAGTTTCGTGATGACCCTCGACGCAGTCGGCGCGTACCCGCCGATTCAGGAGTCCCACGTCGAGATGGATGGAGCCTGGGCGTTGTATGAGGCGTGGCTGAAGATCCAGTCCGGCCATGCAGACACGGCGCTCGTCTACGGCTACTCGAAGGCCTCGCCGGGAGACCTCCCGCGGGTGCTGAGCCGCCAACTCGACCCCTACTACTACGGCCCGCTGTGGCCCGACTCGGTCGCGCTCGCCGGCCTACAGGCGCGAGCCATGATCGACGCCGGGATTATCGACGAAGCCGAGATGGCTGCGATCGCCCACCGCAGCCGCGAGGCGGCACGCGGAAACCCCCACGCTCAACTCCAGGGTTCCGCCCCGATCGACGAGTTGCTCGCCGCCCCGTATCTGGCTGAGCCCCTGCGACGTCACGACTGCGCTCCGATCACCGATGGAGGCGCCGCCGTGGTGTTGGCCGCCGGGGATCGTGCACGCGAATGGTCGAAGCGCCCCGCGTGGATCCGGGGGATCGACCATCGCATCGACAGCCACAACTTCGGCGCCCGCGATCTGACCACCTCGCCCTCCACCGAGCTGGCTGCCCAGAAGGCGGGCGTCGCGGGCGGACCGGTCGATGTTGCCGAGCTGCACGCTCCGTTCACCCACCAGGAGAAGATCCTGACCGCGGCGCTCGGGCTCTCCGACGACACCGTCATCAATCCGTCCGGTGGCGCGCTTGCGGCCAACCCGATGATGGGTGCCGGGTTGATCCGACTCGGTGAGGTCTTCAAACGAATCGAGTCGGGCGAGGCCAACCGCGGCGTCGCACACGCGACGAGCGGCCACCTGCTGCAACAGAACCTCGTTGCCGTCCTGGAAGGGGAACGCTGATGTCAGGCAATCGGGTTGCGGTCGTCGGAGTCGGCCAGACCAAGTACGCCGCGGTGCGCGGCGATGTGTCACTGCCCGGCCTGCTGCGCGAGGCCGCCTACCGGGCCCTGGCCGACGCGCACCTCACGATGGATGACATCGACGCGATCGTCGTGGGCAAGGCCCCCGACTTCTTCGAGGGCGTGATGATGCCGGAGGGCTACCTCGCCGAGGCGCTCGGGGCGGTCGGCAAGCCGCTGTTCCGCGTGCACACGGCCGGCTCGGTCGGCGGCTCGACCGCGATCGTCGCGGCGAGCCATATCCAGTCCGGTGTCCACGAACGGGTGCTGACGATCGGCTGGGAGATGCAGTCGTGCTCCGAGGCGATGTGGGCGCTCTCGTTCCCGTTGCCCTTCCAGCAGCAGCTCGTGGCTGGGGCGGGCGGCTATTTCGCCCCCTTCATCCGCGAGTACATGCGCCGATCAGGTGCCCCCGACGACATCGGCATCCTCGTCGCGCTGAAGGACCGACTCAACGCGTTGAAGAACCCTTACGCGCACCTCCACGAACCCGACATCACCTACGACTCGGTCAAGGAGTCGTTCATGCTGTGGGAGCCGATCCGCTACTCCGAGACGTGCCCCTCCTCCGATGGAGCGATCGCGTTGGTGCTGGCGGGCGAGTCGGCGGCCGAGGCGTCGGCTGCGTCGAGTGGCGTTCCCCCGGCGTGGATCCACGGCACCTCGATGCGCTCCGAGCCGGCGATGGCCTCTGGTCGCGACCAGGTCAGCCCGCAGGCGAGCCGTGACTGTGCGGCCGACGTCTTCAGCCAAGCGGGGATCACGAATCCCCGACAAGAGATTGATGTCGTCGAGATGTACGTGCCGTTCTCGTGGTACGAGCCGATGTGGCTCGAGAGCCTCGGGTTCGCTGACGAAGGCGTCGGCTGGAAGATGACCGAATCGGGCGCCACCCAGATGACCGGCGACCTTCCCGTGAACTGTTCGGGCGGGGTGCTGTCGACCAACCCGATCGGCGCTTCGGGGATGATCCGCTTCGGCGAGGCGGCGATGCAGGTACGCGGCCAAGCGGGCGATCATCAGATCGACGGGGTGCGCCGTGCGCTCGGCCACGCCTACGGCGGCGCCGCGCAGTTCTTCGCGATGTGGGTGGTCGGCTCGGACAAGCCGTAGCTGCTCAGGCGATCGGGGCCGACCCGTAGCGCTGGCTGGCCGACAGGTCCATCTCCTCAGCGGGGAAGGAATCCTCAGGTTCGTAGACGAGCTGATCCATCTCGACGCCTTCCGCGTAGAACTGCGACGCCCATTTGCGGAACTTGGTGAACGGTCCGTCGGTGTCCGCGAGCGCGGGACGGACGAGGAACGCCTTGTTCTCCCAGATCGGCCGGTCCTCGCGGACCTGGCGGCTGACCTCCTCGACGAAGGCATCGCCGACCGTTGAGTTCAGCTTGTCGTCGCCGAGCTTGCGGACACAGAAGTTGAACCGCATCTCGCACTCGTTCTCCGAGATCGGGATGTTGCAGCCCATGAGGTACGTGTCGACGATGCCGGTGAAACGGATGACGGCGAAGCCCGGCCCGTACTGGTCGGCGTCGATGCGTCCGTCGACGACACCCTGGGGCGTCGGGAACTTCTGGGTGGAACGCATCCGTGTGCGGGGTCCGTCGGTCTCGTAGCTGTCGAGCACCGGCACCTCTTCGGTGTTGTGCACGTAGCGGAAGTGGGCGGAGTCGACGCCGTTCTCGGCGATGTCCTGCCAGGGCGCGTGGATGTGGAACTCACGGGTCACCATCGGGGTGAAGTTCGCCGAGTCGTTGAACTCGGGCACCTCGGGGATCTCCCAGAGCGGCTCCGCGCCGTCGGGGTGATACCAGACCATCGTGAGCCCGTTGATTTCCACCACCGGGTAGGTGCCGAGGCGGGCCTTCCCGTTGGTGCGCTCGCTGTAGGGGATCAGCGTGTTGCGGCCTTCGCAGTCGAAACGCCAGCCGTGGAAGGGGCATGCGAGCTCGCATCCGACGACCTTGCCGCCGTGGCCCAGGTGGGCGCCGAGGTGGGGGCAGAAGGCGTCCTGGACGTGCGCGATGCCCTCCTCGTCTCGCCACCACACGAGATGGCGTCCGAAATAGCGGAGCGGCTTCGACTCGCCAACGGCGACATCGGAGGGCCATCCGACCTGGAACCAGCCGTAGGGGATCGGGAAGGGTGAGCGACTCATCGAAAGCCTCCGAAAACGAGAACGCGTTCCAGTCTACGGAGCGGACGTGAACCGCAGCCAGAGCGCCACCGCACGGTGTCCCCCGGACGGCTGTGCCTCAGAGGCCGAAGACCCGGATCGCGTTCTCGCGGAGGAACTTCGGCCAGACGTCGTCGTTGAAGGGAACGTTCGGGAGCTCGGTGAAGATCCGGTCGAGCGACAGCCCCATCGGGAAGTAGCCGGCGTACATGACCTTCTCGGCGCCACGCGTGTTCGCGAAGTCGATGACCGCCTTCGGGTAGTAGCGGGGAGCGAAGGCCGAGGTCGAGTAGTAGAGGTTCGGCCACTTGAGCATCAGCTTGACGGCGAGGTCGGTCCACGGCTCGGCCCCGTGGCGCATCACGAACTTGAGCTCGGGGAAGAACCAGCACACCTCGTCGATCAGCTCGACGTGTTGCGGCGCCATCGGGACCCGGGGGCCGGGCACGCCGACGCAACAGCACACGGGGATGTCCAACTCGATGCACTTCGCGTACACCGGGTACATCCGCTTGTCGTTGATCGGCACCCCGGGGTTGCACCCGGCGGGGAACAGGGTGACGGCACGGAGGTCAACCGTCTCGGCCGCACGGTTGATGCGTCGGATGGCCTTCATCCCCTCGTTGGGGTCGACCGACAGGGATGCCAGGAAGCGGTCCGGGTGCTTCTTGATGGCCTCGAACTGGATGCCCGACTCTTCGCCGAACCCGATGAGCGCTCGGTCGATGCCGTGGCCGTCCATCTGATCGAGGGTGTAGGCGATCATGTCGCCCTCGGTGGGGTCTTCCGGCACCTCCTTGAACATGTACTGCGCCGGGAACTTCATGCCCTTCGACTCTTCGTCGCGCAGATTGGGCTTCAGGAAGTCGTACCACCGTTCCTTGTGGCCGGGATCGGGGATTCCCAGCATGAGGTCGATGACACCTACGTCGGTCGGCATTGCCATAGGGACCAACGTAGAACACGTTGCGGGGTGTCACCGGTGGGGGCGGCGCTCCTCAGTGTGGGGCGGCCTGGGTCACGCGGCACCTCACGCCGCTGACCACTGTCCGATGGCTCCGCCTCCGGCGACGTCGAGAACCCGAAAGTTGAGTCGAGGGGTGAACTCCTCAACCCAGTGGTCGATCGCGGCGCGCTCCGCGATCCGACCGGCGTCGTCGACCACAATGACCGCCGAGGGTGCAAGGTGCGATGCGAGCGCTGGAAGCGCGGGCCGCCGGGCGTCGGGGCCCGTCTCGGTCGGGGGGCCGTCGATCGTCAGGAGTTCGATCCCCCTGAGGTCGTCGATCGCCGTGTGCTCGTACCAGCGGACCGTTCGTCCGTCGAGTTGTTGGGAGACGAGCGGCGCGTGGCGAACTTCGACCTCTACCAGGTCGTTCGGGAAACCGTGGAGGGCGAGCCGTTCGCGGGCGATCTCGCACCAGGGCCCGTCGTGCTCGATCGAGACGAGGCGTCCGCCCCCGGCGCGTTCCAGCGCATAGGCGGTCACGAGCGTGGAGACGCCGCTGCCCAACTCGACGGCGAGCTTTGGCCGGTGTGCCATGACTGCGGTCACGAGCTCGATCGCCAGATCGGCGCCCATCGCGTAGCCGCCCATCGGCGGCAGCGGCGCCCGGAGGGGAAGGAACGACGTCAACGACACGAATGCCTCGACGTGTCGGTTCCGGAGATCAACGAGCTCCTCGACCTCTGCCCGCATCACTGGGTGCCATCGCAACGCCCGGGTGGCTCGATAACCCAGTTGCATGATGAACCTCGCTTGCCTGCCGACCGACCTGATGATTCCGGCGAACCAACCCCGACCCGGCGCTGTGCCGAGGGCGATGATATGGGTCACACGCCACACATTTCGGTCGCGGCTTTTCGAGGCCGATGGTCTAGCTTGCAGAGCGACCGGGTCCTGCGTGCAAAGGGGTCAAAGATGAGGATCACCGTCGATTACGACCTGTGCGAATCGAACGCCATCTGTATGGCGATCCTGCCTGAGGTCTTCGAGGTCCGCGAGGACGATCTGCTCTATATCCTCGACGAGTTCCCGCCGGAGGAGTACCGCTCAAAGCTCGAAGAGGCGGTGCGACGCTGCCCCAAGCAGGCGTTGACGCTCGAAGACTGATCACTCCTCGGTGCGCCACGTCATCGTCATCGGCGCGTCTCTGGCCGGACTCGCCGCTGTCGACGGCATGCGCCGCTCCGGGTTCGACGGACGCATCACCGTCGTCGATTCGGCCGATTCGCTCCCACCAGATCGTCCGCCGTTGTCCAAGCAGGTGCTCGGCGGCACCATGTCGCCCGAATCAGCGACCCAGCCAATGGCGGCGCGCCTCGATGACCTCGACATCGAGTTGTGTCTCGGGATTGGCGCGACGTCACTCGATGCGGCTTCGCGGCGCATCGCGCTGAGCGACGGCTCGACCATCGTCGCCGATGGCCTCGTCATCGCAACGGGGGCGACGCCCCGCACGCTTCCCGGCGCCCTGCCGGGTGTGTTCACGCTGCGAACACTCGAAGACTCGGTAGCGATCGCTGCCGAACTCGATCTCGAACCCCAACGGGTGGTGGTCGTGGGCGCCGGGTTCATCGGCGCCGAGGTCGCGGCAACCTGCCGCAGTCGTGGCGTCGAGGTCACCATCGTCGAAGCGCAGGACCGGCCCATGCAACGCGTGATGCCTGGGTCGATCGGCGATTTCATCACAACCCTGCACCGCGACGAGGGCGTGGACGTGCGGCTCGGTGTCGGCATTTCCTCGCTCCTCGGGTCGTCTCGGGTGGCCGGGGTGAAGCTGACCGACGGCACGGTGATCGACGCCGATCTCGTGGTCGCCGGCATCGGGGTGACGCCGGCGACCGGTTGGCTCGAGGGCTCCGGCCTCGAGCTCGGCGACGGCGTTGTCTGCGATGAGACGATGCTCGCGGCGCCGGGGGTCGTGGCAGCCGGTGACCTGGCACGCTGGCCGCACCGCCGCTACGGCGAGCATCTGCGGATCGAGCAGTGGGACAACGCGATCGAGCAAGGGGGCTACGCCGGGCGTCGGCTCGTCAGCGGTTCTGCCGAGCCGTTTGCGCCGGTGCCGTGGTTCTGGACCGACCAGTACGACTGCAAGCTGCAACTCGCCGGTCGGGTCGCGCCGGGTGACGAGGTCCGCGTCGTGGACGGCTCAACAGCGGAGCGGCGCTTCGTGGCACTGTTTCGTCGTGACGCACACTGCATCGGAGCAGTTGCCGTGAACCGTGCCCGCCACGCTGTGCAGATGCGGGCGAAGCTCAGCGAACCGTTGCTGTGGGCAGACGCGCTCGCCCACTTCGGAGTTGACGACCGATGACGACGGCGGCGTCGTGGCTGATGTTGGTCGCGTTTGGAGTCGCGGTTTGCGACTGGATCGCGGTTTCGGTGGGGAGCCGTCCTGGTGAGTACGTCTTCAAGCCGCTCACGATGGTGGTGCTGATCGCTGCGGCGATCGCGATCGATCCGGTCAACGGAGCCGAACGCGGCTGGTTCGTGGCCGCCTTGGTGCTGTCGATGCTCGGAGACGTCTTCCTGATGCTGCCTGATGAGGAGACGTGGTTCGTCCCTGGGCTGGCGTCGTTCCTGCTCGGCCACATCGCGTATGTCGTCGGCATGAGCCACGGTGGCGTTGATTCGACGGCGCTCGTCGTCGGGATCGTCGTCGTTGCCGCCGCGGTCGTCACCGTCGGACCGAAGGTGTTCCGCTCGGCGCGGCAGACCGACCGTCGGCTCGCCGCTCCGGTCGCCGCGTACATCGGCGTCATCTCCGTGATGGTCGCGACGGCGATCGGAACCACGGTGGTGGCGGCGATCGTCGGCGCGGTGTTGTTCTACCTGTCCGATCTCACGATCGGCTGGAGTCGCTTCGTCAAGAACTTCCCGGCTTCACGGATGGTCATCATCACCACGTATCACGCGGCGCAGATGCTGCTCGTGTTGTCCCTCGTCGTCGGCCGCTGAGCCGTAGCGGCGTCAGCCGGCGACGGACTCGGCGAGGCGTGCGAGCTCCCGTTGCCGCAGCGACTGATGGACGCGGACGAACTCGAGGTGCTGGGCGAGCGTCTGGGCACCCTGAGGGAGCGGGTGCTGATCGAAGAACGCCGCGATGTCAAGGGCCGTGTCCGGGTCGAAGATCGAACGCACGCCGCCCACCATCCGCACGATGCTGTTCGACGGGAACCGCTCGTTGAACGTTTCCCACCGGTCGCGGACGAGCCGCCACGCCGCTGCTCCGTGGTGTCGGTTCCCCATCGCACGGGCGAGGGTGTAGGGGGCGTCCTGAGTGCGGACCTCGGTCGCCATGAACTCGAGGGCGGCAGCGAACAGCGTGGGGTCCATGGTGCCGGCGAGCGCAGAGAGGTAGCGCAACGCCTCTTGAGGCGAGTCGGAGCTGCGGTACCGGTCGGTGAAGTGCTCGAAGTCCGCCGCGGTGGCCGACGCACCGACGATGTCGGTCGCTGCAGCCGTCAGCTCGGGATGGGCATGCGCCGGGTGCGCGAGCAGCGCGCGAGCTTCCTCGAGCGCGTCGGGGGACGCACCGTTGACGCCTGCGATGCGCAACAGGATGCCCCGCCGCTCGGGGCCGGGGTTTTCGGCGAGAAGTGGCTCGGCGAATCGGCGGGCAAAGCCTTCGGTGGCGAGCGCGTGCGTGGCGCCACCGAGCAGCGAGATGGAATGCACCATCGCTGCGGCGCGGCGGAAGGTCGGCGCTTCGTCGTCAACGGTGAGTCCGAGGAGGGCCGCAACGGCGTCGGCGAGCGTGCGCTCGCCGGCGAGCACCAATGACCACGTGCCGTCCAAGACGTCGAATCGCTCCGCGTCGCGCGCTGCGGCGAGGGTCGCGCCTGCGTCTTGCGCGTCGACCTGCCAGCGGAAGAATCCGGTCGCGTCGACATTCAGGCACGCGTCGGTCGGCGTCCCGCCAAGGTCCAGCGTTGCTTCATCGGTGTCGAAGAGCAGCGATCGTTCCACCACCGTGCCATCGACGTTGGCCCGGATACGCATCGGGACCGAGTAACTCGCGGCAGCAACCGGATCACCGCCGGCGAGGCCGATGCGGCGCTGACGAAGGTGGAGGCCGGTTGCTCCCGGGGTCGCTCCGATCACGGGATGGCCACCCTGGAGGATCCAGGTGTCCATCATCCGGGCGACGTCGGTCCCGCTGACCTCGTCGAGTGCCCGCCACAGGTCGCCCATGTCGGTGTTGCCGTAGCTGTTGGAGGACAGATATCGGCGAATGCCCTCACGGAACGCTTCGGCACCTAGGTGCTGCTCGAGCATGCGAAGGACGGCGGCGCCCTTCTCGTAGGTGAGGATGTCGAACATCCCCTCGGCGTCCTTGGGAGTCCGGACCTCGTAGTGGATCGAGCGCGTCGACGCGAGCGCGTCGGTTTCGAACGCTTCGCGTCGGGCCATCCCGAAGGTCTTCCACACTCCCCACTCGGGTCGGTACGCGTCGATGCAAGCCAGCTCCATGAACGTGGCGAACGCCTCGTTCAGCCAGATGCCGTCCCACCACGACATGGTCACCAGGTCGCCGAACCACATGTGTGCGATCTCGTGTGCGATCACGAGCGCCGCACGTTCCATCTCCGACTGCGTGAGCGCGTCGGGGTCCAACAACAGCAGGACCTCGCGGAAGGTCACACAGCCCAGGTTTTCCATCGCCCCGAACGCGAAGTCGGGCACCGCGACCAGATCGAGCTTGTCGGAGGGGTAGGCGATTCCGTAGTAGTGGGTGAAGTAACGAAGCGAGTGGGCCGCGACCGCGAGCGCCTCGCTGGTGAGGTGGCCCTGGCCGGGCCGGTGAATGACCCGCACCGCGACACCGTCGACGTCGATCGCGTCGGTGGCCTCGAGCCTGCCGACGACGAATGCCACCAGGTAGGTCGACATCGGGATCGTCTCGGCAAAACTCACCCGGACCCGGCCGTCGGCGAGACGCTCGCGGCCGGTCTCGGCAGCGTTCGCGATTGCGAGGAGGCCGTCGTCGACGGTGAGGCGAACGACGAAGGTGGCCTTTCGGTCGGGCTCGTCCCAGCACGGGAAGCACTCACGGGCGAAGGGCGCCTCGAACTGGGTCACCGCGAGCGTGTGGGTGCCGGCGTCGTCGTCGTAGGTCGAGCGGTAGAAGCCGACGAGCCGGTCGTTCAGGACTCCGGAGTACGTCATCCGAAGTGATCCGGCGCCGGGGGCGAGGGCTTCTTCCAGCTCGATCCGGAGCGTCTCGGAATCGCGATCGAGTGTGAACTCGCGAACCGTGGCGCCGTCGAGCGCGACCTGGTCGATCTCGAGGTTGAGGGCATGGCACACCACGGTCGTGGTCGGCTCGAGCACCTCGAGGGAGATCCGGATGTCACCGGCGAAGCGAGCACCCTCGAGGTCGACGTCGAGGTCGATCTCGTAGCGGTGCGGGCGGACGGTGCGGGGGAGGCGAACGTCGTCGGTCACGGGGAATCCTTCGCAGAGCCGGGCGATCGCCAGCTGTCAAAGTTCTCAGCTTATGGCTGCGATACCCTCCCGCGATGGCTTCAACCTGTTTCGACATCCAGGTCTCCGATCACATCGCCCATGTCATCCTGAACCGACCGGACGAACTGAACTCGATGAACGCCGCGTTCTGGGGGGAGCTCCCGGCCATCATCAACGATCTCGATCGAGGCGCCAGGGCGCGGGTGATCGTGTTGTCCTCCACCGGACGTCACTTCACCGCCGGCATGGATCTGTCGGTCTTCTCGGGTGGCGGCGGGGGGTTGCTCGGCGGTGAGGGGGTGAAGGAACTCGGCCGCCAACGTGCCGTGTTGTGGAGCACGGTCCAGCACTTGCAGGACTCCTTCACGGCGCTGGAGCGATGCCGAGTGCCGGTGCTCGCGGCGGTGCAGGGCGGCTGCATCGGTGGCGGGATCGACATGATCTGCGCCGCGGACGCCCGCTACGCATCTGCCGATGCCTTCTTCTGCGTGCAGGAGATCAACATCGGCATGACGGCAGACGTCGGAACGCTTCAACGGCTCCCCAAGCTCATCCCCGAGGGGATCGCCCGCGAGTGGGCCTACACCGGCGACCGGATTCCCGCTGCCCGAGCCGCCGAGGTGGGATTCGTCAACCAGGTCTTCGAGGATCACGCTGCGCTGCTCGACGGGGTGCTCGAGATCGCCGGCCGCATCGCGTCACGCTCGCCGCTGGCGATTTGGGGGACCAAGGAGATGCTCAACTACAGCCGCGACCATTCGGTTGCCGACGGCCTGCGCCACATCGCCGGCTGGCAAACCGGGATGTTCCAGCCAGCCGACATGATGGAGTCGTTCGCCGCGAAAGCGGAGGGCCGCGCCCCGAACTTCGACGAGCTGCCACCGTTGCCCGAGCCCTGGTGAGGGGATCTCTCCCTGAGCGCGTCGGTGCTCGGTCCGCTGCCCGCGCTCAGCTGGCTCAGCGCACTCAGTCGCCGTCGTCGATCGGCGGGAGAAAGTCGAGCGGGATGTCGCCGAGGCGGACGAGCGTCGCGCTGATCCAGCCGCCCATCGCCGAGAAGTGATCGTCGAGCACGGATCCGTCCGACAAAGTGGATTCGTCGAGCTCGTAGGCGCCTTCGTAGGACACCTCGATCGCATGCTCGACCTCGGTGAGATCTTCGTTGTAGGTGGCCTCGAGGCGTGGTCCGGATCGGCGCAGCGTCTCGGTGCCGATCACCGGGCTCTCCACGGGGAGCGCGGGAAGGACGCGGTCGACCTCAACGGGCTCCGCGACCCGTTGGATGCGCAGCACCACCTCGATTTCGATCCGCGGCGGCTCGCCGAACTCCTCTTCGATGTACCAGGAGCGGTAGGCGGTCTGCGACCACGTCAGCCACTCGAGGGTGATGTCGCAGCGCACCCGAGGGGCGAGGCCTTCTCCCGGCAGCGAGTACGAGGTCTCCCAGGTCAGATCCCCCAGCAGCACGTCGGCTTGAAAGCGCTCCTCGAACGCCTGCCGCTCGAGCAGCGCCTTTTCCAACGCGTCGCGGAGCGCGCCGATCGCATCGGTGAAGACGTGGTCGAGCATGTCGCCGGCAGGCTAGCGGGAGTGCGGTTCGAGCCGGACTCGATCACACGCTCGCGAGACTGTCGCCGTCGACGGCGTAGAGATCGGCATCGCCGGCCTGCACCGAGGCGACCAGACCTGCCGCCTGCGGGAGGTGCTGCGCGGCGTAGTAGCGGGCGGTCGTGATCTTCGCGTTGAGATAGGCGACCTCATCTGCAGGGAGATCGCCGGCCGCCAACTCGTCGCGGGCAGCAAGGGCCTGGCGGGCCATCAGCCAACCGCCCACGACGGTGCCGAACATGCGGAGGAACGGCGTCGCGCCCGCGAGTGCCTGACGTGGGTCGGCGAGCCCGTTGGTCATGATCCAGTTGGCGCTCCCCTCGAGCGCGTCGATCGCCGCCGTGAGATTGGCGCGGATCTGGGCGAACTCCTCGCCCGCCCCGGCGAGGTCCGCGTCAACCGAGCGCATGCGGCCGAGGAAGTCGGCGAACACGCCGCCCATCCGCATCGGCAGCTTCCGGCCGACGAGGTCCATCGCCTGGATGCCGTTGGTCCCTTCGTAGATCGGAGCGATCCGCATGTCACGGAAATGCTGGGCGACGCCTGATTCCTCGATGTAGCCCATTCCGCCGAAGACCTGGACTGCCGTCGAGGTGATCTCCACACCGACATCGGTGCACCACGCCTTCGAGATCGGGGTGAGCAGTTCGCACACCTCACGCCAGTGCTCGGCGTCGTCGCCGTCGAGCGCACGGCTCAGGTCGAGTGCTGCTGCGTTGAAGACGAGCAGCGATCGGCATGCCTCGATATGGCTGCGCATGAACAGCAACATCCGCCGAACGTCGGGGTGCTGGATGATGGCGACCGGCTCGCGCGAGTTGCCGCCGACCTCCGAACCCTGAATGCGCTCCTGGGAGTAGGCCAGCGCCTTCTGGTAGGCAGCGTCGCTGATCGCCACGCCCTGGACTCCAACGGCGAGTCGCGCCGAGTTCATCATCGTGAACATGGCACGCATGCCCTCGTTCTCGTTGCCCACGAGGTAACCCGTTGCCCCACCCTCATCGCCGTAGCTCAGGACGCACGTCGGGGAGGCGTGGATGCCCATCTTGTGCTCGATCGAGACGCACCGGACATCGTTCCGCTCCCCGAGCGTTCCGTCGTCGTTCACGAGGAACTTCGGCACGATGAACAGGGAGATGCCCTTGGTGCCCGCGGGGGCCTCGGGCAGGCGAGCGAGCACCAGGTGGATGATGTTCTCGGCGAGGTCGTGTTCCCCGAAGCTGATGAAGATCTTGGTGCCGGTGATCTTGTAGGTGCCGTCGGGCTGTGGTTCGGCCTTGGTGGTGGAGAGCCCAACGTCGGAGCCTGCCTGCGGCTCGGTGAGGTTCATGGTGCCGGTCCACTCGCCGGTGACGAGCTTGCGAAGGTAGCGCTCCTTCTGCTCCTCGCTTCCCCAAACCTGGAGCGCCTCGATCGCACCAGTCGTGAGCCCCGGACACATCGTGAGCGCGCCGTTCGCTGCGGTCATGAACTCGGCTGCGCAGGTGAAGACGGCTTCGGGGAACCCCGCTCCGCCGAAGTCCGGCGAGGCGTTGAGGCCCTGCCAGCCGGCTTCGACGAACTTGCGGTAGGCGTCCTTGAACACGGACGGGGTCGTCACGCCCTCGGGGCTCCACGTCAGTCCCTCACGATCGCCGATGGCGTTGGTGGGGCCGAATACCTCTTGCATGAACCGTCCCTGTTCGGTCAGCACGGTGGCGACGGTTTCCTCGTCGGCGTGGGCGAAGCGCTCGGTCTTCGCGAGCTCATCGAGCATGCCGATGTGGCGGAGGGTGAAGAGGGCGTCCTTGACGGGTGCGTGGTAGTCGGCCATGCCCTCATGTTACCCACGGGTAACCCACGAAAAGCCCCGACCTGCTTCCGAACTTTGGGTCGAGCGCGCCGAATTCGGTACGGAGGAGCCAAAGTTCGGAGGGAGTGGGGGGCCGAGGACGCCTGGACGGTACGGAGGACCCAAAGTTCGGAGGGAGTGGGGGGTCGAAAAATAGCGAGAGCCCCGGGGTTGAACCCGGGGCTCTCGGTGATCTCGACGTCAGACGCCGATCTGAGTGGAACGCTCAGATCTTGGCGAGCTGGTAGTCGTAGTTGTGCTGACCCTGGACACCACCATTGGTCATTGCCTGGTCGGTGAAGCTGCGGTTTCCGATCGAGAAGATCTGTCCACCGTTGATGTCCGGCGGTGACGACACGACGGGGATGGCCACCGAGGGGAACGTCGCGCCGGCCACTGCCGTGTCGATGATTCCCTTCAACGTGCCACGCACGCCGAGCCCGATATACATCCGGCTGCCGATCGGATCGTCACCCCACGGGACGAGGCCAGCGAAGAAGCTGCCGATGGTGGGGAAGAGGTTCGAGCCGATCACGCCGAGGATCATGCTGACGATCTGGTTCGGATCGTTGGGGAGCGTGCCGGCGGCCAGTGTGGCGTTGAGGGCCGCCTGCACCGCGTTCGCGATCGTCGTCGCCATGCCGCCGGGGCCGACTGGGTCGGTGTCTCCCTCGTAGGCCCATGCCCACACGCCTGCGACGGTCAGGTGATTGCTCGAGCTGGCGAGGTCGCCGACGTCGAGCAACTGAATGTTGCTGAGCGTGACGGGTGCCTGCTGGGCGCCAGCCGTGAACGTGTAGCTGCTGCCCTCACCCGGGCCCTGGTCGAAGGGGTTGAACCAATCCCACTCTTGTTCGCCCACGACTGCCTGCGCAGTTGCAGAGTTTGCCTTGCCGATCTTGACGGTGAAGCCGATGTTGATCGGGTAGGGCTCATCGGTTGCGCCGCTGCAGATTCCGAAGAGGCACGTCTTGTCATTCGACGAGACGTTCTTCGCGCTAATGGCTTTGAAGGTGTAGCTCGCTTTGGGGATTGATGAGCCTGGCGGAGTACAGGCGGCCATGAGGCCGGCCGTTGCCAGGATTGCGATGGCAGCGACGCCACGTCGCAGGTTCAGTCGGTGCATGTGGTCCTCCCAGCGGGGCCACCACGACCCCACCCTCTCCGCACCCGGGCCCAACCCGAGTGTCCGATTTCACTCTAATCGCTCGCCCGAGGTGAGTCGAGTGCTTCGAAAGGTGGCGAAGCTGGGTGTTACACCCAGCCGTAGCGCACCTTGTAGACCGAGGTCGTCGGCGCGGTGCCGAAACGGATGCTCAGGCCACGCCGAGCGACACCCAGCGAGAGCGGCAGGCCGTTGGGCAGCGGCGAGTCGGGCAATGCCTTCAGGACGGTGTTGACGAGGTTCATGACGCCCGGCAGCGCTCCGTTGAGGAAGTCGCCGAGGCCGCCGCCAACTGCCACGAACATCACGGGCTGGAAGCCGAGGAAGGTGTCGCCGCCGGTGAGGTTTCCGACGACCGCCTGGACAGCGCCGACGATGGTTGCGAACGCTCCCGGCATGACGGCTCCGAGGAGATCGAGGATGCCCTGCGGGGTCGAGGGGATGCCGCTGTTCGCCAGGATGGGCGGCAGTGCCGAATTGATGACCTGGCTGACGCCCTGGAGCACGTTGGCGATGCCGAGCGGGACGAGCTGATCTCGGTCAAAGAGGAACTCGACGGAGCCGAGAATCTCGAGGGGGGCGCCGTTCGCGAGATCCGCGATGTCGGGAAGCTGGACGCCGTTCCAGTTCAGCCCGTCACCTGTGCGGCCCGGGATGGTCTGGCCGGCGCCGATCTTGCCGATGTACTGGCCACCGTTCAGGTAGGTCGATGCGACGCTGGTCGTCACCGAGACGGGGTTCAGGCCGATGCGCAGCCCGAGGTGAACGAGGTACGGCTCTTCGTCGACGTCGTTGTCCCAGAAGGTGAGCGGCCAGTCGCCCTTGAAGCTGACGTTGGTGATCTCCGTTGCCCGCAGCTTCAGCGAGAAGCCTCCCGCCGGCGCTGGATTGGTGCAGGAAGCCCCAATGAGCCCGAACGCTGCGAGCACCACGACTGCGGTCGCGCGGATACGGCGAGTGATGTGGCGCGGCTGATGCGTCAGGTGCATCGTTGCCCCCTTCCGGTACATCTCGAAGTTGACCGGTCAATGTAGGGGGCGTTGCCGCGACGTGTCGAGTGACACGTCAGGGCAACGCATGGGGACACGTCCCCTCGCGCGCCGGAGACGCCGAATGATCAGGAGTTGCGGCCGGCGTTGGGCTTGCGGCCGTGGTTCGCCTTCTTGCGGCGGGCGTTGATCTTCTTCTTCGTCGTGCGCTTCGACATAGCCGCACGAGACTACGGGCTGCCGGGGCGTTGGCGACAGTCGGCGACGGCCAACGGTGAGTCGACCATCAGACCGTCGGGTGCGATCGAGTCCACGCGAGCAGCCGATCGGCATCCCACGTGTTGATGATCCGGTCGGTCTCGATGCCGTGCGTTGCGGCCTTGTCACACCCCGACGCTTGCCATTCGAGTTGGCCGGGGGAGTGGGCGTCGGTGTTGATCGACACGACACAACCCCACTCGAGCGCGAGCGCGAGTAGCTCGTCGGGTGGGTCCTGACGCTCGGGGCGACAGTTGATCTCCACCGCCGTTCCGAAGCGACTGCACGCGGCGAACACCACGTCGGCGTCGAAGCGTGACGGGGCCCGGCCACGGCCGACCACGATCCGGCCGGTGCAGTGTCCGAGCACGTCGACATGGGGGCTGCTCACCGCGAGGACCATCCGGCGGGTCATCTGCGACTCGGGCATCGCCAGCTTTGAATGGACCGACGCGACGACGAGATCGAGGCGGCCGAGAAGTTCCTCGGGAAGATCGAGCGAACCGTCCTCGAGGATGTCGACCTCCATCCCGCACAGGATTCGGAACGGCGCGAGTCGCTTGCGGGCCCGATCGATCTCGTCGAGCTGCTCGGCGAGGCGTTGAGGGCTGAGCCCGTGGGCAATCGTGAGTCGGGGAGAGTGGTCGGTGACGACGAGGTACTCGTGGCCGAGCGCGGCTGCGGCGAGCGCCATCTGTTCGATGCTCGCTGCGCCATCGGACCAGGTGGTGTGGGAGTGGCAGTCGCCGAGGAGCGCCGCACGGATCGCCGCGCCGGGACCGAGGGCAATCGCCGTCTCACGATCGAGACGAGCGAGATACTCCGAGTCCACCCCACGGACCGCTGCCGAGATGACCTCACCCGTCGAGGGCCCGATCCCATCGAGATCCGTGAGCGTGCCCTGCTCGACACGGCGAACGAGCTCAACCGGCTCCAGAGCCGCGACGACGATCGCCGCATTCCGGAACGCGCGCACCTTCGGCGCAGCCGCCGCGCCACGGTCGAGGAGATAGACGGCGCGGTCGAGCGCGCCGAGCGCCGCGGCAAGCGGATCGTCGACAGGAGGATCGGGGTCCATGTTCACGCCGACCCCTCCCGCGCTCAGCTCGCTTCCGCCGGCTCTCGGCGCTGCCAGGGCCAACGTGTGATTCTGGGCGGGAGCACGGTGACTGGCGGATCGCGGTCCAGGGAACAGGGCCGCTCGACCGCCGCAAAGAGGAGGTACGAGGCGATCAGCGTCGCGGCGAAGGTGGGAACCAACGCCACCACCCACCACACCGCGGCTCGGTGATCCGCGGGCGCGAACGCGTGCTGTGCGATCTCGCCGAGGAAGCGGATCACGAGTGCGTGGATCAGGTAGTAGGAGTAGCTGATGATGCCGAGCCACCGCAGCGGGCGGCGAGCCATGAGCCGCGCGAGCGCGCCGCGGCCGTCGACCATCGCCGCCACGATCACGGGCATCGCTGCGAGGAGCAACACGATGCGTACCCACGCTGCCCAGCCCTGGCGGCCGTAGTCGATGTCGTCGTCGCGGAACGTTCCCCCGTAGGTCAACGCAAAGCACGCCAGCGGCACGATCACCGCAGCGGCGACGGCGAGTCGTCGCACCGCTTGTTGCACTCGTGGGCTGGTGGAGGAATCCGACGCCGCCCACTCGGCAACGGCAACGCCGCCGAGAAACATGATCAACCGGGCGTTGCCGACGTCGCGCAGCGCGCCGCTGACGCTGAGCGCGCCCCAGACGACGCCGACGATGAGGAGCCGCTGTGATGGGCGTCGCTCCCGGAGCCGACCGAGCCGGAAGACGAGCGGAGTGAGGAGATAGAAGACGATCTCCCAACTCAACGTCCACGCCACGACGATCAGCGGGTCGAGGGGGAGGAACCCGGCCAACAACAACACATTGCCGACCAGATTGGGGATGAGGCCGGCTCCGCTTTGCAACGTCGGAGCGCCACGGGCGATCTCGACGAGCAGCACCGGTACGAAGACCACGAAGAACGTTGGGTAGAGACGCTGGAGGCGGCGCTGCATGAAGCTGCCGAACGGCTGCGGACGGCGGAGCAGCCCGCCGTAGATCAGGTAGCCCGACAACACGAAGAAGAGATCCACGCCGATGTTGCCGACGTCCGCGACCCGAGCGCTGAACTCGTCCATCGCGCCGCCGGGGGGAAGGAAGGGTGCGACCCACGGGTGGTAGTGAACGAAGAACACGAACGCCACGGCGACCCCACGGATCCCGTCGAGGGCGTCAACGTGGGCGGCGCCGCCGCGTCGGGTGTCGAGCGTGTGGCGAATCCAAGAGCGCATGCCCGGCTGTGATCGGGTTGCGGCAGGGTCTGCCACGGTGGGGCTCCTCAGGACGCGGGGTGTGCGCGGAACACCCGCGGGTGCCACGCGAATCGACCTCGGGGAGAGCGGATCCTAACCTCCGGCCCGAATGGAACGCTTCGGCTTCGTCGGTCTCCCCAACGCGGGGAAGTCCTCGCTCTACAACGCGCTCGCGGGGGGAGGGGCCCTCGCCGCTCCCTATGCCTTCGCGACCGTCGACCCCAACGTCGGGGTCGCGAAGGTTCCCGACGACCGCCTGACGCGCCTCGCCGAGATGTCGGAGAGCCGGAGCGTCGTGCCGGCATCGGTGCAGTTCGTCGACATCGCCGGGCTGGTGAAGGGCGCTGCGCAGGGTGAGGGTCTTGGGAACCGGTTCCTCTCCCACATCCGGGAGGTCGACGCGGTGGTGTTCGTGCTGCGGGCGTTCGTCGACGACGACGTGCCCGGATCGTCGGACCCGATCGACCAACTCGACACGCTCGAGGTCGAGTTGGTCTACGCCGACTTGGAGTCGGTCGAGAAGCAGATCGACAAGCGTCGCAAAGCCGCCCGGGCCGACGCATCGATCGCCCCTGAGGTCGCGGCGCTCGACGAGGCGCTGGGCTACCTGCGTGCGGGGACTCCGCTGTATCGGGCAGGCCTCTCCGCCGAGGCGCGCTCGCTGCTCCGCCCCTACTTCCTGTTGACGAACAAGCCGGCGATGGCGGTGGTCAACATCGACGAGGGCCAACTCGACGAGGCGGAGGGGATCGCATCGTCAGTTGCCGCCGCGCTCGGCGAGGACGCCGATGTCATCGCGGCGTGTGTGCAACTCGAAGCGGAGGCGGTGCTCCTCGACGAGGCGGAACGCGCGGAGATGCTCGAAGCGTTGGGCCTGGGGGACGGCGCGCTGGCCCGCTTCCTGCGGACCGCGTATCACCGCCTCGGCCTGCGGACGTTCTTTACGACCGGGGAGAAGGAGTCGCGGGCCTGGACGTTTCGCGCCGGGTCCCGTGCTCCGCAGGCCGCGGGGGTGATCCATACGGACTTCGAGCGTGGCTTCATCCGGGCCGAGGTGATCCGTTGGGACGAGCTCTTGGAGCTGGGGTCGTGGTCACGCGCCCGCGAGGCGGGGAAGCTCCGCGTGGAGGGCAAGGAGTACGAGGTCCAGGATGGAGACGTCGTCGAGATCCGCTTCAACGTCTGAGCCCACCAACTGGCTTGTCAAGGACGACGTGGTCCTGGCGAGCGCCGAGGTGGCCGGCACGCGTCGTCTCCGTGCACGCGG
>JAKOVA010000048.1 GCA_029782335.1 Actinomycetes bacterium | reverse complement strand
CAACCCCTGCAGCGCTACCCCGACCTGCTCGACGCCGAGTACGGCCTCTACTTCAAGGTTGCCCGGCTCTTCGTCCGCCTCATCGGCCATCCCGCAGCGATGCGGGAACTCACCCGGATCGGGATGCAGTCCCGGACGCTGATGGAGTGGGTGCTGCGGATCATGGCGAACCTGTTGCGGCCCGACGAACTCGGCCCGGCGGAGCTCATCTACAAGACTGCCGCCGCCGTGGTCCGCGCGGTTCCCGAACGAGGCGTCGGATGACTTGTCGACGAGTCGCCGCGACCTGTCTCGTGGCCGCACTCGTCGTGGCGCCGGCGACGCTTGCCGGCTGCGACAAGCAACCCACTCCGGGCGGTCCGACCACCACCACCCAGCCCCCACTCCCCTTCGCGGGATCGACGAGCAAGGCGGGGCTGCAGAAGACGGCCGGTCTCCGGTTCCCGGCGTCGAGCACCGACTACCGCGCCACCCGTGTTGGCGAGGGCGAACTCGACGTGACCTTCCGCTACCAGAGCAGTGAGACGGACGCGTTCATCAAGGGTTCCAAGTTGCCGGCGCTCCGCGACGAGCGGGTCTTGCTCCACCCATCGCCGCTGTGGGACCTCGATCCGGGTGGTGCGGTCCGCTCGACGACCGACACGCGCGACGGGCTCCGGATCGCCTTGGAGATCGTGGATGGCGGTGAGACCTCCACCGTGCGCCTGGTCGTCGCGAGCGGCGGATAGCTTTCCGAACCCTTTACCCCTTTCGATCGCTTTACCCCTTTCCGAACTTTGGGTCCTCCGCGCCGAATTCGGGACGCTCGACCCAAAGTTCAGGTGGGGTCCGGGTGGGGTCCGGGTGGGGTCCGGGTGGGGTTCGGGTGGGGTCCGGGTGGGCCCCCCAACAATGTGGGGTTTCGGCCAGCCCGCCAGCGGTGCAGAGTGTCCATCGTGATGAGTCAGCTGACCGCCGAGCGGGTGCGCCGTGACATCGAGGTACTCGCCCACGCGGGACTGCCACTCGACGAGTTCCTTCCCGAAGTGTTCGCATCGCTACAGCGGGCGGTGCCGTTCCGTGCGATGTGCACCGCCCTCTTCGACCCCGCCACTCACCTGTGCACCGGCACGATCAAGCTGGGCGAACTCGTGGCTGACGAAACCGCGGACGCCCAGTGGGGAATGACTGAATACGGCTTCGACAACCCCACGAACTTCGCCAGCTTGACCGCCCGCGGCGTGCTCGCCACCGCTCCCCGAATCGAAGCACTCGATGACCCGTCCGCGCTGCGGCGCACCCAGGAGTTCCTGCACCCCCAGTACGGATTCTCCGACGAGCTCCGGATGATCGGCCGCGCTGACGGCCACACCTGGGGTGGCTTCGGGCTACACCGGCGGATCGGCGACCCCAACTTCGTGGAGGAGGAGGTGTCCTTCGTCGGGTCGCTCTCCCGGGATTTCGCCATCGGGCTTCGCTCGGGTCTCCTCGTCGGGCGGGTGGCCGACGTCGACACCCACGAGCGGCTGCCGTCGGCCCCCGCGGTGCTGATCGTCCATGGCGATGACGTGCTCGGACAGATGAGCGACGGCGCGGGGGTGTGGCTGGACGATCTTGGGGTGACTCCCGAGGACAGCGGCACTGCGAGCGTGATCGCTGGGATCGTCGCTGCGGCCCGCCGTCTCGCCGCCGGCACCGGTTCCACCATCCCCCGGCTCCGGGTGCGGGGACGCAGCGGGCGGTGGTTGGTCCTCCACGCCTCTCCCCTCAGCGGCCCGACCAGTTCGGGCACCGATGTTGTGGTGACCATCGAGGAAGCGCGGCCACCCGAGATCGTCGCGATCGTCGTCGCCGCCTTCGACCTGACACCGCGGGAGCGGGAGGTGACCCAGCTCGTGCTCCAGGGTGTCGACACCCGCGAGATCGCCAGCACCCTGCACATGTCCCGCTACACCGTGCAGGACCACCTCAAGTCGGTCTTCGAGAAGGCGGACGTCCGCAGTCGCCGCGAGCTGATGTCACGCGTCTACTTCGATCAGTACGTCCCACGGATGGGCACGCCCGTCGGCTCCGACGGCTGGTTCACGACCACCTGACCCCGCCCGACCCCGCCCGACCCCGCCCGAACTTTGGGTCGAGTGTCCCGAATTCGGTACGGAGGACCCAAAGTTCGGAAGGGTGGGGGGGTCGGAGGTTGGAAGTGGTGGGGGGGGTCAGAGGTCGAGGAGATCGGAGAGTTCGACCCGATACGCCCTCGTCTGGCCAGCGTCGTGGAGCGCCTGCAAGTCTCCCGCGGCCTGCGCCGACTTCAGCTCGCCGAATCCGAACGACTCCCCGGGAATCGCCAGATCGTCTCCCTCGGTGTGCAGCACCTGGAGGAACACACCCGACTTCGGACCTCCCT